>NZ_BAAABF010000005.1:0-198976 GCF_054767895.1 Clostridium sp. CTA-17
GAGAACCTACAGAAACAAGACATTTAGTTGTTAAGAATGAAGAGTGTGTAATATCACCAAGTTGGTCAATACATTCTGGAGTAGGTACAAGCAATTACACATTTATATGGGGTATGTGTGGAGAAAATAAAACTTTTGATGATATGGATCATATCTCAATGGATATTTTAAGATAAAAGGAGAGGATTAAGATGAATATGGAGAAATTTTCTTTAGACTTTTTTAAATTAGATGGTAAAGTAGCTATAGTAACTGGTGGAAACACTGGATTAGGAATGGCTTATGTAGAAGCTCTTGCAGCAGCAGGTGCTGATGTTTTAGTAACAACTTTTGATAACAATACTGAAGAGGTAAAAAATATTGTTGAATCATTAGGAAGAAAAATTGTATTTGTACAAGGAGATTTAACTAAAAAAGAAACAAGAGATAAGGTTGTATCAACTTGTTTAGAGGAATTTGGAAAAATAGATATATTAGTAAATAATGCAGGAACAATAAGAAGAGCACCATTACTTGAGTACAAAGATGAAGATTGGCAAGCTGTAATGGATATAAACTTAAATTCAGTTTACTATTTATCACAAGCAGTTGCTAAAGTAATGGCTAAGCAAGGATATGGTAAGATTATAAACATAGCATCTATGTTATCATTCCAAGGTGGAAAATTTGTTCCTCCATACACTGCAAGTAAACATGGAGTTGCAGGAATAACAAAGGCATTTGCTAATGAATTAGCAGATTTAAATATACAAGTAAATGCTATTGCACCTGGATATATAAAAACTGCTAACACTGCACCAATTAGAGCAGATAAAGCTAGAAACCAAGAAATTCTTTCAAGAATACCAGCAGGTAGATGGGGAGAAGTTTCAGATTTAATGGGAACAGTTGTATTCTTATCAAGTAAAGCATCTGATTACTTAAATGGACACATATTAGCTATAGACGGTGGGTGGTTAGTGAGATGATAAAGAAAATAAAAACATTAACAAATTTAATAAATGAAGCTTTTGTATTGGTTCTTAGAACCAATACAAAAGATGAAGGTATAGAAACTGCAAAGGCTGCAATAAAGGGAGGATGTAATATTATAGAGGTTACATTTACTATTCCAAATGCAGATAAGGTGATTGAAGAGCTTATTAAAGATAAGAATGAAGAAGTAGTTATTGGAGCAGGTACTGTTTTAGATGCTGAAACAGCTAGAATTGCAATACTTGCAGGTGCAGAATTTATTGTTAGTCCAAGCTTTGATAAAGAAACAGCTACACTATGTAATAGATATGGAATTCCTTATATTCCAGGATGTTTTACACCAAGAGAAATTAAGGAAGCTAGAGAATGTGGATCAGACGTAATAAAATTATTCCCAGGATCAGCTTTCAAGCCAACTATAGTAAAAGATTTAAAGGCTCCTATAAAAGGTATTGCAGTAATGGCATCTGGTGGAGTTAGCTTTGAAAATATGGATGAATGGTTTAATAATAGTTGCGATATAGTTAGTATTGGAAGTGCTATTATAAAACTAAAAGATCCTGCAAAAATAGAGGCAGAAACTAGAAAATATATAGAGCGTGTTAAAAAATTACGTATGCAACGAGGTTAGAGAATGAAGAAAGTTTTAGTATTGGGAGAAATGTTAATGAGGCTAACTCCTCCAAACAACAATAAAATAGGACAAGCAAATAGCTTTAATGTGTGTTTTGGTGGAGCCGAAGTAAATGTGGCAGTAGGATTAAGTAATTTAGGAATTGAAACTAGAGTATTAACAGCTTTACCTGATAATGAAATTGGAAACTTTGCGAAATCTTTTTTGAAATCACAATATGTTGATTGTGATTTCATAATTTCAAAAGGGGATAGGCTTGGACTATACTATTATGAGGAAGGATGTTCTGCTAGAAAAGCTAAGGTTGTTTATGATAGGAAACATTCTTCAATTACTGAGTTACAATATGAAGATATAGATGTTGAAAGCTTATTTAAAGATGTTGAGTTATTACATATATCTGGAATAACTTTTGGTTTATCTGAAGAAGTAAGTGAAGTTGCCCTTAAATTAGTTAATGAGGCTAAAAAAAGAGGTATAAAGATAAGTGTTGATTTAAACTATAGATCAAAATTGTTTGAAAGTTATGAGGAGTTTGTTAGAATAATGAAGCCTGTAGTCCAAGATGCCTATTTATGCTTTGGTTGGTTAAATAGAGAGGATGAGCCTTTTAAGGTTTTAGATGCATCAACTACAGAACTTTCAGATGAGGATTTTATTGAAAGATTTAGATATACAATTGAAGATTTAAAAGTTAAAAATATAGTAACTACCTTAAGGTCTGGAACACCATATAATTATCATACTTTACAAGGCGTGTTTTATGATGGGGAAAGAGTATATAAATCCTCAAAATATGATTTTAGTATGATTTCAAGAATTGGTGGAGGAGATGCTTTTGCCGCAGGGGTTATAAGAACTCTAATTGAAAATAAAGGGGAGGACTTATCCCATGTTATAGAGTTTGGAACAGCTGCTGCAGTATTAAAACAAACTCAGCTTGGAGATGTAAGTATTTCTTCAAAGGAAGAGGTTTTAGATCTAATTAATAATAAGAATTTAGGTAGTGTAAATAGATAAATTTTCTATAAATGTAATTAAATATTATTGAAGTATAAATGTTGTAAAAAAACTATAAAAAGAAAAAGAAAACGTTGACAATAATATTTTAGGATAATATAATAAAAATATAAGTTAGTAAAACAGTTTATGTAAAACGTTTTAATAAAAGGTGGGAGGAAATTATGAGAACTAGATATGCTAATAATCCAAGGGACTCAAAAAGATATGATACTGAGGAATTAAGAGAAAATTACTTAGTTGAAGACATATTTAAAGATGATCAAATAGAACTTGTATATAGTCATGTAGATAGAATAATTTTCGGAGGAATAAAACCGGTTTATAAAGAGCTTAAATTAGAAGCTGGTAAAGAGATGGGTGTTGATTATTTCTTAGAAAGAAGAGAGCTAGGAATAATTAATATAGGCGGAAAAGCTATCGTAACTATTGATGGAACTGAGTATGAATTAAAAGAAAAAGATGGTTTGTATGTTGGAAAAGGAAATAAAGAAGTAAGCTTTAAATCAGTAAATCCAGAAGAACCAGCAAAGTTATATGTTAACTCAGTACCAGCTCATAAGGAATATGAAACCGTTAAGATTGATATAGAAAAGGCTAATCCAGTTAGATTAGGAGACAACAAAACATTAAACAAGAGAACAATATATCAATATGTACATCCAAATGTATGTGAAAGTTGTCAATTATTAATGGGAYTAACAATGTTAGAACCAGGAAATGCTTGGAACACAATGCCTTGCCATACACATGAAAGAAGAATGGAAGTTTACTTCTACTTCGATATGGACGAAGACACAAGAGTATTCCACYTAATGGGAGAACCTACAGAAACAAGACATTTAGTTGTTAAGAATGAAGAGTGTGTAATATCACCAAGTTGGTCAATACATTCTGGAGTAGGTACAAGCAATTACACATTTATATGGGGTATGTGTGGAGAAAATAAAACTTTTGATGATATGGATTAAAACAAATAGATGCTAATATGGAATATTTCAAAGAAAAATTTCCATCATCAGCAACAAAAAATAATCAGTATGGAATTATAGAAAATATAGAGTGGACTGATGGATTCTGGACAGGCTTATTATGGCTTGCTTATGAGTACACAGGAGATGAAAAATATAGAGAGTTAGCAGATAAAAATGTTGCATCTTTTAAAAACAGAGTGGAAAAAGATATAGAATTAGATCATCATGATTTAGGATTCTTATATTCATTAGCTACAGTAAGTGGTTATAAATTAACAGGCTCTGAGGATGCAAGAGAAGCTTCAATAAAAGCTGCAAATAAACTTATTTCTAGATACCAAGAAAAAGGTGAGTTTATTCAAGCTTGGGGAGAGCTAGGTAGCAAAGATCACTACAGATTTATAATAGATTGTTTATTAAATATACCATTATTATACTGGGCTAGTGATGAAACAGGAGATGCAAAGTATAGAAACATAGCAAATAAACATTTTGTTACATCTTGTAATAATGTTATAAGAGATGATGCATCTGCATTCCATACATTCTATATGGATAATGAAACTGGAAAACCTTTAAGAGGAGTTACTAGACAAGGATATAGTGATGATTCAGCTTGGGCTAGAGGACAAGCTTGGGGAGTTTATGGTATTCCATTAAATTATAGATATACAAGAAATGAAAGTTGTTTTAATCTTTATGAGGGGATGACTAATTATTTCTTAAATAGATTACCTAAGGATAACGTTTGTTATTGGGATTTGATTTTCAATGATGGTGATGATCATTCAAAGGATTCTTCAGCAGCAGCAATAGCTGTTTGTGGTATGCATGAAATGAATAAATATTTACCAGAAGTTGACGAAAATAAAGAAGTATATAAATATGCAATGCATAATATTTTAAGATCATTAATGGAAAATTATATGAATCCTGAAATAGAACCTGGAAAACCGGTTTTATTACATGGAGTATATTCATGGCATTCAGGAAAAGGTGTAGATGAAGGAAACATATGGGGAGATTATTTCTTCTTAGAAGCCTTAATAAGATTTTATAAAGATTGGAACCTTTATTGGTAAAAAGGAGTGTTGAAAAATGGGCGTAAATATTGAAATGATGAGAATTGATGAAAGATTAATTCATGGACAAGGACAAATGTGGTTAAATTCATTAGGAGTTAATACTGTAATAGTTGCAAACGATATTGCTAGTGAAGATAAAATACAACAAACATTAATGAAAACTGTTGTACCAAAATCAATAGCTATGAGATTTTTCTCAATACAAAAAACTTGTGAGTTAATACACAAAGCATCACCACAACAAAAAATCTTCTTAGTTTGTAAAACTCCAGAGGATGCATTAAAACTAATTGCAGGTGGAGTACCAGTTAAAGAAATAAACATAGGAAATATACACAATGCTGAAGGTAAAGAGCAAGTTACTCGTTCAATTTTCTTAGGAAAAGAAGATAAAGATGCATTAAGAGAATTATCAGAAAAGTATAATGTTAAGTTTAATACAAAAACAACACCTAGAGGTGACGATGGAGCAATGCAAGTAGATATAACTAAATATCTATAGTAAATAAATTTAATAAGGGTTATTAGAAAAAGCGGAGGTAATATTATATGGAAATTACATTAATTCAATGTATTTTAATAGGGTTATGGACAGCCTTTTGTTTAGCAGGTATGTTACTTGGACTTTATACAAACCGTTGTATTATCCTAGCTTTTGGAGTTGGAATAATTTTAGGTGATATTCCAACTGCATTAGCTATGGGGGCGGTTTCAGAAATAGCTTTCATGGGCTTTGGAGTAGGAGCTGGTGGAACAGTGCCACCAAACCCAATGGGACCAGGAATTATAGGTACATTAATGGCAATTACTATGAAAGGTCAAGGAATGGATCCAGCAACTGCACTTGCTTTATCATTTCCATTCGCAGTAGCTTTCCAATTCTTAATTACAGCAACTTATACATTTGCAACAGGTTTAACTCAATTTGCAAATAAGGGTATTGAAGAAGGAAACTGGATTAAATTTAAAATAGGTGCTAATGCAACTATTTGGGTATTCGCTATAGTAGGATTTATTATTGGATTTGCAGGAGCATTTAGTACAACTGGATTACAAGCAGCAGTAGAAATGATACCAGCTTGGTTAATAGGTGGATTATCAGTAGCGGGTAAAATGTTACCAGCAATAGGATTTGCAATGATATTATCAATAATGGCAAAAACAGAACTTATACCATTTGTATTATTAGGATATGTATGTATAGGATACTTAAACTTACCAGTAATGGGAGTAGCTTTTGTAGGAGCAATATTCGCTTTAATAGAACATTTCAGAGGAAATAATTCTAACAATTCAAGCGATAGTAATGATGAGGAGGTTGTATTTGAAGGTGGAATCTAGAGTATTAACCAAAAGTGATTATATAAAAACATCTCTTAGAGCATTCTTTTTACAGAATGGATTTAACTATGGTAACTATCAAGGATTAGGATATGCAAATATACTATATCCTGCTTTAAAGAAAATTTATAGAAATAATGAAGAAGGCTTTAAGAAAGCATTAGGTGAAAACGTAGAATTCTTTAACTCTAACCCTCACTTTCTTCCTTTCATCACAAGTTTACATTTAGTAATGCTTGACTCAGGAAGATCATCTGAAGAGGCTAGAACAATAAAACTTGCATTAATGGGACCTCTAGCAGGAATAGGTGATTCACTTTCACAATTCTGTTTAGCACCATTATTCTCAACAATAGCAGCTAGTTTAGCTCAAGATGGTTTAATAGCTGGACCAATATTATTCTTTGTAGCTATGAACGCTATATTATTAACAATTAAATTATTAACAGGTATATATGGTTATAAATTAGGAACTAGTATTATAGATGTTTTAAGTGAAAAAATGGCTCAAATCTCTGCTGTAGCTAGTATGATCGGTGTTACTGTTATATCAGGATTAGCAGTTTCTTTCACAAAAATACAAATTGCTTATAAATACACAGCTCAAATGCCAGATGGAGCTGAAAAAGTTGTATCAATACAAGAAATGTTAGATAAAATAGCACCAGCTCTTTTACCAGCATTATATACAATACTTATATTCTACCTTATAAAGAAACGTAAATGGACAACTTACCATTTAGTTATCTTAACAATAGTAGTAGGTATTTTAGGATCAGTTTTAAAAATTTTAGCTTAGTAAATGTGTAGAGGGTAGTATTTTAAAATACTACTCTCTAAAATAAATTAAGATTAGGAGTATTAAGAGATGAAAATATTAGTAGTAGGACATGGAGAATATTCAACTGGGATAAAATCAGTAATAAAATTACTAACTGGAGTAGAAGAAAATATTGATGCAATAAATTTAAATGGAGAATTAACTCATGATGAGTTTACTGTTAAAGTTAAAAACTACATAGAAGATAATAATGATCTAATTGTTTTTGCAGATATAACAGGGGGAGCACCTTTCCAAATAACATCAAGAGAAATATTATTAAATGAAAAATCAGAAAATCAATATGTTGTTGGTGGAGTTTCAGTAGCTTGTATTTTAGAAGTTGTTATGAATACATTAGTATTAGAAAACAATGAAAATCATAGAGGAGTTATTGAAGAAGCTTTAAATAAATTACCTGAAATGTCATCAGTTATTTGTAGAAAGGACTTAGTTGGTTAACTATGAATGATAGAGTGCTTTGGTTAATAATATTAGTACTGGCTACATATACTATTATAATATCTTTTGTTTCACCAATGATACACAAAAAAAGAATGAAAGAGCAAGAAAAGGCTAGAGACATTTATTTATCAAAATTAAAACCAGGAGACAAGGTTATTATTATATCAGGCATATATGGGATAATTAAAGGAATAAACAATAATATAGTTAAATTAGAAATTTCAAAGGGCGTTATAATAGAAATCGATAAAGAAAGTATTATGGGCGTTTTAAATTAAAAGCAGAATATTTAATAAAAATAATACTTATTAGAGTAAGTGGCATAAATGCCGAATTTCATGGATAATAAAATATTAATTTGAAAAGAAGACTACTTAATATAAGTGGTCTTTATTTTATTTATAAGGTGGAGATATTATGAGTAATTATTCTAATAAAATAGAGGGATTAAAAGCAAAGGTTAATGAGTATATGCAAGTATATGATGCTGAGTTTGTAAGGTATTATATAAATCATAATTGTAAGAATGAAGTAGATAAAAAGTTAATAGGTTCTAATTTAATTCTTAATAATTCTTTTATATTTGATGATGAATGGGATATGGAACAATGTAAAATTCCATATTTAAATAGAGATTTAGATTGGAACTTTACTCCTAATGGAGATGAGGAATGGGTATTTATGCTTAATAGACATGAATACTTTGAAAAATTAATTGCAGCCTATTATTTTAGTAATGATGAAAAATATTTAGATAAGTTAAAGGAATTAATATTTAATTGGATTGAAAAGAATGAAATAAAGGAGTGTGGAGGACCAACAATAAGAACAATAGATACTGGAATAAGATGTTTTAGTTGGATGAAGTCTCTTTTACACTTGATTCATGAAAATAAATTAGAAGATGAAGAAATATTAAAAATAATTTCTAGTATAAAAGAACAATTAGAGTATTTGAAAAAATCTTATATTGATAAATATGTTCTTAGCAATTGGGGAGTATTACAGACAACAGCAATAATTACTTGCTCACTATGGTTAAAAGAATTTATTGAGGATGAGGAATTATATAAGTGGGCACTTGAGGAACTATACAGGGAAATAAATCTTCAAGTTTTAGAAGATGGTTCACATTGGGAGCAGTCTGTAATGTATCATATTGAAGTACTAAATTGTTCTATGGCAACTATACACTATGTTAAGTATTTTAATGTTGATTTAGATGAGGAGTTCTTAGAAAAAATACATTCTATGGCTAAATATTTAGTTTACTGTGGAGATTCAAATTCAATTCAAGTTGCTCAAGGGGACAGTGACAGAAGTGATATTAGAGATGTTCTTCTTAGGGCATCTATATTATTTAATGATTCTAATTTAAAATTCAGAGCATATGAAAATATGGATTTAAGCAGTATGTTGTTATTTGGAAGAGATGGATTTTTAAAATATACAAATATGGATTCAGAGGAAATTACAAAACTTAATAAGTCATTTATAGACTCTGGCAATATTTATATAAGAAGTGGATGGGATAATGAAGCAAGTTTTACTTATTTACAAAATGGTACCCTTGGAAGTGGACATGGACATTCAGATTTATGTCATTTTTCAATCCATTATGGTGGAGAACCATTTTTAATAGATTCAGGTAGATACACTTATGTTGAAAATGATGTTTTAAGAGAATATTTGAAATCTTATAAGGCACACAATGTATCTGTAATTGATGAATCGCCTTTTGCTATTCCTAAGAATTCATGGAAATATGATAAGTATCCAGATGTTATGAAAAATTATTTTTGTGAAAAGAATAATATATCTTATGCTGAAATGGCTTATTTAGCTACTTTAAGTGATGGAACTCCATATACAGTTATTAGAAAGCTACTAATTATATCTCCAGATATATGGGTAATAGTTAATGATATAAGATGTAGTGGAAAGCATATATGCAAAAATTATTATAATTTAGATGATAGGGTTAAAGTAATTGAAGAAGATGGTTATTTTAGATGTATAAATAAAGAAAGTGAAATTGAAATTTATAATAATAATGTAGATAAGAAATATATAGCAAATTCTTTAATTTCGAAAAACTATAATAGTATAAATAATAGCAAAAAGATAGTAACAAAAACTGCTTTTGAAAATAACCTTGTGAACTATGATATAATTTTAGGGCAGAATTTAAAAAGTATAGAAATGAATGATCCTAGTATTGTACAATATAATTCAAAAGAAAAAATTGATTCAAGTATGGCAATAACTAAAGAATTTGTAATAAACGAAAATGAGAGTTATACTGTTATAATATTTAATAAAGAAACATTTAAAGGGGCTAAGGTATATATGTATGACGATTTGGCTTTATATGGTAAGGTTATTGTTGTGCATAGAGTTAAAGACAAGAGAGAAATAATTCGTTTGAAAGCATAAGATAAATAACTATTTTTTATAAGGAGGTAAATTGTGGTAAATGAAGGCGCTAAGTTAACCATAAATGATATTGCTAAAAAAGCTAAAACTTCAAAAACTACGGTATCATTTTATTTAAATGGTAAATTTGATAAAATGTCCCCGGATACAAAAAGAAGAATAGAACAGGTTATTGAAGAAACAAATTATAGTCCAAACATAATGGCAAGAAGTTTAAAATTAAAAAAATCAAATTTAATAGGTGTTGTAGTTGCAGATATAACAAATCCTTTTAGTAGTAATATAGTTAAAGGAATTGGGGAGATTACTAGAAGAAAGGGTTATCAAATATTAGTAGGTAGCACTAATTTAGATTATTACAATGAAGAAGAGTATTTTAAAAAGATGCTAGATATGGGGGTTGATGGCTTTATAGTTCAACCTACTAAAAATTTTGACAAGTTATATCCAGCAATAAAAAATAAGGGTAAGAAAATCGTAGTATTAGATAGTGTTTCTTCAAGGTACACTGGAAAATGGGTGAAAACCAATAACTACGAAATAGTCTATGAAGCAGTTTTAAAGTTAGCTGAAAAGGGATATGAAGAGTTTATTTTAGTAACAGAAGCTCCAGATAAATTAGCAGCAAGAATGGAAAGAAAAACTGGTTTTGAAGATGCTGTAAATAAGATAAATTGCAAAAGTTTTATTGAAATTATAAATGAAAATACAGAGGTTGATGAAATTGCTGAGATGCTTAAAATAAATATAAGCAATAATAAGAAAACTGTTATATTTGCTATAAATGGTAAAATACTTCAAAAGGTTTTTAAGGCTGTAAAAATGGAAGGATTTGATGTTCCAAATCATGTTGGAATAATTGGATTCGATAAATGGGATTGGACAATGTATGCAAGTCCATCTGTAACTACAATAGATCAACCAACTTATGAAGAGGGAAAATATGCTGCTAAAATGCTTATTGAAATGATTGAGGAAAATGATGATTTTTATAAATCAGAGGTATTTGATTGTAATATAAACTGGGAAGAATCAACTGATTTATAATTAATTTTATAATTTGTGGGAATGATTAACTTGTAATAATAAACATATGATGATAAAGGAAAGAATTTTTTAGGTTAACTATAAGAGTTCTTAGAAAAACATAAGAAGTTTAATTACATGGTTATAGATAACAAATATATTTAAATGAAATCTCTCTTATATAAATTAAGTTGTGAAGGATTAATTTAGTTAAATTAACTAAAGTTATAATCTTTCACTTATTTTTTTTATTTTATAAATAAAGAACTTATGATATCATCATTAAATAGAGTATTTATTATAGAAGGTGAGAGTATGGAAAAGGTTGATTTTTCTAAATTTACTGGTGATTTAGTAACTAGAGAAAATATAGAGTATGAAAAAAGTATAGAATCTTGGAATAGAGCTATAAAAAAATATCCTTTAGGGATAGTTTTTTGTAATAATATTGATGATGTAAAAAATGCTTTAGAATGGGCTAAAGAAAATAATATTCCATTTAGAATAAGAGTTGGACGTCATAACTATGAAGGATACTCCATAGGAAATGATGTATTAGTAATAGATTTAAGTAAAATGAATAATATAATCATTGATGAAGAAAATATGAAAGTTACTATAGAAGGTGGCGTTAAAAATGAAGAAATATATGAAGCCTTAGGTGTTTTAGGATATCCATTTCCAGGAGGGGGATGCCCTACAGTTGGTGTTGTAGGCTTTGCTCTTGGTGGAGGTTGGGGATATTCAAGTAGATTACTTGGGCTTGGATGCGACAATCTTCTAGAAGTAAAGTTTATAAATAGCAAAGGGAAAATTGTTATAGCTAATGAATATGATAATTCTGATTTATTCTGGGCTGCCAAAGGGGGTGGAGGTGGAAATTTTGGAGTAGTTATTTCAATGACCTTTAAAATTCCTCAAAAAATAGAAATGGCAACTTTAATAGATATAGATTACCCTAATGCGGAAAAAGAAGAACTTGTTTATGTAATAAGAACATTACAAAAAAAGTTCAAGAACTTAGATAGGAGAATGAACTTAAAAACAGCTATCTACAATTCAAAGGATAAGGGAATTGGAGTTAAGATTACAGGATTATTTTATGGACATAAAGAAGAAGCTAATGAAATATTACTTCCATTTAAGTTACCAACAAGGGTTAATTTTAATTTAAGTTATATGAGAGTTTTAGAAGCTAATAGAAAGATTGAATATAGTCATCCTCCTTATGAAAAATACAAATCAACAGGAAGATTTGTATTTAGAGATTATGATAACTGTGAAATAGAGAAACTTATAGATATAGTTTCAAATAGAGCAGAGGGAGCATATTATACTGCCATATCCTTTTATGGACTTGGTGGCGCAGTAAAAGATATTCATAAAAATTCATCAGCTTTTTACTATAGAGATGCAAGATTTATTATGGGAATACAATCTGTTTGGGAAGATGATATCTTTGCAGAAGAAAATATAAAATGGATTAAAAATAATTTTAAATACATAGAAAGCATAACTACTGGATCATTTATAAACTTTCCTTTTAAAGACCTTAAGGATTATGAAGAAGAATATTATGGAGAAAACAAGGACAAGCTAAGAGAGATTAGAAAGAAATATGATGAAGATAAATTCTTTGCTTTTGAGCAGGGAGTAAAATAATATTAGATAAATAAAGAAAATGGTATCGGTAGAGAGGGTACTCCAAGCTGTACAGAAATAAAATAATATTAGGTAAATAAATAAGCATAGAGAACTTAAAAAGTTTTCTATGCTTTTTACATATATGCATTAATTTTAAGACATTGATTAATATTTAATTATATATTTTTCATATGATTTATATTTAAATATATTTTAAAAATATTAATAATTAGATTTTATTGATAAGTTTTCTAAATAAATTATAATATATTTAGAAAATCTGTAAGTTTAGGTAAGAAAGAATATTAATAAAAGAAAGGAGAATTAAGATGACATATAAATCATCAATTATTTTAAATAAAGAAAAATATGACTCATATTTTGATAATACATTTAAAAATTCAATTGTTCATCATTTGAAATGTTTATTATTAGGAATATTCACTTTAGGATTGGCATACCCATGGATTATTTGTATGAAGTATGAAGCTACTTGTAAACATACAGTTATTTGTGGGAAAAGATTAAAATTTATAGGTGACCCTAAGGAGTTAATAGGCCATTGGCTATTTTGGTGGATACTCATTGTAATAACTTTTGGTCTATATGGGCTAGTAGTAAAGATTAAGTTTCAACAATGGACAACTGCAAACACAATTTTTGAAGATGTTGAAATAAAATAAAAGTATAGAAGTTTTAAATAATTTCTATATTTTTTTATATAATCAATTTATTTTTATTATTAAATATATAAGTAAAATATTATTATAATTATAAAAAACAAGTATTTAACTTATTTATGGCGTGGATTTATAATAAAAATGCAGAAAGAAATAATATACAAAAGAAAGAAGTGTTTAGTATGAGTATAAAATTAATATGCATCGATATGGATGGTACTTTACTTATGGATCAGCAAAATGTTGCAGAAGAAGATAAAAAGGCAATAAAAGAAGCTGTAAAAAAGGGAGCAATAGTAGCCATAACCACAGGAAGAATTTATGATTGTGCAAGAATGTACTCAGACACAATAGGTTTAAAAACTCCAATTATAGCTAGTAATGGAGCTTATATTGGAGGAGTAAATGACGAAGAAATATATAATAATCCTCTTAAACAAAGTGATTTAGAGGATTTTAATATAATAACTAAGAAAAATAATTTATTTACATATGTAACTACAAACTGGGGAATTGTTTCAACAGTAGAATTACCAGAAAATCATGTTTATAAGGTTTTAAATAAAACTTTACCTAAAGATAAACAAGTGAGATTAGAGGTTGTTAAGGATTTAGATGAAGCATTCAAAAAGTATAAGGGAGAAATATTAAAGGGTGTTTGTGTAGAAAAAGAATTTAAAGATAAATTAAAAGAAGCAAAAGAAGAATTAATAGCTTGTACAACTGATTTAGAAGTTGTTTCTTCTTGGGATGATAACTTTGAAATAATGAAAAAGGGAAGTTCAAAGGGAGAAGCTGTTCAAATGCTTGCAAAATATTTAGGTGTTTCTCAAGAGGAAGTAATGTGTATAGGTGATAGCGAAAATGATTTATCAATGATAACTTGGGCTGGAACTGGTGTTGCCATGGGAAATGCTATAGATTCAGTGAAAGAGTTTGCAAACTATGTAACATCAGACAATAAGCATGGAGGCGTTGCAGAGGCTATAAGAAAATTTGTACTTTAAAATTGTAGACAAGCTTAATATATTTTATTAAATTCCGTTTAAAGCTAGGGAGAGTTTTAGGTATATAAAGTTATTAGTAAAAGTGTTGTTAACTTGGAAAATATAATCTTTTATTAAAGTAAAATTTGTTTTAAAAGGAGATACGGTATGAGAGATATTATAGTAATAGGGGCTGGAGTAGTTGGATGCTCTATAGCTAGAGAATTATCAAAATATAACTTAGATGTCTTAGTGGTTGAAAAAAATAGTGATGTATCAGAGGGAATATCAAAGGGAAACAGTGGTATAGTACACGCAGGCTATAATGAAAAAATAGGTACTTTAAAAGCTAAATTAAACATAGAAGGAAATAAAATCTTTGATGATTTATCAAGAGATTTACAATTTCCTTTTAAAAGAAATGGTGCATTTATTTTAGCTTTTTCAGATGAAGAGATGAAGACTTTAGAAAGTTTAAAAGAAAATGGAGAAAAGCTTGGAGTTGAAGGCCTTGAAATATTAACTAGAGAAGAAGCTTTAAACATTGAACCTAATTTAAATAAAAAAATAGTTGGAGTTTTAAATGTAAAAACCTCTGGAATAGTTAGTCCATATGAAATGACAATAGCTTTAGCAGAAAATGCTGCAGAAAATGGAGTTGAATTTAAATTAAACTCAAAGGTCACTAGTATAGAAAAAATATCTGAAGGATATAAAGTAACTTTAAATAATAAAGAAGTAGTAAATGGAAAACTTATAATAAATGCATCAGGATTAGAAGGAGCTTTCTTAAATAATCTTGTAAGCATGACTAAGAGAGAAATAAATCCTGTAAAAGGGGAATATTGTTTATTTGATAAAGTAGCAGGAGCTATGATTAATAAAACTTTATTTCAAGTTCCAAATAAATTAAGTAAGGGAGTTTTAGTAACTCCAACGGCAGAAGGAAATCTTTTAGTAGGTCCTAATGCAGTAGAAGGAAAAACATTAGAAACCTCTAGAGAGGGTATAGATGAAATTTTAGATAAGAGCAAAAAATCCCTTGAAGAATTACCAGTAGCTAGAATTTTAAATACATTCTCAGGAATAAGACCTAAGACTAAAGAGGGAGATTTCATAATAGAAGAAGTAGAGGATGCTAAAAACTTTATTAATGTTATAGGAATAGATTCACCAGGATTAACTGCAGCTCCAGCAATAGGAGTATATGTGGTTAATATGATTAAAGAAAGATTAGATTTAGTTGAAAAGAAAAACTTCAAAAAAACTAGAGAGAAGATAGTTAGATTTGCAGAACTTTCTTTAGAAGAAAAAAATAAATTAATAAAGGAAAAGCCTGCATATGGACATATGGTTTGTAAGTGTGAGTTTGTCACTGAAGGAGAAATAGTAGAAGCTATTCATAGACCTATAAAAGCTCTTACAGTTGATGCAATTAAGAGAAGAACTAGAGCTTCAATGGGAGGATGTCAAGGGATTGGATGTACACTTCCTATAAGCAAAATACTAAGTAGAGAATTAGGAATAGACATAAGTGACATAAATAAAAATAGTGAAGGTTCACCAGTAATTGGTTTTAAGGAGGATTAAGACTATGAGAGAATATGATTTAATTATAATTGGGGGAGGAGCATCAGGCCTTCTTTCAGCTATTAATGGTAAAAAAGATGGAATAAAAAATATTCTTCTAGTGGAGAAAGATCCAATTTTAGGTGGAGCTTTAAATTCAGCTGATTACAATATAAGCGAAAAGGGTCATTTAACAGGTATAGAATATAAGGAAAGTTTATTAAAAGAATTTAATGAGCTTAATATTGATATTAAATTAAACACTATGGTTTTAAAAATAGAAGATTCAAATGAAATACTTTGTACAAGTAGTGAATGTGGTGTGGAGAAAATAAAAGGTAAAAACATAATAATTGCTAATGGTGGAAAAGAAAAAAGTAGAAATGCAGTTCAAATTCCAGGAGATCGTACAGCAGGAGTTTTAACTGTAGGAATGGCTAAAAAGATTTTTGGAATTAAAAATATGGTTCCAGGAAAAAATATCTTCATAGTAGGAGATAGCACTCTTTATATGATTCAAGAGGATTTAAAAAAGCATAATATTAAGGTTTCTGGAATCATAACAGATAAAAATAAAAATGAAGTTTTTGATTTAAGTGAAAATTTATACTCTGGATATGAGATTATTTCTATACATGGAGAAGGAAGAGTAAGCTCTGTAACTATAAAAAATGGTGATGAAAAGAAAAATATAAAATGTGATACAGTAATTTTTGCTTATCCAATGATTTCAGATGGATTAGTTGCCTTAAGAAGTGGACTTAAATTAAATCCAAGTACAACTGGTCCAGCTGTAGATGAAAATTTAGAAACTTCAAGCAAAAATATATATGCTTGTGGAAATGCAATCTACATTCACAAATCAATAGAAGAAATTGAAGATGAGTGTAAAAAGCTTATTAAAACTATAAGTTAAAAATTATATTCCTATTTTATGTGTTAAAAGATATTAAAATAGGAATATAGATCATATATTAAATCTATCAAGAAGTAGTATTTGGCAATATTACATAGATTTTTATAAAACAAAGAAATTAACTTTACTGAAATTTAAATTTTGGTAGAGTTAATTTGCTATATTATGTTAAAATTAATTAACGTATTATAGTTATTATGGAATAATATGTAGTGATATTTAAGAAAAGGTGGAGGGTATATGGTCTATTTTGCTTATGGAAGTAATTTATGTTTAGATCAAATGAAAAAAAGATGTCCAGAAGCTATTCCTATGATAAGTGTACATCTTAATAATTATAAATTAGTTTATAATAAATATGCAGATATAATACCTTGTGAAGGTGAAAAGGTTTATGGTGCAATTTATGAAATTTCTCTAAATGATTTAAAGAATTTAGATAAGTATGAAGAATATCCAGATTTATATGAGAAGATTGATCTTATTGTACAAGATATAAATGGAATTTCATATGAAGCTTTTGCTTATGTTATGAATGAAAAAGGAGATAAAACTCCAGATAAAAGATATCTAGATATAATAAATAAGGGATATGAGGACTGGGGTATTATTTATTAATATTAAACAATAATAGATAAGTTAATATATCAACTTGTATAATTAAATGAAGATAAGAAGTGATAAAGAGAGAATTTTTAAGTGGGTTTAGAGTAAAGACTTTAAATCAATTTTTTTATATAAAAAGTTTTTTAGGATATAATTAAATCTTTGTGGTATAGTAGTATAAATAATTAATTTAAAAGAATAATAAATATTATTTAGAGGTATTTAGTATGGAAAAGAATGTGAGAAGACTAGAAGAGATTTTAGAATTTAACAAGAGTTTTGTGGAAAATAAGGAATATGAGAAATATAAAGCAACTAAAAAGCCAGAGAAAAAATTAGTAATTTTATCTTGTATGGATACTAGGCTTACTGAGTTATTGCCAAAAGCTATGAATATAAAAAATGGAGATGCAAAGATAATAAAAAATGCTGGGGCTACAATAATGCATCCCTTTGGAAGTATTGTTAGAAGTATACTTGTTGCTATTTATGAATTTAATGCAGAAGATGTTTTAGTTGTAGGACATCATGGCTGTGGTATGAGTAATTTAAATTCTAAAGATATGATAAGCAAAATGGAAGATAGGGGGATATCAGAGGAGACAATCTTAACTATCAAACATTGTGGAATAGATGTGGAAAAATGGCTTCATGGATTTGGATGTGTAGAGGAATCTGTAAAAGAAAGTGTAACATCATTAAAAAATCATCCCTTAATGCCTAGTGATGTAAATGTGCATGGACTTGTAATTGATCCACACACAGGAGAACTTAAGGTTATAGTAAATGGATACGAATAAAATAAAAGTTAAAAAACACTTACTTTAATTTATTTAAAGCAAGTGTTTTTTTGGACGGTTAATCAAAATACTTAATATTCACTTATAGATAAGTTTTTTATGGAAGTTATATTATTATATAAATTAATATAGGGGGAGATAGTATGGAGATAAGTAATACCATAAATATTTATAAAATAATATGGATATTTACCATTGGATCTATTTTAGGATATTGTGTAGAAATGATTTGGTGTTATGTAAGAAATGGACACTTTGAAAGTAGAAAAGGATTAATTTATGGACCAATTAGTCCTGTATATGGCATAGGAGGAGTTGCTCTTACATTATTACTTTATAGATTTATTGATTATAATGGAATAATAATATTTTTTATAAGTGCAATTATTGGAGGAGCCTTTGAATATTTATGCTCTTGGGTTCAAGAAAAGGTGTTTGGTAGTGTTTCTTGGGAGTATAATAGTAAAGCTCTAAGCATACATGGAAGAACAAGTGTTGAATATTCTATCTTTTGGGGAATTCTTGGAGTATTTTTCTTAAAGGATATTTATCCATTATTCGATAGGTTTATGGGACTATTTTCTTTTCAAACAGTAAAAATAATCACAGTAATATTTTTAGTACTTTTAATACCAGATATCATAATATCATCTTTAGCTGTAAGGAGAGAAGTAGCAAGGATGAAGGGGATAAAAGCTAAAAATGCATTAGATAGATTTCTTGATAAGAAATATACAGATGAATTTTTGAAAAAAATATATCCTAATATGATATTTAAGTAATAATAAAATTTATAGGAGAATGGCATGTTTTTTATTGGTATATTTGGAATTGAAAATAAACAAAAAGAAGTAAAACAATTAGAAAATATATATTGCAAAACTTGTTCAACAAGAACTATGGGAGCTTTAATAAAGAGTTATGAGTATTTTCATATATTCTTTATTCCTATTTTTAGATGGAATGAAAAGTATTATGTTATGTGTAAAAGATGTAACTCAATATATGAAATTTCAAAGGAAAAGGGAAAAGCCATAGAAAATGGAGAAATTAATGAAGTTAATCTAGAAGATATGACTCTTATTCAAGAGGGGCAAGTTTATGGAAAAAGAGCAGTGAAAAAGGTTTGTCCTAATTGTGGAAAAACTGTAGAGGGAGATTATAATTATTGCCCTTATTGTGGAAGTGAAATTTAAGTGCATATCAATTTGATAAGTACATATTTAAATATTTAAGACTTTTTATTTGAAAATTAAATATATGAGTTTGGTTTGAATTTTATGGGTGTATTAAATTAACTATAAAACCTGAAGAAGTATTATTTTTATAATCTTTGTAGTGAAAATAAAGTTAATTTTATACACCTATTTTGCTATTAAAAATAATATTAAAAAGGTTAAAATCTCATTTTGGATTAAATATTGACATTAATTTCAAAAAGTGTTATATATAAAAATAGAGATTAGCACTCAGTATGTTAGAGTGCTAACAAAGAAGTTTTTTGTTTTGGGAGGGAATAATTCAAAATGGAAAAAAGAGAATTTAAAGCAGAATCAAAAAGACTATTAGACATTGTAATTAACTCTATTTATACAAACAGGGAAATATTTTTAAGAGAATTAATTTCAAATGCTAGTGATGCAATAGATAAGGTTTATTATAAGACTTTGGGAGATAGTTCATTAAATTTCAATAAAGATGATTATTATATAAAAATAAAACCAAATAAAGAAGAAAGAACTCTTACAATATCAGATAAAGGTATTGGTATGACAGAAAAGGAACTTGATGAGAATCTAGGGGTTATAGCTAAGAGTGGTTCTTTACAGTTTAAAAAAGAAAATGAAATCAAAGATGGCTTTGATATTATAGGACAATTTGGAGTTGGATTCTATTCAGGATTCTTAGTTGCAGATAAGATAACAGTAATAACAAAAGCTTTTGGAGCAGATAAAGCATATAAATGGGAATCAGATGGAGTGGATGGATACACAATTTCAGAAGCTGAGAAAGATTCTTTTGGAACTGATATAATTTTACACCTAAAAGCAAACGATGAGGATGAAAATTATGATGAATTCTTAGAAGAATATAAATTAAAATCATTAATTAAGAAATATTCAGATTTTATAAGATACCCAATTAAACTTGATGTTACTAAATCAAGAGTTAAAGAGGGAACAGAAAATGAGCATGAAGAATATGTAGAAGAAGAAACAGTAAATAGCATGGTTCCTTTATGGAGAAGAAATAAAAATGAACTTACTGATGATGACTACAATAATTTTTATGTGGAAAAAAGATTTGGATTTGATAAGCCTTTAAGACACATGCACATAAGTGTTGATGGTATGATAAGCTATAATTCAATTCTTTATATTCCAGAAAATATACCATATGATTATTACACTAAGGAATATGAAAAAGGATTAGAATTATATTCAAATGGTGTTTTAATAATGGAAAAATGCTCAGAGCTTTTACCAGATTACTTTGGATTTGTAAAAGGTATAGTAGATTCTCAAGATTTATCACTTAATATTTCAAGAGAAATGCTTCAACATGATAGACAATTAAGCCGTATTGCTAAAAATATAAAAACTAAAATCAAAAATGAATTAGAGTCTATGATAAAAAATGATAGAGAAAGTTATGAAAAATTCTATAAATCCTTTGGTAGACAGTTAAAATACGGAGTTTATGATGATTTTGGTATGAATAAAGATGAATTAAAAGATTTATTAATGTTCTATTCATCTAAAGAAAAGAAAATGGTAAGCCTAGCTGAATATGTTGAAAGAATGGCTGAAGACCAAAAATATATTTATTATGCTGTTGGTGAATCAAATGAAAGAATAGAGAAAATGCCACAAACTGAAATGGTATTAGACAAAGGTTATGAAATTCTTTATTTCACAGAGGATGTAGATGAATTTGCAATAAAAATGCTTATGAACTACAAAGAAAAAGAATTTAAATCAGTATCTAGTGGTGATTTAGGAATAGAATCAGAAGAAGAAAACAAAAAGGAAAATGAAGAAAACAAGGGTATATTTGAAGCTATGAAGGAAGCTTTAGGAGAAAAAATAAGTGCAGTAAAAGCTTCAAGTAGACTAAAAAATTATCCAGTATGTTTATCTTCAGAAGGTGAAGTTTCAATAGAAATGGAAAAAATATTAAGTGCTATGCCTAATAATCAAGGAGTTAAAGCACAAAAAGTATTAGAAGTTAATACAAATCATGAAGTATTTAACTCATTAAAGGATGCCCTTGAAAATGATAAGGATAAATTTAACCTATATACAAAATTACTTTATAACCAAGCTTTACTTGTTGAAGGATTAAGCATTGAAGATCCTGTAGACTTCACAAATGATATATGTAAACTGATGAAATAATTTTAACTTGAGGTACATCGAAAGGTTTAATATTAACTTTTTGATGTACCTCAATTATTTTTTGATAAATACTCTATGAAATATGTACTTTTATACAATTAAATCACTTTGTAGATTGCAGAAGGATTTTATGGTATATTTTAAAGTGTGAAGGAGTGATTTTGTGAAAGTTACAATTAAAGATGTGGCTAGAGAAGCCAATGTAGCCCCTTCAACTGTTTCAAGAGTTTTATCTGATAGCCCCAAAATTAGTGAAGAAACTAAAATAAAAGTAAATAAGGCTATAAAAAAATTAAATTATAAACCCAACGCAATAGCTAGAAGTCTTGTTAACAATAAAACAAAAATATTAGGGGTAGTTTTACCTAATGAGGCAGATGATTCATTTAAAAATCCTTTTTTCGTAGAAGCTATGAGAGGCATGAGTATGTCAGCAGAGGAAAATGGATACTATATCATGTATGCTTTTAGTAAAAATGATGAGGACGAACTAAAGACTATAAAGGAATTTTCAAGTAATAATCTATTAGAAGGATTATGTTTATTATCTGTTAGAGAAGAGGACAAGACTATAAAATATTTAAAAGACATAAATTTCCCTTTTGTAGTTATTGGAAGACCAGATGAAGAGGATGTTTTATGGGTTGATAATGATAATTTTCAAGCAATGTTTAAATTAGTTGATAAATTTATAAAAGATGGACAAAGTGATATAGCTTTTATTGGGGGAAAGAAAAGTTGGAATGTTTCTAAAGATAGATTAAGTGGATTTAAAGATGCTTTTAAGGCAAATAATTTAAATTATGATAAAACTATGGTTATTGAGGGGATAGATTTTTCAGAAGAATGTGGGTATTTGGCTATGAGGGAGATAATATCAAAAAGAACTCCTAAGATAGTTGTTACAACAGATGATTTACTTGCTTTAGGAGCAAATAAATTTTTAAATGAAGAGGGAATTGAAGGAGTAAAAATAGTAGGTTTTAATAATACACCTATGACTAAATATCAAAATCCACCAATTTCATCTATAGATATTAATGCAAGAGAATTAGGGTATGAGGCAACTAAGCTGCTTATAGATTATTTAAATGGAAATTTAGTAGGTAGAAAAAAATATTGTATAGTAGATACTGAATTAATTGATAGAGGATAGAATTCCTCATGGAATTTGGGCAAACGTTTGCACAAAAATTTGAGTATAGAAGAGAAAATAAAAGATAAATAGAGAAAATAATATAAATTTTCTCTTAAATCAATTTTGTAAAGGATTTAATAATCTGATATTATAAAAATATAAAATGAGACTTAATTCAAAGGAGCCTAGCGAACTTTGAATTTTAGCCGAATTTATCTAGTGCTTAGCAATTCTTGATGACAGCTTGAATAAGCTGGAATCTTAGAATTGATAGCCAATAGGAAAAATAGAGACTTAATTCAAAGGAGCTTAGTGAGCTTTGGATTTTAGCCTTATTTTAAAATCTGTTTTTTAGGTGATTCTAAAAAACAAATTTTTTTGAATTGTGGGCAAACGTTTGCACATAGTTCAAATCTAAAATTCAATCAATATACGTAAACATAAGGAGAAAATATGAATAAAAAGTGGTGGAAAGAATTAATTGCTTACCAGATTTATCCTAAGAGCTTTATGGATTCTAATGGTGATGGTATAGGTGATATTCAAGGTATAATATCTAAATTAGATTATTTAAAAGATTTAGGTATTGATTTAATCTGGCTATGTCCAATGTATAAATCACCAAATCATGATAATGGTTATGACATTAGTGATTATAAAGATATTTTAGATGAATTTGGAACTATGGATGATTTTAATGAATTGCTTAATGAGGTTCATAATAGAGGGATGAAACTTATTATAGATTTAGTAATAAATCATACTAGTCATGAACATCCATGGTTTATAGAATCAAGATCTTCTAGGGATAATCCTAAAAGAGATTGGTATATTTGGAGAGAAGGTAAAGGGGATGAGGAACCAAATAACTGGGAAAGTATATTTAAAGGTTCAGCTTGGGAATTCTGTGAGAATAGTGAAGAGTATTACCTGCATTTATTTGCTAAAGAGCAACCAGATTTAAACTGGGAGAATAAAGAGGTAAGAAATGAACTATATAAGATGATAAACTGGTGGCTTGATAAAGGAATTGATGGATTTAGAGTTGATGCTATAAGTCACATAAAAAAAGAAGAGGGTCTTAAGGATATGGATAATCCAGAGGGACTTAAATATGTTTCATCCTTTGAAAAACATATGAATGTAGAGGGAATAAATTCTCATCTTAAGGAACTAAAAGAAGAAACTTTTTCAAAGTACGATATAGTTACCGTTGGAGAAGCAAATGGAGTTAGTGCCAATGAAGCTGATCACTGGGTAGCTGAAGATGAGGGAACATTTAATATGATATTCCAATTTGAGCATCTTAATCTTTGGAATTATGAAGAGGGACAAGGATTTGATGTGAAAGCATACAAAGATGTTTTAACAAATTGGCAAAATTCTTTAGAAGGTAAAGGATGGAATGCACTTTTTATTGAAAATCATGATATACCTAGAGTTGTTTCAACTTGGGGAAATGACAAGGAATATTTAACTGAATGTGCAAAAGCTTTTGGAGCAATTTATTTCTTACAAAAGGGAACCCCTTTCATATATCAAGGGCAAGAACTTGGTATGACAAATGTTAAATATCATAGCATATCTGAGTATGATGATGTTAAAACTATAAATACTTACAATGAAAGAATTGAAAGTGGTGTTTCAGAGGAAATAGCATTAAAAGAAGCTTGGGTAACTTCAAGAGATAATTCAAGAACACCTATGCAATGGAACTCAAGTAAGAATGCAGGGTTTACTTGTGGAAAACCTTGGATAGGAGTTAATGAAAATTATAAAACAATAAATGTAGAAGTTGAAGAAAGGGATGAAAATTCAGTTTTAAACTTCTATAAAAAGCTTATAAAACTTAAAAAGTCTAATGAAGCTTTAATCTATGGTGTATATGATTTAATCCTTGAAGAGGATGAAAATATCTTTGCTTATACAAGAACTTTAAATAATGAAAAGTTCTTGATAATGGCTAATTTAACTGGAGAAAATGCCAAGTACATGTATGAGAAAGAAAAACTTAATTCTAAGGATTTAATTCTTAACAATTATGAGGTTTGTGAACATAAAAACTTAACAGAGTTTACATTAAAACCTTATGAATGCAGAGTATATAAGCTTTCTTAAAGAGATTATTATATTTTTATTTATAATAATTCTAAAAATTTAAATTAAAACTTTAGAAATGAATTTAATCTAAGTTTTTTTTAGAGGTTTTTATATTAAATAAAAATAAATATAAAAAGATTAAAATAAACTTAAGATTGATTTTTAGTTTTGTATTTTAGCTAGATCTATATAAAGAAAAAATTTAATATTTGGAGTTTATATAACCAATAACCTTGGAATGAATGTTATAAGAATAATAAATGGAGGGATTTTGAGAATGAAGAAGTTTAAATTAGGGTCTTTTGATTTCTGGCAAAAGTTTGGTAAGGCATTATTAGTAGTTGTTGCTGTAATGCCTGCTGCCGGACTTATGATTTCAATAGGTAAAGTGATGGGAATTTACATTGATGTAGATTTCATAAAAACTATAGCGAGAGTTATGGAGGATATAGGTTGGGCAATAATTGGTAACCTAAACTTACTATTTGCCGTTGCAATAGGAGGATCTTGGGCTAAAGAACGTGCTGGGGGAGCTTTTGCAGGTACCATAGCATTTGTTCTTATTAATAGAATCACTGGTGTAATATTTAGCGTAAGCAATGCTATGTTAGCTGGAGATTCAACTGCTACAGTTCAATCCTTTACAGGGCAAACACTTTTAGTTAAAGATTACTTTGTTTCAGTGTTAGGTGCTCCAGCACTTAATATGGGTGTATTTGTTGGTATTATTTCAGGTTTCTTAGGAGCAGCTTTATATAATAAGTACTATAATTATAATAAATTACCTAATGCATTAGCATTCTTCAATGGTAAACGTTTTGTACCTTTCATGGTTATAATAGGCTCAACAATTTCAGCAATAATACTTTCTTTTGTATGGCCATTTGTACAATACGGATTAAATACTTTTGGTCAATGGATAGCTACATCTAAGGATACGGCTCCAATAATAGCACCGTTCTTATATGGTACATTAGAGCGTTTATTATTACCATTTGGATTACACCATATGCTTACAGTTCCAGTAAACTATACAGAGCTTGGTGGAGTTTATCATATACTTACAGGTCCAACAGCAGGGCAAGTAGTTGCAGGACAAGATCCATTATGGCTTGCTTGGATAACTGATTTAAATAACTTTAAGCAAGCAGGAGATATAACCTCATACAATCAACTTATAGGGTCAGTGGTACCTGCTCGTTTCAAAGCTGGACAAGTAATACTTTCAAGTGCTTCATTAATAGGTGTAGCATTAGCTATGTATAAAAATGTTGATCCAGATAAGAAGAAAAAATATAAATCAGTATTTTTCTCAGCAGCCATAGCAGTATTCTTAACTGGTGTAACTGAACCAATTGAATTTATGTTTATGTTTATTTCACCAATATTATATGTAGTTTATGCAGTAATTGCAGGTTTAGGATTTGCCATAGCTGATATAATAAACTTAAGGGTTCATGCTTTTGGATTCATAGAGCTTATAACTCGTTCACCACTTATGATAAATGCGGGCTTAACTAAGGATTTAATAAACTTTATAATAGTTGCAGTAGTATTCTTCTTCTTAAATTACTTTGTATTTAGCTTCTTAATTAAGAAGTTCAAAATAGCTACACCAGGACGTATGGGTAACTATATTGATAATGAAGATGAAAATGCAAATAAAGCTTCATCAAATAGCAATGCTTCAATGGATGAATTAGCCGTTAAAGCTATTGAATTACTAGGTGGAAAAGAAAACATAGTAGATGTAGATGCCTGTATGACTCGTCTTCGTGTTACTGTTAAAGACATTGAAAAAGTTGGAGATGAAAAAGCTTGGAAAGATAATAAAGCCTTAGGTCTTATAGTTAAAGATAAAGGGGTTCAAGCTATATATGGTCCTAAAGCAGATGTGTTAAAATCAGATATTCAAGATATCTTAGGTATTTAGGAGATTAAAAATGAAATTACTTACTTTAAACTGTCATTCTTGGCTAGAGGAAGAACAATTATACAAAATAAAATACTTAGCAAAAACAATAGTTGAAGAGAAATATGATGTTATAGCTCTTCAAGAGGCTAGCCAAAGTATTAAGGCTAGTGTTAAAGAAGGAAATTTAAAAGAAGATAATTATGGATTAGTATTAATTGAAGAAATAAAGAAACTAGGTGGAGAAGAATACCACCTAGTTTGGGATTACTCTCATATTGGATACGATATATATGAGGAAGGTTTGTGCATATTAACTAAGCATAAAATAGTAAATAGTGAAAGCTTTTATATATCAAAAAGTCACTCTAAAACTTTTTGGAGATCAAGAAAAATAGTAAAAGCAACAATAGATATTAAAAATGAAAATATAGATTTTTATTCTTGTCACATGGGATGGTGGCATGATAAAGAGGAAAGCTTCACATTTCAGGTTGAAAACTTACTTGCACATGCTAAGGAAAGCAAAAATAGAGCCTTCTTTATGGGGGATTTCAATAATAATGCCTTTTTAAAGAATGAAGGATATGATTTTCTTAAGAGTAATGGGTTAATTGATACTTATAATTTAGCGGAAAATAAGGATTCTGGTGTTACAGTTAATAAAAATATAGCTGGATGGGAAGATAACACTGGAGAATTAAGAATAGATATAATTTTTACTAATAGGAACACAAAAGTTTATGATAGTAGGGTTATATTTAATGGAAAAAATAAAGAAGTTGTATCAGATCATTTTGGATTAGAAATAGAAACTATGTAAAGTGATTTAAAATTTTAATTGTGGAAAGTAAAATTTGGATTTTAGTATAATAATATAATATTTTGTTGGAAAATATAAATTAAATTATTTCTGTTAATTCTGTTTTAACTATATAATATTGTATTAGAAAATAGTTTTAAGAAAGATAGTACAAGTAATAAAAGTTACTTGTACTATTTTTGTTTTTAAGAGGAACTTTTTATTTTTTTAGAATAATTTTTAGGGGAAAGAAAAAAATTACTAGAATACTTTAGAAATTAAAGAAAGATAAAATAATATTTCTAATTCATAAAATTTATTTTATGTCCTTATAACAATGAGTTTTCTTTAGAAAATTGTATTAAAAATACAAATTTTAATAAAAAATACAAAGATTTTTTATTATTTAAAAATCATACATAATTTCAGAGGTAAAATTTTAAGAAAATAGTACCTTTTTTTAACATATGAATAAATTTGAATTTTTAGTAAATGTTTTCATAACTGTTATAATGAAATTGTAACTAAACATTTAAGACAAAATTAAGTTAGACTAAGAGATGTTGAGAGAAAGTTCAACTTAAAATTATTTAGGTTGAGCTTTATTTATTTTTAGGGAACTATAAACTTCAAATATAATTCCAGTAATAATCGAAAAAGTATAGGAGGAATAACTATGAAAAAAATATTAAACGTAGCACACAGAGGATTAAGTGGATTATATCCAGAAAATACTATGATAGCTTTTAGGAAAGCAATAGAAGCAGACTGTGATGGTATAGAAATGGATGTTCATCTTACAAGGGATGGAGTTCCAGTTGTAATTCATGATGAAGAAGTTGATAGAACAACTAATGGAAGTGGGTATGTAAAGGACTTTACTTATGAACAATTATGTAACTTAGATGCTGGAATAAAATTTTCTGATGAATTTAAAGGAGAAAAAATACCTACACTAAAAGAGTTTTTTGATTTTATGAAGGATAATGACAAACTTATAAATATAGAGCTTAAAAATAGCATCATACATTATGAAGGTTTAGAAGAAAAGGTATATAAAGAAATAGAGAATTATGGATTTGAGGATAGAGTTATAATATCATCCTTTGATCATTATTCAATAAGAAAATGTATAAGACTTAATAAAAATATAAAAACAGGAATACTTTATTGGGATTGTATTTTTGAACCACATAATTATTGTAAGGTAGTTGGTGCTTCAGCACTTCACCCTGAATTTAATAGTATAACAGAAGAAATAGTTAGGGATGCCCATGAAGATTTTCAACAAGTAAATGTGTACACAGTAAATGAGAAAAAAGATATGGAAAAAATGATAGATTTAAATGTTGATATGATAATTACCAATTATCCTAATGTTTTAAAAGAAGTTTTAGAAAGTAAAAACAAATAAATATAATAAGTATTTACTCATTTATTTTTTATATATTTTTAAGAAATAGAATTTTAACTATGGTAGATGAAATAACAAAAGAGGGGGTAGAAAGGGATGAAAAACAATAACACTAAAAAATGGATTACTCTTTTAGTTTTGTGTGCTGGTGGAGGAATTATTTATAGATTACCTTATTTAAGAGAGGTTTTTTATATACCAATGCAACAAGCCTTTCATTTAACAAATTTTCAAATGGGTTTTTTAACAAGTATGTATGGAATAGTTAACTTTTTACTATATATACCTGGTGGAGTTATAGCAGATAAATTTTCTTATAAGATACTAGTTCCATTTTCTCTTATAGCCACAGGGCTTTTAGGATTTTGGTATGCAACAATACCATCATATACCGTATGTTTAATCATAAATGGAGCTTGGGCAATAACAACAGTATTTACATTTTGGCCAACTATGGTTAAGGCTGTCAGAATGCTTGGAGATAGTTCAGAGCAAGGTAAGTTATTTGGTATTTTAGAAGGGGGTAGAGGAGCAGCTTCTACAGTTGTTTCATTTATAGCCTTAGGAATGCTTGCAAAACTTGGAGAAGGTTTATTAGGAATTAGATCAATAATAATATTTTACTCAGTAGCACTTATAGTTATTGGAATTATAGCTTATTTCTTATTAGATGATTCTAAAGAAGAAAAGGAAATAAATAAACAAACAAGAGGAGATATTGTGCATGGTATAAAGAAGGTTGTAAAAATGCCAGAAGTTTGGTTAGTAGCAGCTTTAGTATTTACAACTTATGCAGCATTTTCAGGACTTGCATTCTTAACACCTTATGTAACTGAAATATTTGGTATGTCAGTAGCCTTAGGAGCATTTATAGGAATAATAAGAAGTTATGTAATTATGATGCTTGCTCCACCTATATCAGGGATTATTGCAGATAAAATGCATTCAACTATTAAATTTATGATAATAGGACTTACTTTATCAATAATATTCACTTTAGTATATGTATTTATGCCAGGAAAAAGTGCATTTATAATACCTGTGCTTATTAATATGTTAATCTTATCAATAATTTTACTTGGAATGAAGGGTGTGTTCTTTGCACCACTTGATGAAGTTAGAGTTCCAAGAGAATATACAGGTATTGCAGCTGGTATAGTTTCATTTATAGGATATGTACCAGATATGTTTATAAACTCTTACTATGGAGGACTTCTTGATTCACATCCAGGAATAAAGGGATATAATCTTATATTCTTATCAATGATAGCACTTTGCGTAATAGGATTAATTTGTGGAATTGTCCTTTATAAATTAGTTTATTCTAAGAAAAAAGAAAGTGTAGGAGAAAAGGAGCTTGAAGTAGCAAAGCTTAATTCATAATAAAAAAGGGGTTGTATCAAAATATAATAAAACTTACAAACATATTCCGAGAATTACTAGATTTCGCTAAGAATTTATAATCATTACTTCGAAAATATCACTAAAGCTTCGAAACTTGCTACGCTTCGAACAGTCTCAGCTTTTTAACGTGATATTTTCTACGTAATAATTTAAATTCTAAAGCTCATCTAGATATTCTCTTCATAATGTTTGTAAGTTTTATAAAAAATTATTTTGATACACGCCTTTTTTTATTTTATTATGGTTTTACATTTTATAAAATTTGTTGTGAAATTTTTGGGATTATTACATTTTTAAAAATATATCAAATATAACAATTGTTCATAGATTTTAATAAATACATAATTATGCCTATAATAAATATAAACTAACCTTTTTATATGTAAGAATATAATTTTATTTATAAAGATTTTTATTTTAAAATTAATAATATATAAATAAAATTTTTAGCTAATTTTATATGGAAAGGAAGGCTATTATGATTAATTTAAATGAAGAGCAACAAAAGGTTGTAAATGAACAAAAAAATAATATTATTTTGCTTGCCTCTGCTGGAACAGGAAAAACTAATACCTTAGCAGAGAGAGTCACTTCCATAATAAAAAATGGAAATTCAAAGCCTTCAGAAATTTTATGTATCACTTTTACTAATAAGGCATGTAAAGAGATGAGTGATAGGGTAATGAAAATAGTTGGGGGAGAGGCTAAGGAGATAACTATAAGAACTTTTCATAGCTTTTGTTTTGATGTAGTTAGAACTTATGCAAAGAGAAATACAGATATTTTTTCAGATTTCACAATATTTGATGAAGATGATTGTAGAGAAGTTATAAGTAAATTAAGTTATTACTATGCTACAAGCAATTTAATGGCTACTAATATGCAAATTCAAAAGGTTATTGATTTTATAAAGGTTGAGAGAGCAAGAATAGAAACCTTAGAGGATAGAGTTTTAGATGAATATAAAACTGTAATTGATGAAATTTTTAAATTTAGAGAAGAAAAAATAAATCAAGTTTGTACTAATAAAGGAAACTTAAATTTAAACCTTAAAAACTATATTAAGTTTCATGGCCATGAATTAGTAACACTATATGATTCTAAGCTTAGAGAGGACCATGCTTTAGACTTTAATGATTTGATAATACTTACTAAGGAATTATTTAAGGATGAAAAAGTTGTTAGGGCTCTTAAAAATAAATTTAAGTATATAAATATAGATGAGGTTCAGGATACAAGCATTATAGAGTATTCAATAATTGAGAAGCTTTTTGAGGGAAATAATGTTCTTATATGTGGAGATTTCTTTCAAACCATATATAGTTGGCGTGGGTCTGATCCAGAAATGATTTTTAATAAGTTTAAAGAGAAATATAATCCTGTAGAAATTGTTTTTTCTAAGAATTATAGAGCCACCAAAAATTTAAATAAAGCTTCCTTAGAATTTTTGAACAATGCTTTTTCTAGTAAAGTTTCTACTATGTATAAAGATGGTATTTTAGCAGAATCAAAAGAAGATGGTGAGAAAATATTATTAAAGGAAACTAGAGGATTAAGAGAAGAGGCTAGGTTTATCTTTGATTATGTAAACAAGCTATGTGAAAAGGGTGAAGATTTAAAAAGAGTATGTGTTCTTACAAGGGATAATAACTACAATATAGGACTTAGTGAAGATCTTTATCAAATAGGTGGATATGAGGGGGCAGATTTTGAGTTTATACTTGTAGATCAATTTAAGTTTTTTAGGAGACAAGAAGTTAAAGATATATTAGCCTTTTTAAAATTAATAGCTAATAGATATGATTCTCTAAGTTTAAAGAGAATAGTTAATAGACTTCCAACAGGAATTGGTATGAGAACCTTAGAGGCTATAGAATCTTATAAGTACAAAGAGGTTGGCATAAGATTAGCAGATTATATAGATCCTCTTGTATTAGAATATGGAGAAAAATTTTCTATACTAATAAATGAGTTTGAAAAAGAAAATATAATAGTTTTTGATGTGGAAAGTACAGGGGTTGATGTTACAGAGGATGAGATAATTCAAATAGCAGCCATAAAATTAAATAAAAAGGGAGAAGTAGTAGATAAGTTTGAAAAGTTTCTAAAGAATAAGAAACCAGTTAAGGATTCCTATTATGTTCATGGTTTTTCAGATGAAATGCTTCAAAGAATTGGAGAGGAGAAAGAAAAAGTTTTAAAGGAATTTGTGGAGTATTCTAAGGATTCTATAATAGTAGGGCACAATGTTCAATATGATATAAATATCCTGTGTAGTGAGCTTGAAAGAAGTAATCTAGGAAAGCCTAAGTTTAAAACTTTTTATGATACTTTAGATATATATAGAAGATTTTATCCTGGAAATATAAATTATAAGTTAGAAAATCTAAGTAAGGTTTATGATACTAAACATAAGCCAAGCCATGATGCTATGGATGATATTATTGCTACTGGTGAGCTTCTAGTTAGAGCAATAAATGAAAAGATAAAGGAAACTTCAATGGAGAGAATGGCTTTAATGTCAAAACATTTAAAAGCATTTACGGCTATTAGTAAGAAATTAAATGAGCTTTTTCAAATAGCAGAAAGCAAAAGACCTTACGAATTAGTTGCCTGTGTAATGAATGGTTTTAATATTAAGAGCATGTATGCTGGAGATGAAAATAAAGAAAAATTAAATAGATTAAGAGATTTATATGCTTTATTTAGAGATTTAGATGATAAGAGTAAAGGGAATAGAGATGCCTTGTTAGATATTATAAGAATAACAGGTCTTTCTAATGGAGAGTTAGAATCTTTAATAATAAATAGAACTAAAAAGCCTAGAATACCAATAATAACTGTACATCAAGCAAAGGGCTTAGAGTTTGATACTGTATTTTTAGCAGGTATTCAAAATAATACATTTCCTTCTTACATGTCTATTAAAGAAGGAAATCTATCAGAAGAAAAAAGGGTATTTTATGTGGCAATAACTCGTGCAAAGAAAAGATTAGTAATAACTTATAATTCTCAAGGAAAATATGGACATAGAAATGAAATAAGTCAGTTTATAAATTATATTCCAAAGGAGTTCTTTCAAATTATATAAGAAATATTTTAATTAGATATATAATTTTTATAGGTTAGGAAAAGCCTAAGGTTGATATACTTCATATAAATCTGTATAATAATTCTGAAACTAAAGGATGGAGTGGATTTTAAGATGAGAATGAGAAGAAAGCCTTGGGCTAGACCAGAATTAGAAGCATGTGACTTCTTTGTAGCTAATCCAAAAGAGAATAAAGGTAATTGGAAAAATACTTTTAAAAATACAGAAAACCCAATATATTTAGAATTAGGATGTGGAAAAGGAACATTTATGGCTGTACATGGTTCTGACCATCCAAACATAAACTATATAGCAATAGATATAAAAGATGAAGTTCTTGTTTTAGCTAAAAGAAATATAGAAAAAGCATATGAGGAGAAAAATAAAGCCTTAGATAATGTTAAATTAATGCCTCAAGAGATTGCTTTAATAGATACTATATTAGATAGCAATGACAAGATAGAAAGAATTTATATAAACTTCTGTAATCCATGGCCTAAAGATAGACACAAGAAGAGAAGATTAACTCACACAAGACAGTTAACAAAATATAGAGATTTCTTAGTTGATGGTGGGGAAATCCATTTTAAAACTGATGATGATGAGCTTTTTGAAGAATCTTTAGAGTATTTTAAAGAGTGTAATTTTGAGATAACTTACATAACTCGTGATCTACATAATAGTGGATATGAATACAATGTAGTAACAGAGCATGAAGAAATGTTCTCAAAACAAGGAATAAAAATAAAGTTCCTAATAGCTAAAAAGTTATAATTTACTTGATAGTTTAAGTGTACAAATATTGAAAATAAGATATTTAAAAAAGGACCAATGATTTATTGGTCCTTTTATTTTGTTATTTATTAAAATTGTTCTTAAATTAAAGTATAGATTAGTATATTATTTATCTTTTTATTCATTTAAAATCAATCCATATTTCTTCATTAACACTAAGTATATAAATGATAATAAGCATCCTGCTAACCCGTATATAGCATCAATAATATCTTTCGTGTTTATAACACTTAAAAATAATTCATATATAAAATTCCCTAAAATTAAACTTATACCTAATGCAATTACATATCGAAATTTAACATCAAATAAGATAATAATATAACCATAAAACAAGTAAAAAAGAATACTTAAGGAAAAGTTTGATATATGTGAAGTAATAGTGTTATTAATGAATACAATATCACTATTAGAACTATTAATCCATCTAATAATAATTAAAATGAGACAAAAACAAACTAGTGAAAGATAACATATATTAAATTCTTTTTTATATTGTATTTATATTTTAGTTTCATAGTATTTCTCCAATTTATATGTACTTAATAATATAATAAAGTTTTAATTCTATTATAATACAGAAAATCATTTTACTTTACTTGTTTTAGTGTTTTTGTTTAAAAATTGTAATATAGTTTTATTTATGAGTTGTTTATTCTGAACTTGTCTAGTTTCTAGATTTAAGTGATAAATTTTAGAAACATAAAGAACTTTAAAAAAGTATATTTATTACAATGATGAAATGGTATACAATGTATCTGAAGTTGATTGGATATTCTATAAAATTAAGTCAACTTTTAGTTAAATAGTAAAGCATAGAATTTAAATAAATTTAGTTTTTAATTAGTGATTATTTTTTTGAAAAATTACTTTTGTTTTAATTATTACTTAAGGAGCACATTAAATTAAAATGTAGTTTTCATTTAGAAAATAGCTAAATAATAAATATTTGAACTTGGGGGTAAAGGAAAATGAGTTTATCAACTAATGAATTAAAAGAGATTGTAAGAAAAATTGGTAAAGATTTATCAGCTAAAATAGAGGACAAGAAGTTACAAGAATTATTTTATAATTGCTTTATAAATACAATGGATACAACTGTAGAGGTTTCAGAGGGAGATGCTTTTGTAATTACTGGTGATATTCCTGCAATGTGGCTTAGAGATTCCACTTCTCAAGTAGAGCATTACTTACCATTTGTTAATGAATATCCAGAATTAAAGGCTATTTTTACTGGATTAATAAATAGACAAGTAAAATGTATATTCATAGATCCATATGCAAATGCCTTTAATAAAGAGCCTAATGGACAAAAATGGGACAATGATATAACTAAGGATAGTCCTTGGGTTTGGGAAAGAAAGTATGAAATAGATTCACTATGTTATCCAGTTAGATTAATACATAAGTATTGGAAAGAATCTGGCGATGAAACTTTCTTTAATGATGATATTAAAAAAGCTTTCAATATGATAATAGATCTTTGGAGAGTGGAGCAATATCATAGAGAAAAATCAGATTATAGCTTCCAAAGATTAAATTGTTCAGTAACTGACACTTTAAGCCATGAAGGATTAGGAACTCCAGTTACTTACACAGGAATGACATGGTCAGGATTTAGACCAAGTGATGACGCTTGTGAATATGGATACTTAATTCCAGCAAATATGTTCGCTGTAGTTGCCTTAAGATATATTTCAGAAATTGCAGAGAAAATTTATAAGGATGAAGAGCTTAAAGAAAAAGCTGATAGTTTAAGAGAAGAAATAGATAATGCTATAGAAAAGCATGGAAAAGTTTATAAAGAAGGATTTGGAGAAGTTTATGCATATGAAACTGATGGTATGGGTAACTATAACTTCATGGATGATGCTAATGTACCAAGCCTTTTATCAATACCTTATTTAGAGTACAAAGGAATTGAAGATGAAGTTTACCAAAATACTAGAAAGTTTATATTAAGTGAAAACAATAGATTCTTCTTTGAAGGAAAAGCTGCTAAAGGAATTGGAAGTCCACATACTCCAGACCAGTATATTTGGCACATAGCTTTATCAATGCAAGGGTTAACAACAAATAATCAAGAGGAAATAGAGGAATTAATCAAGCTATTAAAAGAAACTGATGCAGGTACTGGATATATGCATGAAGGTTTCCATGTAGATGATCCAGCTAAATTTACAAGAGATTGGTTTGCATGGTCAAACTCATTATTCTCACACTTTATATATGAGAAAGTTATAAATAAAAAATAATAAATTTGCTTGTTTTAACTTAATTAGTGATTATTTTAAAGGGTTATACTCTTCAATACTAATCTCCATTGTTGTTTAAAATATAAAATGTTATTACTCTTAATAATCCTCTAATTAAGTTAAATATATATTTATAAATTTGAATTTCAATAAGCTGTATAAAAAATAACTTACATTAAAACTTATAAATAGTATGAAGAGAATATCTGAATAAGCTTTAGAATTTAAGCTATTACGTAGAAGATTTTACGTTAAGAAGCGAAACTGTTTGACCGAAGAGAGTTTTTCGCTTTAGTAAAATCTTCGGAGTAATTGCTATAAATTCTTAGCGAAATTCAGTAATTCTCGGAATTTATTTATAAGTTTTATATTTGTTTTTATACAGCTTTTTATTATTTTTATAGCTTTTGTTTTGCGTTTTTTTATTTGAATAGAGTTTGGGTAAAAAGGTAAAAATATACTGAGGTGAATTTATGAAAAAGGTAAGCCTAATTTTAATAAATATAATCTTAGTATGTAATTTAATAGCTTGTGGATCACAAGGAAATGAGATTGCTATAAATTTTATTGATAATGAAATTGAAGTCGAAGAAAATGAGAAAAGAGACATAACAATACAATCTAAAGATAAGCATAAACAGTTTAGAAATAGTAATACGAAAATAAAGAAAGAGGATTTAAAAACTTATTTTTATAATGATAAAACCTTAAAAGATTTTGAAGTTCCAAAGAAGACCATAGAGGAATATGAAAATTGGTTTATAAATATGGCTAGAGATAGAGGTGAAAGTGCTAAGGATATCTCTGATGCCTTTAGATCAGTAGATATGTTAATAGGAGAGGACATAGTTAAATTCCCAGTTATAATAGACACTGTTAACTTTAATGATAGAGAAGCTTATGCTATAGCTTACTTATGTGAAGAAGGAGAAAATTTAGATATGGAAGCTCAGGAGGCAATGGAATTAAAAAGATTTGATGAAGTATTAATAATTGGAGTATATAAGGATTCTTCAGATATATTTTATAAAGATAAATATAGTTTAAAATAAAATTTATTTGAAAATATATTCTACTTAAATATTAATGATTTTGTAGATTTTTATGAATATATTATACTAATAATTTAAAGATAAAAAACTTATTATGCATAAAAAATTTAATTTTATAATTTAAAAGAGAAGATTTATATTAGTGTTATTTCATTATTTACCATAATAATATTTAAGTTTTATGAGAAAAATAAAATTAAATTTAACTAACTAAGGAGGAATACTTATGACAAAGGATAGTCAACCAGATAATAAGGTAGCAAGAATGGAGAAATGTAACTTTCAAACTCCAATCACTAGTGAAGAAGGAAAAAATCATAATAGAACAGCAAAAAAACATTCAGTAAAGAGAGAAGGATTCCAAAGTCCTCATATAAACTAATAATTAGAAAAACTGAATTTAAGTATGAAATATAGTAAATAAAGCTCAAATTAAAAAGTTTTGTTTATTTATAGGAATTTGAATCAAAAAATGTTTAATTTTTGAAAAAATACTTGAAAAGTAAGTAACAGTATGTTAATATAATATTAACAGGTTAAAGCATAAACCTAATTTCCCTATATTTCATATATATATGCATTTGTCCTATAAGTATCCCTTAGCTTATAGGACTTTTTGTTATATATGAAATTTTTTTTGGAGGCGTTATTATGGTAAATAAAAAATTTGGCGTATTAGCAAAAATATTTTTATTACTGTTAATATTGGTACCTATAACTTTTAGAGTTTATGATCTTTATTATATAAATTCAAGTTGGGATATAAATTCTAAAGTTGTTAAAAGAGGCAAGTTATATAGAGACTATACCAAGGAAAAGAAATTAACTGGAGTTCCTAAAATTTATTATAAATATAATTCTTTAACTCCAGAAGAAATGATGACTTTAGATGTTTTAGCGAATACTAAGGGGTATAATATAGAAGAAGTTTTGCCTGAAGTTGAAAAATATGTGCTATCAAGAAATAATGAAAAAAATGGAGTAAAACTTAATGAAAATGAAAAGAAAGAAGTAAATCAATGTATTGAAGAGATAGAAGAAGGGGTAAATGAAAACCTAGAAAAAAATTCATCTTATATATATGGGATGAAAATGTTAATGTCGGTTTTTACTGCTTTAATGCTAGTTTTAAGTATATATGCAATTTATATGACTATTGTTTTTATAAATGAAAAGTAGGTTGAAAATTTTAGATGTGTTTTAAGTTATTGTTGATTTTTAATTGAGAGTAATAATTGAAAATCAACAATAGCTTAAAATAGAGCTTTATTTTAAAAAGCCAATCCTTTCTCTTGGATATATAGTAAAAAGTGCTTTCCCATCTAAATCTTTTTTAGGAACATAGGGATTTTCCCATTTCCTTGCATCCTCTGATCTTGCTCTATTATCACCCAAAAATAGGTAGTGCCCTTCTGGTACATAAAAGGTTTTATCCATTGATTCATTATTCTTTACATAGGGCTCATTAATCAAAACATCATTTACATATAAAATCCCATCTTTTATTTCAACTTTTTCTCCTGGGAGACCAATTACTCTTTTTATAAGCAATTCTTCAGAAGACTCATGACTAAATACAAATATATCACCTCTGTTTATACTAGTGAAAAGTTTGCTTACAATTACTTCATCTTCTTCCATTATTGCTGGTTTCATAGATCCAGTAGGGATATATGCTTTGAAAATTAGGCAATTATTTATAAAGTAAGATCCTAAAAAAACTATTACAGAAAAAATTATTAAATCTTTTATTTTTAAGTATGATTTCTTATTTAGGGTAGATATATTTCTTTCAGATAATGAATTCATAAATATATTATGTTGCTTTAAATATTATATTGTATTAAATTCAAATAAAATTGCAACAAGGGCACCTCCTATCTTAATATAATAATATCATAAAATACAATATTTGGAAATAAAAGCAATAAAAGTAATTGAATTGGGGTTTTAATTAGATTTTTATATTCATATATAAAATATAAGAGCAAAAAGTTAAAGGATTAGTATTGATATGAATGAGATTTCAGATTTGGCAAAAATAACTTCGATTTTAGGGGTTGCTGCTACTACTTATTTAGTTTATGAAAATAACAGCATATATATACATGAATATGAATTATTTACTAGAAAAACTCCTAAAGCTTTTAGAGGGTTTAAAATTTTACATTTAAATAATTTATATGGAAAAACATTTGGATGTGAAAATTATAGGCTTATAGAAAAAATAAATTCTTTAAAGCCAGATATTATTGTTACAACTGGAAATATGTTAACTTCCACCTTAGATAAGGATTTTGTTTTTTTAGAACTTTGTAAAAGCTTAAGGAGCTTTTATCCAATTTATTATTCTGTAGAAAAATGCAAAGGCTTAAGTGGGAAAAAATATGAAAAATATAGGGATTATTTAAAGGGGTTAATGGATATAGGGGTGATACTTTTAAATAATAGTAAGGTTTCACTTATAAAAAAGGAAGATAAATTAAATATTTATGGAATTTACATAGATGATAAAATAAAGTCTATTTCTCTTAAAGAAAGAGGTGAAAAAGGGAATATATTTTCAAAAGAAGATATAGTAAAGAAATTAGGGAAACCAAATAGAAGTGAATTTAATATTGTACTAGCAAATGATGTAATAAATTTTGAGGCATATGTAAAGTGGGGAAGTGACATTACTTTTTCAGGATATACTAGAGCCATAAATAGATATATATTTAATAATTTAATGGAAAGAAAAAAAGGAATTTTTATAGAAAAAGATTCATCTATGATTTTAAGTAGAGGACTTGGAAATGATTTTTTTAAAATTAGAATTATGAATAGGCCGGAAATAACATTAATCACTATAAGGTAATATTGATTAGATTTAAACAATGTTAATGCTGTGTAAAATTTTATTCAAATATCCATAGACTTGTGAGGTATACAGGGAAAAAGGTGATAGAATTTAAGAAACATAATTAGACGTAATTTAAAATAGCTTTAAAAGGGAATGTATCAAAATAATAAATAAAATTTATTCTGATACCCCTAAAGATATATGACTTAAAATTTTTCTGCTAAAGAGAGTAAGCTATTAACTCATAAGATGAATGTGAAAGTTTTTAAATCAGAATATTAAGGAGTGCAATATATATGCTATATTATAAAGTAGTAAACAATAAATATCTCCATAAAGATAAAGAATGGATTCTGATGCTTCATGGAATAGGTGGGAATTTGAATATATTTAAAAAGCAAATAGACGTACTGTCAGAAAATTATAACTTGCTTTTAGTAGACCTTCATGGCCATGGAAATTCACAAAATTACACTTTGAAGAATATGAAAAAAACTAAAGGAGAAATATCTTTTAAATATATTTCTCAGGATATTGTAGAGATAATAGATAAGTTAAATATAGAAAAAGTAAACGTATTAGGTATATCTCTTGGTACTATAGTTGGAATGCAATTTGAAAAATATTTCCCTAATAGAGTTTCTTCTATGGTATTAGGGGGAGGAATTGTAGGGATGAACTTAAAGTCTAAATTTTTCTTGAATTTAGCTCTATTTACAAAGAATATTATTCCAAGGGAGATTTTCTATAAAATTGTAGCTTATATGTCAATGCCATGTAAAAATCACAAGCTTTCAAGAAATATATTTTTAAAGGCTGCTGAAAAGTTAGATAAAAATGAATGTTTTAGATGGGTTGAGCTTATGAGAGAGCATCTAGAAAATTATAAGTACGTAAAGAACAGTGTTAAGAAGATTTTTATTATGGGAGATCAAGACCATGTTTTTCTTCCAACTATTAAAAAATTTGTACCAGAAGGAGATGTTGTCATACTAAAAAATTGTGGGCATATATGCAATATTGATTCTTCTGAGAATTTCAATCATCTTACATTAAACTTTTTAATAAATAATCATGGATATATGTTAGGGGCAAAAGAAAAAAGAAAATATGTTTATAAATATAACTTTACATAAAATACTTTCTGTAATATTTTAAATGGGAATTAGATGACAGGAGTTAATTAAAATAAGTAGATATTTAAAGGGGGAATTTTAGTTATGAGACTAAAAAATATTTGCTTCGTGGCTATGGCTACAATTTTATGCACCTCATCATTAACAGGATGTTGTGAAAGTAGCAGAAAAGAGAATTTAGATAATGAACTTTATATTATAACCGAAGATAAGTCATCGAAATCTTTAAGTAATTCTAAACCAGGTATGTTTGGAATTACTGAAGATGGAGAGATATTTATGGAAAAAGGATATGAAGGTAAAGTTGGCTATATAGATAAAAGGGGAAATAAGTCTATAGGTTTTAAATTTGATAAGGGTAGTGAATTTTCCTATGGAATGGCTGGAGTTAAAGATGGGAATACCTATAAAATAATAAATCAAAAAGGTAAAACATTGGTAGAAAAAGAAGATGGTATATTATCACCTTTAAATAATAATCTTATAAAATATGAAAAGTTAGCCAATGAAATCTTAACTAATAAGAATACTACAGAAGCGGTTGAAAGTCTAGCTCAATCTGGAAAGACTTTAAAAAGTACTGGGATAATAAATACTAATGGTGAAATTATTGTAGAACCAGGAAGATATGATGAAATCATAAAGGATATTGGAGAGGGATATATATTAGTTAAAAAGGATAAAATGTATGGTCTTTTAAATGCTGATGGAAATGAAATAATTCCTTGTGAATATACATCAATAGGGGAAATAAATGAGGGATTCATTCCTGTATCAAAGGGTAATCTTTGCGGAGCACTTAATGAAAAGGGAGAAATTATAGTGCCAATTGAATATTTCTATGTTGGATCTATGAATGAGGGTGTAGCTCCAGCAAGATTAGATGAGTCTGGAATAGGATTTTTAGATAAAGAGGGAGCTTGGGCAATAATGCCAGACTTTGATGGAGTAACAGCAATGAATAATGGTGTTGCTTTTGCTAGAAAAGATGATAAGCATATAATAATTGATAAAGATGGGAAAGAAGTAGAAACTGAGATAAACTTTGAGAATAAGGTATCTATAAATGGATTTAGCGATAGTGGCTTAGCAGTAGTTGATATATTAGATGGAGAATCAAAATATATGTCTGTTATAAACACTAAGGGGGAAGAAATTGAAAATCTTGAAAAGAAAGACTACTCAGCTTTAGAAGTTTATCCAATTGGATTAATAGTTTCTGTTAATAAAGAGGGAAAAAAAGGGTTGCTTAAAGAGGACGGAAGTGTAATTTTAGAAGAGGAGTATAATGATATAAGAGTTATATCAAAGGATGTTATTTTAGTAGATAAAGACGGAACATACTCCTATATTGATTCAACAGGAAAAACATTATATTAAATATTAAGCTAGGTTTTAAGTTAATCTTTAGATACATTAAAATCTAATTTAATTTAACAAAGAGTTTGAAATAGAAAGTCATATCAAAACTTTTATTTAAAGATTTTGATATGACTTATTTTTTATCTAATATATTATTGTTGGTTATATTGGATATATATATCTAATATAACCATTAATGGAGGTTAATGAAGAATAAGTTACTGGAAATCTTACAAAAAGAATTTTATAATTGAGTATAAGTAGTAAGATAAAATAATATTGTTGTAACTAATATAATGAAATTATTGGGTAAAATTATAAGAGTAATAAGAATTTAATAAAACCTTATATAAGGCTTTATAGGGAGGATTGGAAATGGAGAATCAAGAAAACAGTAAAAAGTCTTCAGTAGCAAAGAATAAACTAGAAAAAATTTATAGTACTTCCCTGCCTAATGGATATAGATTTACTGAATTTAGAATTGGTGATGAGAACAACTGGGCATATATTCAATATTCAGCAGGTGTTTTTAAGGATTATCAATTAGCAATTAGAATGATTTTTAAAGAGGAGAATACCTTAAAAGGAAATTTTAAAAATCGTTGCGTATTTCTTGAAAATGAGAATGGAGAAAGAATTGGAACTATAATGATTGTTCCAAGCCTTTCAGAGGAAGAGGGAGTTCAAGAAATTAAATATTTAGCACTTCTTCCTAAATATCAAGAGAAGGGTTTAGGTAAACTTCTTATATCAAAAGCATATAAAATGGTTGATGATGTAGAAGGGGCTACTAGAATTAATTTAGAAGCTTATAATGATAAATCTATAGTACTTTTTGAAAATTTAGGATTTGAAAGATTATAATAATTAAAAAACTCATTCCAAAAAAATCTTAAAAGATTTAGATTGGAATGAGTTTTTTTATTTTTTAAAGAAAACTTGATTAATTATCTTAGCAATTTCTTTAACTGTTTCAACATTAGATTCTATATTCTCTTTAGCAACAATTAAGTCAGCTGTAGTTTCAGTTGCAACATCAGATATATCCTTAATGTTTTGACAAGCATCATTCACATTATTAGCTATTGTAGGTAAATCGTTAATAGTCTTAGTAAGGTTGTCCTTATTTTGATCTAAAAGACTATTTATATTTGATACTAACTTTAAAACTTTGTTTAATGTCAGTATCAAATAAACAATAGCCACACAACCTAATAGAGCTAATAATAGGTAAATAAAATTTAAATCTATATACATAATTATTAGTTAGATTCTTTAACTTCTTCAGTTTCTAAAGAAGTAGCTTCATCTGCAACCTCAACAGGAACATTTAAGTTTTCTTCTACAGCCTCTTCAATGTTTTTGCATTTTTTACTATTAAGATATTCTTTTATTTTACTTTTTGCATCAGAAATATTTTCTTTTCCTTTTGCAACTTGTGTATTTAAATTTTCTTTTAATTCAACACTTTTATCATTTAATTTTTGAGCAGCCTTTTTTGAACCCTCTTTTATATCATTTCTTGTTTCTTTTCCAGACTTAGGAGCAAATAGTAAACCACCTAATACTCCAGCTAATGTACCAACGGCAGCTCCAGTTACAGCAACTTTAGCTTTTTTATTTCTTTCAGCTCTAGCTTTAGCTTTTCTTTTTTCATCTATTAATTTTGCTAAACTCATAATCCGTACCTCCCAATAAATTATTCATCTTGTTTAATTAAATTATACTATATAGTACAAAAAAATCAATAATTATTATTAGTTAATATATTTATCTTACCGGAATCTATTTTATTTACTTTTGCGAAGTTTAGCTTTTAAAGTTGTTTTTGTATATCTTATGGAATTTAAGATTATATCTTTGCTTAAACCACATAAAAGAATTGTTGTTCCAAAAAGAAATTTAAAAAGATTCAAATTTTCTTTCACAATAAATCACCTTACTTAATATTAAAGCTTATATTTGCTTTCTTTATCATATGTAGAAAAGCTGATAAAAGTTAAATATTATAGTATTATTTTTCAAATATATGTAATAAATAATATAAGTGACTTAAATTATTTATTTAGTATAATTTAGGCTAAATTGTGCATATTATATAATTGAATAAAAGGTACCAGTGTGGTATTATGGTCTAAAATTGGTTATCTTATACGACATTTTATTTCAAATTAATCTATAAGATAAAGAAGAAAATTCATTTTTTTAGAGGAGGAGTTAAAGAATGGACCCGAGTCCCAGTATTTTACCAAAAATTATTCTAATATTAGTTCTTATCTTAATTAATGCGTTCTTTGCAGCTGCAGAGATGGCAATGGTATCTGTAAATAAGTCTAAGATAAAGATGCTTGCAGAGAAAGGAAACAAAAAAGCCCTTTTATTAAAAAAGGTTTTAAAATCACCTGGCAACTTTTTATCTACTATTCAAATAGGAATAACATTTGCAGGATTTTTTGCCAGTGCATCAGCAGCTACTAGCATTTCAGAAACTCTAGCGCAATTCATGTACAAGCTAAATATTCCTTATGGTAATGAGATATCAGTTATACTTATAACTGTGCTTTTGTCTTATATAACTTTAGTTTTTGGAGAATTACTTCCAAAGAGAATTGCATTACAAAAGCCAGAAGAAATTGCTTTAATGGCTATAAGACCAATCAATGTTATTTCTAAAATATCAACACCATTTGTAAAAATTCTTTCAGCTTCAACAAACTTATTTATAAAAATATTAGGTTTAAATAAATCTGAAGATAAAGAAACTGTATCTAAGGATGAAATAAAATCTATGATAAGTATTGGACAAGAGAGTGGTGTAATTGATAAAACTGAAAAAGATATGTTAGATAATATATTTGAATTTGATCATAAAGTTGTTAAAGAAGTTATGACTCCTAGGGGAGAAGTCTTTGCTATAAAATCAACAACTCCAAATGAAACAATTGCTAAGAAACTTATAAGTGAGCAATTTTCAAGAGTTCCTGTTTATAATGAAACTAGAGATAATATAGTAGGAATACTTTATTTAAAAGACTTCTTTGAAGCTGTTGTAAAGGTTGGAGTAGATAACATTAAATTAGATCAATTAATACGTCCAGCTTACTTTGTTCTTGAAAATAAAGCTATAGATGATTTATTTAAAGAGCTTCAAGATAGTAAGCAACATATGGCTGTAATAATAGATGAATATGGTGGTTTTTCTGGAATTGTTACTATAGAAGACTTAATTGAAGAAGTTATGGGTGATATATTAGATGAGTATGACGATTCAGAGAACTATATAGATAAAATAGATAATAATACCTATGTAGTTGATGGTTTATTAACATTAGACAAGTTAAATGATTATTTAAACCTAAATCTTGAAAGTCAAAATATAGAGACTATTGGTGGTTTTGTTGTTAACTTAATAGGAAATATTCCGCAAAGTGAAAATCAAATGGTTGAATATGACAATCTTTCTTTCCAAGTTTGTAAAACGAACAAGAAGAGAATTGAAAAATTAAAAATTTATTTAAATAATTCAACTAGTTTCAATTCAGATGTTATATTAAACAATTAAATTTATAAATAATAGGGCAATGAGCTAATAAGTTCATTGCCCTTTAAGTTTATTAAATTTAGAAAAGTTATTAATTGAGTAAGTTTCATAATATAAATTGATAAAAGATGATAATACATATTAATTGAAAATAATTATTTAATAATACTAAAAATTCTTGACATTAAAAATGATAATCGATATCATTATTTTAAAGGTTTTTAAAATTATTAAATATACATAAAGATAAAATGAATTTTTTTAGTTGTTATAAAAAATAGCTTAATTATTCGTAAATTTAAGGGGGAAAAGAAAATGTTAAAAAGAAAAAAACTATTAGCCTTAACATTAACTGCTTTAATATCTATGGGAGTTTTAGCTGGGTGTGGACAAAAAAATCAGGAAGCTAAGGCAGAAGAAACTGAATCAGGAGAGAAAGTTGTCAATGTTTATTCATCAAGACATTATGATATAGATAAGCAATTATTTAAAGACTTTGAATCTGATACAGGGATAAAAGTAAATTTAGTTGATGGAAAAAGTGATGAGCTAATTGAGAGAATGGCAAGAGAAGGAGATAATACATCTGCTGATGTATTTTTAACTGTTGGAGCAGAAAATATAGCTCAACTTAATGAGAAAGATTTAATAAAGGATATATCATCAGAGAAAATAAATAAAAACATACCTTCAGAATATAGAGGGAAAAACTGGGTTGGATTAACTTCAAGAGCAAGAATCATTGTTTATAATAAGGAAAAGGTAAATCCAGAAACAATAAAAACATATAATGATTTAACTAAGGATGAATTTAAAGGAAAAGTATTAACAAGAAGTTCAAGTTCATCATATAATAATGCTTTACTTTCATCTTTCATTCAATTAGATGGAGCTGATAAGGCAAAAGAATGGGCTCAAGGTATTGTTAATAATTTTGCTAGAACACCAGAAGGAAATGATAGAGATCAGGCTAAAGCTATTATGGCTGGAATAGGTGATGTTGGAATAATGAACTCATACTATATTGCAAAGATGATATCTTCATCAGATGCGGAAGAAGCTAAAGTTGGTAAGGAAATAGGAGTTTTATTCCCAGAAAATACTCATTTAAATTTAAGTTTTGGAGCAGTTACAAAGAATGCTAAAAATGAAAAAAATGCAGTAGCATTATTAGAATATTTAACTGAAGAAAAAGCACAAAAAGCATATGTTGATGAAAATGGAGAGTTTGCTTTAAATACTAAAGTTGGTAAGAGTGAATTACAAAAATCATGGGGAGACTTTACAGTTCAAAATTTAAACTATGAAACTTTAGGAGAATCAAAACAAGAGGCTACATTAATTTTTGATCAAGTAGGATGGAAATAATGAAAAAAATTAAATTTAATGGATGGGCACTTTTAAGTACAATCATCAGTTTGATGATTGTACTTCCTAATATAGATATAATTATTCATTTATTTCAAAAACCAAATAAAACTTGGTATCACATAAAAGAATATTTATTAAAGGATTATATAGTTACATCTATAATAGTAGTCTTTTTTACTGTTTTATTAAGCATAATAATAGGGGTAACTTTAGCTTGGCTTATATCTGCCTATGATTTTCCATTTAGGAAATTTTTTAGATGGGCTTTAATACTTCCATTAGCTATACCACCATATATAGGGGCATATACATATTCAGGAATGGTTAGTTACACTGGAGTTATACAGAGATTTTTTAGAAATATTTTAGGGGTAGAATTAAATCAAAAATACTTTGATATTATGTCTATTGAGGGAGCTATTTTTATATTTACATTGTTTTTATTCCCATATGTTTATATGGTTACAATGACATTTTTAGAAAAACAATCGGCAGGATTAATAGAAAGTGCAAGACTTTTAGGAAGTAGTGCAATAGGAATATTCTTTAGAGTTATCATACCTGTAAGTAGGGGAGCTATAGTAGCAGGATCAACCTTAATAGCCTTAGAAGTTTTAAGTGATTATGGGGTTGTATCATATTTAGGTGTACAAACATTTAGTACAGCTATATTTAAAAGTTGGATATCCTTAGGGGATGTGGATTCAGCCATAAGATTAGCAGGAATACTTATGGTAGTAGTATTTATAATTATTTCGTCAGAAAAGGCCTTAAGAGGAAGAAAAAAATATAGTTTTACTAATACAAAGGTTAGACCAATAAAGAGAAAAAATCTTAAAGGCTTTAGTAAAGCTATAGTTACAGTATATGTTTTAATAATATTCTCACTAGGATTTTTTATACCAGTACTTCAAATGATAGCTTGGGCAATTGCTAGCTATAAAAATATCTATTATAGTCAATTTTTAAGTATGATATTTAATTCAGTAATACTTGCCTCTGGATGTAGTTTACTTATAGTTATAATGGCTTTAATAGTAGCAAACTATGTAAGAACTAGAAGTAGCTTATTATCAAAAATATATGCAAAAGTAACTTTAATAGGATATTCGATTCCTGGGGCTGTAGTTGCCATAACTATGATATTATTTTTTGTAGATATTGATAACAAAATAAAAGGATTAGCCTTAAGCACAAGTATAATAATGTTGGTATTTGCTTATGTAATAAGATTTTTAGCAATAGGATATCAAAATATAGAGGGTGGCTTTGAAAAGATAGGTAATAAATTTACTGAAGCTTCAAGAACTTTAGGATATGGGGTTACTAAAACATTCTTTAAAGTGGATATACATATGTTAAAACCTGCTATTTTAGGAGCTTTTGCTTTAACTTTTGTTGATATTATAAAGGAATTACCTTTAGTTTTAACTTTAAGACCATTTAACTTTTATACTTTATCAACAAAGGTATTTGAGTATGCCAATGATGAGATGATACCTGAGTCAGCAATACCATCTCTAATAATAGTTTTTGTTAGTTTTGTGGCTATATATTTCTTATATAAAGTTGCTGACAAGGAGGATTAGTAATGTTTATTGAAATAAAAGAATTATATTTTAAATATCCTAAGTCTAAGAATGATATTATAGATAATTTTAATATGAGCTTAGAAAAGGGAGAGATATTATCTATTCTAGGTGAAAGTGGAAGCGGAAAAAGTACAATACTTAGAATAATTGCTGGTTTAGAAGAGTCATATAAAGGAGAAATTAAAATTGGTGGGAAAATAGTTTTTTCAGATAATAATTTTGTTGAGCCTGAAAAAAGAGGAGTTGGAATGGTCTTTCAAGACTATGCTTTATTTCCTCATATGACTGTGAAAAAAAACATTCAGTTTGGACTAAAGGGCAAAAATAAGGAAGAAAAAGAAAAAATAGCTATGGATATGCTTAAACTTGTTAATTTAGTGGAACATAAAGATAAATATCCTTATGAATTAAGTGGAGGACAGCAGCAAAGGGTAGCCATTGCGAGAGCTATAGCACCAAAGCCATCAGTACTTTTATTAGATGAACCTTTTTCAAATTTAGATGCAGATCTTCAAGAAAAAATAAGAGGGGAAATAAAAGAGATTCTTATAAAGGCTGGAATTACATCTATATTTGTAACTCATGATAGAAGTGATGCAAAGGCTTTAGCAAATAAATTTATAGAGTTAAAAGAAGGAAAAATAATAAAAGCAGCCTTCATTAATGAGTTAAGGTGTTAGTTTTATAAATTAAAATAGTATATATGAAGATATTGGTGAAAAATAAAAGGTGTGAATTAAAAATAGGTTTTATTAAAATTTATTTTTATTCATACCTTTTATTTTTAAATTAATATTAAGTTAGTAAAGAACAATCTAATATCGTTAAATCTATTTTGGGAAACTTTAGTTTTAAATTGATATTATTTTAGTAACCGAAGTTACTTCTGAAAAATATTTTTTAGTGTATACTAAGAGTAATTTATAAATTGAAATTTTTACATTTAATATATAGGAGGAATTTTTAAGAATGGATGGTATAGGAATTGGAATACCTAAGATGGTTAGTGGAACTCATTATGGAAACTTACAAAAGGTTAGAGGGGGAAAAAGAACTTTTGGAATAACTCCTCATATTCCAGGAGGATTTATTACTCCAGAGCAATTAGAAAAGATTGCAAAGGTAACTAAAAAGTATAATGGGGTAATTAAAATTACATCAGGTCAAAGGCTTTTAATAACAAATCTTAAGGGAGAAGATTTGCCTAAAATATGGGATGAACTAGGAATGGAGCCTGCTGTAAAAAAACAAAACTCAGTAAAAAATGTGGAAATGTGTCCAGCTGGTTTTTGTAAAAGATCAAAGTTTAATACTATAGGAACAGGGATGAAATTATTAAATAAATATAAGCATATGGATATGCCATGTAGAACTAAAATCGGAGTAGCAGGCTGTAGAAATGCCTGTGGAAGTGTTTATTCAAAGGATGTTGGAGTTATAGCTGATAAGACAGGATTTTTAGTAACGGCAGGAGGGTCAGCAGGTCATAATCCAAGAATGGCAGACATACTTATAAAGGATGTAGATGAAAAGGAAGCTTTAAGAATAGTTGATAAAATCTTTGAGGTTTATAAAGGGGAAGCTGAGGCTGGAGAAAAGTTAGGAGATTTTATTGATAGAATAGGAATTGAAAAGTTTAAAGAGAAAACATTAGCATAATAAAGAAATATAGATTTAATTTGATATAATAGCTTTTAAAAGTGAAAAATAAAAGAATTTAGCATGTGCAAGAAGAGTTTTTATCTGTTATTATCTATTTAAACAATAAAGATTATTAATTAATAGTAATGATTAATTTAGAAATAGTAATATATAATATTGAGGTAAAACGAGAGGAGAATTTTATTATGTCAAATGTTTGTTTATGTAAAGGTGTTTCAGAAGAAAAAATAGTTGAGGCAGTAAAGAACGGAGCTCTTTCTTTTGAAGAAGTAGGAGAAAAAACAGGAGCAGGAACTGGTGCTTGTTGTGGTGCTAGATGCAAATGTAAAATCGAAGAATTAATAGAAGAAAATAAATAATTATATAAACCTAAGAGGTGCACATTTATGTGCACCTCTTTTTTGTATTTTAAGACAATATATTTTAATAATAAAAATATTTAAATTAATTTTAGCTATGTATTAAAAAGAAGCTTTTTAATACATAGCTTTTATTTTATAAGTTTTTTTAGTAAAGATACTTTGAAAAATAAAAAATTAAATACCGAAAATATATTGACACCATATGGAAATGGTGTATATACTGTATATATAGAATATATACAGTATATACACGGAAAGAGGTGAGTTTTTGAATATAGTAGTTTCAAACACTTCAGGGGTACCCATATATGAACAAATAGCTAAGGCTATAAAGAATGAGATCTTATCTGGAGATTTAAAGGAAAATTCAGCATTGCCGTCAATAAGAAGCTTAGCTTCTGAGCTTAGAGTAAGTGTAATCACAACTAAAAGAGCTTATGAAGAACTTGAAAGAGATGGATTTATATACACTTTACCTGGTAAGGGATCTTATGTAGCAGAGCAAAATAAAGAACTTTTAATGGAAGAAAAGCTTAGAGAAATAGAAGAAAAATTAGGAGAAGCAATTGATATTGCAAATAGCATAGGAATAAACTTTGAAGATCTAGTTGGAATGCTTAAAACTTTAAAGGAATTATAAAGATAAGGGATAGATTTAAGGAGGAAGGTTTATATGGAAAATGTACTTGAAATAAAAAATATAAGTAAAAATTATAAGGGATTTTCTTTGAAGGATGTAAGCTTTAATATTCCTAAAGGTTTTGTAATGGGAGTAATAGGGCCAAATGGAGCAGGAAAGACTACAACAATAAAAGCCATAATGAATTTAATAAATTTAGATAGTGGAGAAATATATATTTTTGGTGAAGACATAAAGAAAAATGAAATATCAATAAAAGATAGAATTGGATTTGTTTATGATGATTGTTGTGCTTTTGAAGATTTTACAATAAAAGAAAATAAAAAAATAATATCTAAATTTTATTCAAAATGGGATGAAGAAAAATTTAAATATTATCTTGAAAAATTTGAGTTAAATGAAAATAAAAAGCTAAAACAATTATCAAAGGGACAAAAAATGAGATTTTCTTTAGCCTTAGCTTTATCTCATAAGGCAGAACTATTAATATTGGATGAGCCAACATCAGGCTTAGATCCTGTTTTTAGAAGTGAACTTTTAGACATTTTATTTGAAATAATAGGTGAGGAAGAAGTATCAATACTTTATTCAACTCATATAACAACAGATCTTGAAAAATTAGCTGATTATATAACCTTTTTAAACAAAGGAAAAGTTGAATTTTCCTTGGAAAAAGACTTGTTATTAGAAGAATACTTTTTAGTTAAAGGGCCTTTAGATATTTTAAATAAGGATTTAGAAAAAGAATTAATAGGGTTAAGAAAAACAAGATATAACTTTGAAGGATTAACTAACAATATGAGAAAATTAAAAGAACTTTTCGGTGATAAGATTATTTTTGAAAAAGCTACTTTAGATGATATAGTTGTTTATTATTCTAAAAAGGATGTGAAGTAGTATGAAAGAATTAATTAAGTTGGATTTTTTTATACAAAAGAAATATATCAAGAGTTCAATTATTGTGCTTCTTTTTTTAGGCATTACTTTTGCTTTAACTCAAGGAATGAATTATTTATATACTATGGGAACTTTTATTGTGTTTTATCTTATGGTAATACCAATTGAAGTTGAAAGAAAAAGTAAATTTAATATTTACTTAAATTCTTTACCAACTAAAAAATCAAATTATATTTATAGTAAATATCTATCAACATTAATTTATATTATAGTAGTTAATTTATTTTTATATTTATTCTGTACTATTTTAGGAGTAATTTCAGGAAGTGATTTTACATTAACATTAAGAGTAATTCTTCCAAATATAATAGTTCAACTATTTTATGTATCACTAACTTTACCAGTATATATGATTATAAGTCATAAATTTTATAGAGTGGTTAATATAATATTTACTATTTTAATAATGATGATTAGTTCAATATTATTTAATTCTCTTGAAAATGAAAATTTACAAACATTATTTAATATTACTAATGGAGTTTATGGTTTAGCATTTGGAATACTGGCTCTAATAATATCATTAATAGTGTCTCTAAATATTTATAAAAAAAGTGAGGTGAGTTAATATGAAAAATTTAATTATTAAAGACTTAAAAAATATAAGAGTAATATTTATATTTTATATACTTACAATGACTTTTGGATATTCTCCTTTTTTTATAGACTTACCGAAAGATAGATATGATTTTTTAATAAATAGTGTTTTCATTTATTTTACCTTGTTAGCTTCAATGATTAGTGTTAATTTTATAATTGCAAAAAATACTAATAAAGGAGCAATGACAAATAAATTATTAAGATCACTGCCAATTGATGCAAGAAGTGTAGTAGGCACCTCTTTTATATTACCTATATTAATTTTTTTAATATTTTCTTTACCAAATATATTAGCAGGTATTGGTGTAAGTTTTATGTTAGGAGAAAAAATCATTGTAAATCCATTTAATTTACTTTTAACATTTATAATTTTCTATATATATGCATCAATAACATTTAGTATGGCAATTATATACCCAGAGAGCAGTGTAGTATCTTATTTAAAAAGCGTACCATTATTTATATTAATAATAGGTATTGCTTTAGTAGAAAAATTACTTAAAAATATAAATTATGATGTTTCAAATATTTTAAATTCATTACCTCTTGTGGTACTTATATTAGCAGTAATATCAATATTTATATTAATTGTTTTTTACAAGTTTTCCTTAAATAAATTTATAAGAAAAGAATTGTAATACTTGTTTTATAAGAATATAGTGTTATTTGAAATTATATAGAGATATGTAAATATACATATGATAATATATAATAAAAGACAAAAAGTAATATTTGAAATATGGAGGTTATGAAATGGCAAGCAAAATGTTACACACATGCATAAGGGTAAAAGATTTAGATAAATCTTTAAAGTTTTATAAGGAAGCTCTAGGACTTGTTGAAACAAGAAGAAGGGATTATCCAGAATATAAATTTTCTTTAGTTTATCTTTCAGATAAAGAAGAGGGATATGAAGTAGAATTAACTTATAACTATGATCAAGAAAAGCCATATGATTTAGGAAATGGGTTTAGTCATATAGCTGTTGGAGTAGAAGATATAGAAGCTGAAAGAGAAAGACATATATCTTTAGGATATGAGGTTACACCTATGAAAGGTCTTTCAGATGGAGCTGCAACATATTATTTTGTAACAGATCCAGATGGATACAAGGTAGAGGTAATTAAACTTTAGGTATAATTATCTCAAAATAAGGGCTTGTATAAAAATAATTTTGACAAAGCTTACAAGTAGTATGAAGAGAATATGTAGTAATTCTAAGAATAGATTTGTGAGTTTTGTTTATATATATTTTTATATAGCCCTTTATTTTTTATTGAATTTGTATGACTTCACCAGAATACTTTAAGGAATATTGCTTAGGGGTTAACCCAAACTTCTTTTTAAATAATTTTATAAAGTGAGAAATATTTTCATATCCTAAATCATAAGCAATCTCTGTAACTGATGAAAACTTAAGTAGCCTTGCAGCCTCATTAAGTTTTAAGTTTGTAAGGTAGTCATTAGGAGTCATTCCCATAGCTTTTTTAAATTTTGAAGAAAAGCTTGGAAGAGACATATTTAGGGTATAAGCAATTTCTGAAACTGTTATATTATTTTTAAGATTTCCTTTCATTATCTGAATAGAACGATTTATTGGATTATTAAAATCACTAGCAATAATATCTTTAGCCCCTTTAGTATTTAATAGGCTATAAGTTATTTCCTGTGCATATAAATCAAGTAAAAATTCTTTATTATTTGTATCTTTAGTAGCAGTCTCTACAATTCTTTTAGTTGTCAATTCTATTAATTCATTATTTTCATTAAAAAATGGTTTTTCTAATATAGATTTATTTAAATCTACATCTAATTCATAAGATAGTTTTTCTGAAACTGTACTTATTAAATCTTCATTTAATTCTAAAACTAAGGCTTTAGTAGGCTTCTCAATTTTCATTTCCACACTTGAGTTTGGTGGAAGAAGCATATATTTAGATGAATCATATGTGATATTATCACCATTATTAATTCTTACATTCTTTTCTCCATCAACTATAGTACATAATCTTTTATATTCATAAGATTTGTATGTATCTTTATAATTTTTATCAAAGGTGTAATATAGAATTCTTAAATATTCAGTTTCTATACCATCTGCCAATTCAAGTTGTCTATCAAATCTATCCATAAAATTCTCACCTCATAATAAATAATATAAAAGCTTATTATAGTATTGTCAATTTCTGTCGATTTAAAAATGAGATATTTTTTTAAAAAATGGATTAGTTAAATTTTTAACGATAAATTAAAATTAAATTATAAAGTGAAAGCAAATATTGAGAATATACTTGAGAGAAAGACTTGGAGGAGAAATATATGAGTTATAAATTTTTTATGCCATCTATAAGTTTAATGGGAGCAGATTGCTTAAAAGACGCTGGAGAGCAAGTTGCAGAATTAGGATTTAAAAAAGCTTTAATAGTAACAGATAAAGTTTTAGGACAAATAGGAATAGTTAAAAAAGTAACAGATGTTTTAGATAATAAAGATATAGAATATGCAATATATGATGAAACTAAACCAAATCCAACAGTTAAAAATGTTAATGATGGTTTAGAATTATTAAAAGAAAAAGAATGTGATTTTGTTATTTCATTAGGTGGAGGCTCAGCTCATGACTGTGCTAAAGGAATAGCATTATTAGCTACTAATGGTGGAGAAATAAAAGACTATGAGGGTGTAGATAAATCTAAGAAACCTCAATTACCAATGGTAGGTATAAATACAACTGCTGGTACTGGTAGTGAGATGACTTTATTCGCTATTATAACTGATGAAGAAAGACATATAAAAATGGCTTTAGTAGACAAGCATTTAACACCAATAATAGCGGTTAATGACCCTATGTTAATGCTTGCTATGCCAAAATCATTAACAGCGGCTACTGGTATGGATGCCTTAACACATGCTGTAGAGGCTTATGTTTCAACTGCTGCTACACCAATAACAGATGCTTGTGCAGAGAAAGCTATAGAACTTATAAGCAATTATTTAGTGAATGCTGTTGAAAATGGAGAAAATGTGGAAGCTAGAGATATGATGGCTTATGCTGAATATTTAGCAGGAATGGCATTTAACAATGCTAGCTTAGGATATGTTCATGCTATGGCTCACCAATTAGGTGGATTCTACAACTTACCTCATGGAGTATGTAATGCAATATTATTACCTCATGTTCAAGAATATAACAAAGCTACAAGTGCTTCAAGATTAGCTAAAATTGCTAAAATAATGGGTGGAAACATAGAAGGATTAACTGATGAGCAAGGAGCAGATCTTTGCATAGATATGATAAAATCATTATCACAAACTGTAGGAATTCCAGAGGGGCTTGGAGTATTAGGAGTAAAAGAAAGTGATTTTGAAACTTTAGCTACTAATGCTTTAAATGATGCTTGTTCATTAACAAATCCAAGAAAAGGAAACTTAGAAGAAGTAATAGCTATATTCAAGAAAGCAATGTAGTTACCAGATAATAAAAAAGAGTTTCAAGAAACTAGATATATTTAATTTTAAATAAATATAATTAATTGACCACTTTAAATTTCATAATATATGGGCAACAAGGCTTAGGTTTTGTTGCTTTTTTAAGTCTTTATGTATAATTTATGATATAATTTCTTTTGTATAAATAGATGGAAGGAATGATTTGATGAGTATAGCAGTAATGGCATGTAGAAAAATGATTGGGAAATGTGCTGCATCAGGATGTTTTAAGGCATATAATAATTCAACAGCGGCTTTTAGTATTTATGGAGAAAATAAAGAGGATTTAGCTAGTTTCTTTTATTGCGCTGGTTGCAAAGATACAATTGTTGAAGGAGAAAATTGGATACATAAAGTAAAACAATTAAAAAAGAATGGTGTAGAAACAATACATATATCTAATTGCATAAAAGTAGAATGTGATGATTATAAAAAGCATGAGAGAGTTTTAGAAAAAGAGGGCTTTAAGATAGTTCATGGAACTCATTAATTTGATTTTAAGTTAAATGAGTTTTATTTTAAATTTTAGTTTGGAGAAGAATTTGTTAGGGTATTATGAAAAAATAGCTTAATTATTCATAGAATTTAGGAGGGGAATAAATGAATTTAAAGAAGATACATCATGTAGCAATTATTGCTTCAGATTATAATAAATCAAAGGATTTTTATGTAAACTTATTGGGTTTAAAAATTATAAGAGAAGTTTATAGAGAAGAAAGAGATTCTTATAAGCTTGATTTAGAAATAGGAGATTCACAAATAGAATTATTTTCATTTAAAAATTCTCCTAAAAGACCAAGCTATCCAGAAGCTTGTGGACTTAGACATCTTGCCTTTGAAGTTGAAAATATTGAGAAGCAGGTTGAAGAACTTAATAAAAAAGGTATTGAAGTGGAAGAAATAAGAATAGATGAATTCACAGGACGTAAATTTACTTTTTTTAGTGATCCAGATGATTTACCTATTGAATTATATGAAATCGCATGTAACTAAAATGGTTACATGTGATTTTTTTGTTAATTTTATTTAAAAAGTATGATTTATATTAATAAATTCTTATTTTTTTATAAAAAAATGTTTGAAAATCATTTTCGATTATGAGATAATCTAAGCTACCAGAGCAATTCATTCATTTTAGACGTAAATTTTCTTCGCATCAAGGAAAGTTTAATAGTTATAAGATTTATACAAAGTCTATTATAAAGTCTATTATATAGAATGAATTTTATGACCTCTTTAAAGCACAAAAATATAAATGAACTAATTATAAAAATATTTAATGAACTAATTATGAAAAAAATTTAAGGAGATAATGTTAAAAATGAAAAGAAAGAAATTAAGTATTTTTATACTATCAGCAGTTATAGTAACAAGTTCAATATCATATGGAACATCAGCAAAAGCTGATGAGCTTAAGGAAGTTAAAGGATATAATCAAAACATAAATGCATCAACTCAAAAAGGTGTGGCCAATAATAAGGTTTCAGTAAAAAAAGTTAATGGAGAAATTTTAGGCTATGCTAATCCGTTTACTATGTTACAAATACTAAATACCAATGAATCAACAGTAGAAGTAATTACTCAAAATGGATTAAGAGGATATTTAAATGCAGACGAATTTACTTTAGTAGAATCTGCTATTAATGATAAGCTAATTGAAAAAAACATGGAAGGTCATGTTACTAATGTTTCAACAGTATTAAATTTAAGAAAAGAGCCTAGAATAGGGTCTGAAATAATAAACAGATTAATTAATAATACTAAGGTTAACATAATTGGAAAACAAGGTTCTTGGTATAAGATTGAAGTGAACGGACAAAAAGGATATGTTTATGGCATGTTCTTAAATGAGGGAACTATAAAAGACAAGAATTCAAATATTGTATCAAATAAAAAATCAGAAGTTAAATCTGAAGATAAGAAGGAGAAAAAATCTTCAGTTAAAAAAGAAACAAAAAATGAAGCTAAAAAAGAGCCTGTTTCAGGGGCTAAGGCTAAAGTAGCACAAAAATCAAGTGAAGAAGCTAAAGTTAAAATAAATGAGGAAGTAAAACCAGTAATAAATAAAGAGGAAAAACTTGAGAATAATGCTGAAGTGAAATCAGAAGCTAATGCAGAGATGAAAAATAAAGTTAAAACTGAAATAAATAAAGAGGTAAAGGCTGAGACAAACTCTGTAATAAGTTCTGAAACAATACAACCAGTAAATACTGAAAGAAAGTCAGAAGATAACTTCCAAGTAAGACCGGAAATGAATACGGGAATAAAGTCTGAAGAAACAGAGATAGTGTCTAAAGAAAACTTAGAGACAATTCAGAAAAAAATTTCAGAAGAAAAACCTGAAACAAATTTAGAAATGAATTCAGAAGTTAATGATAAAGAAGTTTCAGAAATAATTACAGAAACTAAAATAGAAGAAAAAAAAGAATTTAAACCTGAAGAAAGCGAAGACTTAAAGGCTGAAGAAAAATCAGAAATTAAACTAGATGATAAAGTCGAAGAAAAATCAGAAACTAAACCAGAGATTAAACTAGAAGCTAAAGCAGAAGATGTTTTACAAAGTGAAGAATATATATATTTAAGAATGAGTATATCTTATGGTGAAAGATTAGTTGATAGAAATGATATATACACAAAAGAATCATTAAAAGTTTTAAGAACTGAATTAGAAAAAGCGAAGAAGGTATTTAAAGATTCACAAAATTTAACTATGAAGTTAGTTGAAGACACAAGATATGATTTAGATAAAGCTATAATAGATTTAGTTAAATTAAGTGATGTTAAGAAACCAGTTAAGCCAAAAACTAATGTGAAAGTAAAGAACGAGACTAATCCTGAGAAAAATCAAGAAGTTAAGGCTGAAGAAGCAAAAACTGCACCAGAATCTAAAGTTGAAGAAAAATCAGTAGCTAAACCAGAGGTTAAAGTTGAAGAAAAACAAGAAGTTAAATCTGAGACAGCTTCAGAAGAGAAAGTAGAGTCTAAAAAAGAAGCTAAAGAACAGACAGATAATGTGGAAGTAATAGTTCCAGAAGTAAAAGCACAGGAAGATAAAGAGATTAAGGAAGATGATTCAGTTAAAACTAAAGAAGAAGTTAAGTCAGAGGTAGCTCCGGAGAAGAAATCTAGAGAAGAAGAAATAGAAGAAATTTTAAAAAGTGAAGAATATAGATTTTTATTAATGGATATAGCTTATGGAGAAAGATTAGCTGATAAATTTACTGTGTACACAAGAGATTCAATAAAAAGATTAAATATTGCAATAGAAAAAGCTCACAGAGTAGTTAGCAAACCGGAAAAATTAACTAAAAAATTAGTTGAAGATACAAGAGATGATGTAGATAGAGCTATAGTAGATTTAGTTAAAAGAAATAATTAAGACTAAATTTATATAGAAGGTTTAGTTAATGTATTTAAAAACTTTTTGTAAAATTTTATTTAGGTTTAATCTAGTAGTATGTAAATTACATATTAATTTAGTAAGTGTTTATATAATTTAATAAGTTTAATTAAGGGAGTTTTGTATAAAAACAAAACTCCCTATTTTTAGGTATTAAATTTTAGAGAAGTTTGCAAATCTTTATATAGAAGTTTTTAAAACTTTTATATAAAAGTTTGTATGAAAATAAAGCATTTTAAGAGCTTATTATATCTTCTACATTTTAAATTCTATTTTAAATTAAAATTTGAAATTGAAATTCTTCCTTTGGAAGTGTTGTTAAGACTAAATTTAAAATTGGTCCTTTAACTTTAATATAATGTTCTTCAATATAAGATTTTAATTTGAAAATAGCTTTATCACGTTCATTTTCTTTATATGAAAGACATAAATAGTTACCACTAGGTATAATGAAATTATGTATATTTTCATAATCTTTTAGAAGCATATAAACCTCTGTATTATTATTTTCTAGGTCTTCTAAGGTATGTAAATAGAGTCCTTTTTCTAGAGAACGAGGAGGTTCTAAACTATTTATTTCTGATTTAAACTTTGAAAATACTTGCTCTCTATGGGAAACAACAAAATTTATATTTTTATTTAGTCTTTTTTTTACTACATATCTTTCATCAATATACTTTTTATGAATATAATTTATGTTGCTTAGTTTAAAGTTACATTCAAAGGTATTCTTAATTTCACTTATATCTTCTTTTATCATATTTAAACTTTCAATTTCTTTTTCAATATCCCTTATTTTAAGTTCAAGAAACTTCGCAAATTCCTGAGAATCTATATTTTTATTTAGTATTAAATCAATTTCTTTTAAGGGAGTACCAATTTTTCGAAGATATTTTATAATCCTTAATTTTCTAAATTTATTTTCTGAATAATATCTATATCCACTTTTAGGATCAATATAAGAAGGCTTTAATAATCCTATTTTGTCATAGTTTCTTAGTCTATCTATGGACAAACCAGTAATTTTTGAAACTTCACCAATTGAAAAATATTTATCCATTAAAATAATCGCTCACTTTCTAAAAAAGTCTTTACTCTAGTATTATACTAGACTTTATAATACTTAGTATTATAAATTTTATTAATTAAAGATAAGAAGAGTGAAAATTACAATGACAATTAAACAAATGAATATAAAAAGATTTAAACTACCTTTAATATTTGCAGTTTTATCTGTAGTATTAATGGGATTATACAAAACAATATTTGGAGTGGAAAACACTATTATAGGATTAATAATAGCAATGGCATCATATGCTTTTCTAAGATTAGATTTAACTTCATATCCAATTTATAAGTCTATGATATTTCTAATATTAAACTTATTTTTAGCCATAAGTGCATATATATCTGCCATAAATCCATTTGTGGGATTAATAATAAACTTTTTAATACTTTTTACAGTATCATTTATATATACAACAGAGTTTAAAAATGTTATTTCTTATATCTTCCTATTGTTATATGTGTATATGTGGGAATATCCTATTAGTTTGGATGAGTTGCCAAGAAGGTTAGTGGCTATGGGGGTAGGTGTTTTCATTATTATTGGAATTCACATATTATTTAATAGAAGAAATTTTAAAAAGAATTCAAATAATATAATCATAAGATCTATAAAAAATATACAGATGGAAATCTGCCATATAATAAATGAAAGCTATAAAGAAAAGGAAAATATCTATATAGATAGTGAATTAAGAAAACTATTAGTTTTGATTGAAGGAAGAAACAATAATAAGTTTATAGGAAATCATAAAGATGATATTTATTTTAATATTGTACTTATATTAGAAAGAATAAATTCAATAATCAATAAAGTTGGTAAAGTTAACAATAAATCTAAATCAGTAATAGATTATTTAAACAGATTAAATCATGATTTGGAAAATATAACTTTATTTTTAGAAAGAAAAGTGGAGTATATTGATGAGCAAAAGGATGATTTAAGTAAGGGCTTTACCATAAATAATTGGACTGAGAAAGAATATGCTTTTTTAGAGGAATGTACTGAACTTATAAGACTTTTAGAGAAAAATATAAATAATTTATATGAATATAATAGGAAGAAATCAAGGAAGAGAATTAAAGTAAAATTTAATCTTAAGGAACTACTAATAGGAAATAGTTCTTTAAAAGTGAAACATTTAAGGGTAGCCTATTCATTAAAACTAGCCATAGCAGTATCTGTAATAATGTTTATAGTAGATTTGTTTAAAATACCTCAGGGAAGATGGATTGTTACCAGCGTTTATGTGGTTATACAACCCTATGAAGAAGAAACCTTAACAAAAGCAATAAAAAGATTTAAAGGTACAATAATAGGAGTGATAATTTATATTTCTATATTTACATTTTTCCCACATATAATTCCTTTAGAATTACTTCTATTAATATTAATGTTCTTTTACTTTTTTCAAAAGGATTATGATAAAAAGGTTGTATGTACAGCACTTATGACATTAAGTTTGGGGTTATCTAGAAGTACAGTTGGATATTTAGCTTTTTATAGATTTTTATTTGTAATAATAGGGATAGTAATAGCTTTAGGAATTAATAAACTTATTTTCCCACAGAGCATAAAAAATTCTATATATGATTTAAAGGAAAGATATTTAGAATTAACAAATAAACTTCTTTGTGAGTTAAAGAGCATATTATATGAAGATGAATATAATGAGAATACAGTTAAACTTCTATTAGATTGTAACCTTATTGAATCTAAGTTAATGGAAAATAAATTAATCGCTGAAAATTTAGAACTTAAAGATTTAGTATATAAACAGAGTATAATTTTGAATAAGATAAGATGTCTTATATTATTTATAAATTACTCAAATTGGGGAATTACGTCAAAACATATTAATGTAGATAAAAAGTTATTAAATGTAATTTTTCATAAAATAGAGGAAGAACTAAAGGAAATTTATTAAGAATAAAAAAGTATATAAAAATGATATTACCCCAAATTTTAGAAGTTAAAAATTAAGTCCTATTAAGATTACTAATTAAAATCAAAAAAATATTAAGAAACTCTTTAGAAAATCTTTAGATTTATCTGAGGAGTTTCTTTATTTTTAAAGTTTATTATAAGAGTGTAGCAAATGAGAAGAAAGCAATTAACAATTTAGATAATAGAAGTTCCCTTAGAAATTAAGTTAAGTTAAAGGGAAAGCTAAAATCAAAATTAATAAAAATGTAGATTAAATAAATTTTAAAAATTGGAAGGTAAGGGGTATGGATTTTGGAACTATAACAAACTATTTTGCAGAGTATGGGCTTTTATTTTTATTTGTGATTATTCTTTTAGAATATATGAATTTACCAGGGCTTCCTGCAGGAATAATAATGCCAGCAGTAGGAGTGTTAGTTTCTAAAAGTGAAATGAGTCTTATAACAGCACTTTTGGTATCTGTAATAGCAGGACTAATAGGAAGTTGGATACTTTATTGTATAGGAAGATTTGGAGGGGAGTTAATTCTTAAAAAATATCTAAATAAATTTCCAAGTCACGAAAGCTTTGTAAATAGTAAAATTGATTATTTAAGAGAAATGGGTTATACAGGAATTTTAATAAGCAAACTAATTCCAATGGCTAGGACAGTAATATCAATACCAGCAGGAGTTTTAAAATTAAATTTTTTTAAGTATAGTGCTTATGCAACTTTAGGAATTTTTATATGGAATACAGTTTTAATATCATCAGGGTATTTCTTAGGAGAGGAATTATTAAAATTTTTAGGATAGAAATAAGGAGGTGTTTTTTTGAAAAATAAAATTGAAAATATATAAAGATAAAGTTTAGGGGGGAGTACTAAATTGAAGGCGGTAGTTAAGCGCGTTTACAATGGATATTTAAACTTTGTACTAAAGACAAGTACAGTAAGTTTTGAAAATTTTTATGAGATAGATGATGAGATTATGGATAATTGTATTTTAGGGTTTTGGCAGGAAAATAGTTATTCTATGAATCTTCTACTAAAAAAATTAAATAGATATTATAAAGTTAAAAAAAATCAAGACTTAGATGTAAATGTAGTGATTGCGGATGATTCTAGAGGTGAGTATATAGAATATATTCTTAATTCTTATGGAGCTAATGCTCTTAAAATGCCAGATGATATTGAGAAGAAAGAGTTTCTTAAGAAATTAAGGGAAAAGAGCAAGGAGGATTCCTTAGTTGTTTTAGCTTTAGATGGTCCCATAGGCCCATTACATGAGCCAAAGAAAATAGCTTTTTCCTTAGCAAAAGATTCAAATAAACCTTTTGTTGGAATAAAGGTTGAACATTCAAAGAAGTTAAATTTAAAAAAGAGAGGAGATAACTATGGCATACCCCTTCCTTTTACAAAAATACAGTTTTCAGCAGATGTTTTTGGAAATATAGATAATGATGTATTAACAAACTTTAAAGAATATAAGGAAATAGTTAAGGAAAGGCTATGTTTCTAACAGTGAAAAAGCTTTCTATGATATTATTATATTGAAATTATTGGATAAATTATAATGTTAAAGAAAAATTCTAGTTTAAATTTATGAAATTATGTAGTGCTTATCAAAGTGTTAAAATCAATACTAATTAAATTAAGATTAAAATTTAAAAAGCACAGAGATAAAGTTAAGCTAGATATTTATATGCATCTAATAAAAATATAGTAATAAAAAAGGGAGTAATAAAGAGATGGAAAAATATAATATTTTAGTTGTTGAAGACGAAAAGGAAATAGCAGATGCTATTGAAATATATCTAAAAAATCAAGGGTACAATGTATTTAAAGGAAGTAATGGTTTAGAAGGGTTAGAAATAGTTGAAAAAGAAGAGATTCATCTAGCTGTTGTTGACATAATGATGCCTAAAATGGATGGGGCAACAATGGTAATGAAAATTAGAGAAAGTTATGACTTTCCTATAATAATGTTATCAGCAAAATCAGAGGATATGGATAAAATTTTAGGACTTAATATTGGAGCTGATGATTATGTGACAAAGCCATTTAATCCATTAGAGCTTCTTGCAAGGGTTAATTCTCAATTAAGAAGATATTCTAAATACTTAAACATGGTAAAGAAGGATGAGAAGAAAACAAATTCTTATACCATAGGTGGATTAGAAGTTAATAGTGATAGGAAAGAAGTAATATTAGATGGAGAGATAATAAAAGTAACTCCTATAGAATTTAAGATACTTCAATTACTTATTAAAAGTCCAGGAAGAGTTTTTTCGGCAGAGGAAATATATGAAAGAGTATGGAATGAAAATGCAGTAAACACAGACACTGTAATGGTCCATGTAAGAAATATAAGAGAAAAAATAGAGATAGATCCAAAAAATCCAAAATATTTAAAGGTGGTGTGGGGAGTTGGCTATAAAATCGAAAAGCAATAAGGAGAACTTACAAGTTAATAAAGAAAATAGAACTAATAAAACAAAGTGGGTTTTTACAATAATAACCTTAATATTAATAGGAATTATATCTGTATGTTTATTATTATCATATCCTATAATAAAGAAAAATGCTCCAAACTATATTACAAGTTATAGTTTACTTGATAATTATAATTTTAGAGAAAAAATAATTGATACAAACTATGGAATTTACTATGATTATTTAGAGAAAAAAGCTGAGGAAAATGACAAAGAACTAAATCCTATAGGGGATTTATTCACTTTAAAAAGTGAAAATATATCTAATAGTGAAGAGGGGAAAGAATATAACTTAAATGAAGATAAGAGAGAGTTAAATTCCCATGTTAAAGAACTTATAAACAAAGTACATTCTTTAGGAAACTTAAGAGTATATGCTATGGATGAAGAGGGGAATACAGTATATGAAACCAAAGGAGATCAGAATTGGTTACTTGAATCACTAGCAAAGGGTTCATATAATGAAAATGGTGATTTAGAAAATTATTATAGATTTTACATGGTACTTAAGTATAACAATAGAGGAAAGGTTTCTTTAGAAAAAATTTATGGGGAGGATAGCCATAGGGTAAGTCAGCGATTATTAGATATGAATTCCTATTATTTTTCCTATAATAATGAATATGAAGCAAAACCTATAGAAAATATGACCTATGTGTATGCAGTACCAAAAACTTTAGAATATCAAGATAACTTATATTACAACGAAATAAATCATAAGGTTATGGCACTTGGGAGTGCTAGCGCTCCTTTCATAATGATTGGAATGATAGTTACTTTTTTACTTGCCTTACTTATTCCATTTAAATATACAAAAGAGATTTTAGGATTTAATAAGTTTTCAAAAATTCCTTTGGAGATTAACTTTATAATAGCTTCAATTATGTTAGCGTTCATAGTTGAAAGTGGAAGACTTATAATAATTCCAACCCTTCAGGGCGGATTAAGTGAAGCTCTTAAAATGACCAGCTTACCGAATTTAGATATAGTTACTAATATAATTAATGTACTTTATTGGATGGTCATATATGGATTTGTATTCTATGAAGTAATTTATGTAAAATATATATTTAATATTGGAATTAAAAATTATATAAAGAAGAATGTTTTAGTTTACAAATTTAAAGAGGTTATATTTGCTGTATTAAGAAAGTTAGTAAACTATGTTAAAGGAATAGATTTAAATAAAAAGAGTGATAAGGTTCTTTTAATAATTTTAGGAATAAACTTTGTGATTGTTTCAATCCTTTGTTCAGTTTGGTTCTTTGGAATATTTGGAGTAGTCATATATTCAGCAATTTTATTCTACTTTGGTAGAAAATATATAGATAAGTGGAAAAAGGACTATAACAAAATTTTAGAAAAGACCAAGGAAATATCAAATGGAAATTTAGACTCTAAGGATGATGAGGATTGTGGATTCTTTAATCCAATGAGAGATGAATTAAATAATATTCAAAAGGGATTCAAGGCAGCAGTTGATGAAGAAGTTAAGAGTCAAAGAATGAAAACAGAGCTTATATCAAATGTTTCGCATGATTTAAAAACTCCATTAACATCAATAATTGCTTATGTTGATCTATTAAAAGGAGAAGAAGACGAAGAAAAAAGGAAAGCTTACTTAGAAACTTTAGAGAGAAAATCACAAAGGTTAAAACATTTAATAGAAGATTTATTTGAAGTAAGTAAAGCTACTACTGGAAATATTAATTTGAATATAATGGATGTGGACATTTCATATCTTATGAAGCAAGTAGTTTTAGAATTAGATGATAAAATAAATGAAGCAGGTTTAGATATGAGACTTTCATTGCCAGAGGAGAAAGTAATCTTACCACTAGATGGACAAAGAACTTACAGGGTATTTGAAAATTTAATAATTAATGTGGTTAAATATGCTCTTCCTAATTCAAGAGTATATATAGACATTAAGAATGGAAGAGAAAATGTTGATGTCATCATAAAAAACATTTCAGCAGATGAAATAACCTTTAATATTAACGAAATTTCAGATAGATTTGTAAGAGGGGATAAATCCCGTAATACAGAAGGTTCAGGATTAGGTCTTGCAATAGTTAAGAGCTTTGTTGAGCTTCAAGGTGGAAAATTCCATATAGAAGTAGATGGTGATTTATTCAAAGCCATAATAAACTTTAAGAAAAAGTAATTTAAAGATTTACACATATTTACTTAATTTCATATGAGATTTTTAAAGGGGACTTTGATTAATTTTAAATTTTCATTGTCTCCAGTTTTCTTTACTCCAAAGCCTTATGTAAAGTTCCTTGTAAAATATAAAATTTTAGGGGTAACAAAATGACTTTTTAATTTCATTTTGTTACCCATTTTGTTATACTTCAAATTGATTCTATTTGAAATCTTTTTTATCAAAATAATTCAAAAATTTTATAAAATCTATAATTTTATAAATAACTGAAAATATTAAATAAATTAATCCAATAAGTTTAAATTCATCACTTTTAATAATAAATATAGAAATTAAAAAAGCAGGAATAAGCTTTGATAAAAAATAAAAGTAAAAATTATATTTTTTATAATCTTCATTGAATTTAATACTATTAATTTTAAAAAATATAAAGTTTAAAGATATAAATAATCCAATAGAAAGAAAATAATCTATTGCTATAAATAAAATAAATATAAATATGTTTTTCGTAGTTCTTCTTTTATTCCCTCCCAAATTTCATTATATATACAAGTAAATTATAAAAATTAAATAAAAAAAGTTAAATATTAGATACAAAACTGGTCAAATTTTAAACATAAATGGGCGAAAAAATAAAACTAAAAATATTTTTAGTATTATTTTCATTAATTAAAATTTGAATTTTTATCTAAGTTATGAGTTGCTTTTAATACTCTAGAATAATCTATTTTGATATAGCTAATAGTTTGGGGTAAGTTTTAAAGAAGTTTCTTAAAAATACTAGAGATATTAATAAAGTAATGAATAAGGGTTCAAAGTAATAAAAAAATGCTTTGAACTCTATTTTTTTACATGAAAAATTGATTTCACTAAAATTTATAAATGTGGTATAATGCTCGACAGAAGAAATGACTAGAGGGAAAAGAGGAATAAAGAGAATGATAGAAAGTATAAAAAAGAATTTAAAACCTAAGATTCTTATAAGTAATTTAATATTGATAATTGGAATAGTTCTGTTTGTTACTTTATATGGAGCTGTCTTTGGAAGCTCCAATAGTCTTATAGGGGTATGTGCCATAACTGCAATGCTTATGTTTGTAGATGTTCATTTAAGTTTAAAGTTAAATGAAGCTATTATAACTACAGTGTTATCCTTTGTTCTTATGGGAGTTTCAAGTCAAATAGCTTCAATAAATCCATTTTTAGGATTTGTAATAAATTTTATAAGCATATTTATAGTTTCATATTTAGTTACTAATACTATGGAAACAAAGGCATATTTACCTTTTATACTTTGTTACGTATTTATAGAGGGAACTCCTATTACATGGAGCCAATTGCCAACAAGGCTTATAGCTTTATTTGTTGGAGGAGGATTAATAGCTTTAGTTTATTATTTTAGTCATAGAAAAAAAGATGATTCTGATCATATGAATATAAGTGAAATGATAAAAACTATGAATAAAGATACCCTTCAATTTAACTTTTCACTAAGAATGGCACTTGCTGTATCCATAGCTATGTTACTTGGAAGTATACTTGGTTTTCAAAAATCAATGTGGATAAGCATTACTGCAATGTCAATAACTCAGCCACATTTTGATGACACTAAGACTAGGGTTAAGGAAAGATTCTTTGGTACTTTAATAGGATCAGCAATATTTGTATTAATATTTGTTTATCTTGTACCACAACAGTTTAGTAGTATAGTTTTACTTATCCTAAGTTATATTTACACATTTATCAAGGAATATAAGATAAAGATGATATTCATAACCATGAGTTCTTTAGGGGCTGCAATGATTTTATTCCAACCAGGAGTTTCAGTACCTATGAGAATAGCTTTTATAGTGGTAGGAATAGGTATAGCTTTAATAGTAAATAAAGTTATCTATGGAAGATTAAAATTAGATGAAAGTAATGAAGAATTAGAAGACACAATAAAAAGTATGGACAAAGTAAGTGATGGATTTTAGATAAATTTACTGTGTTGTAATTATGACTTTATAGAGCTCATTAAAGTATATAAAGTTTAATTTTAGAAAAGTAGATTTTATTGCAAAGTATATAAAATTAGCTTTTAAGAAAATCCTATTAAGTATGCTTAAGCTAAATATCAATAACAATGAAAAATATATATTAAATTATTAAGAGGCTTGTATCAAAGTGACTCATTAATAAAATTTATAGATTCTTAAAGTAAGATAATATATTATTTTTATATTGCAAAATAATATAGAAAGTTTTATATTATTTGATTTAAGGAAGAGGTTTATAAGTTTTATAGTGATGATTTTGTACAAGCCTTTTATTATTAGGTTTTTTAATAATAAATATAAGAATGAACCAAGGATTTAAGTAGTGAAAATATAGGTGTAAAAAAAATCTAGGCATATAATTAAATTAAGAGATCGAATTTAAAAATGATAATAAACTATTTAAATTTATTCATTATCGGATTGGAATTAACAAAAAATTAACAATTAAAAGACTTTGTTGAAAAAAGTCAAATGTATTATTTGGTAAAAGTTCAATTTGAAAAAATAATTGATGTTATTTAGAAATGAAAACTTTTTATTTTTAATAATTTGGTATTTATAGAAAAAAATAATCTATATTTTTTAAAATAATTAATTTACAAATAATTCATATACAAATTTAAACATTTATTTGAAAATTATTTTAATTAAATTAAAATACAAGTGTAATGTAATTGAAAAATAATTATTTAAAATATTAAAAAGTAAAATATAGAAACTATATGGGGCTTTATGAAAGAAGTATTTTGGTATATTATAGTTAAGTGAGATTAATTTGTTAAAAATATTAAAAACTAAATAGAGTAATAGGAGGATTCATGGAAGAAAATACTATAAGCTTACAAGAAATTGTTTATGCTTTAAAGAAAAGATGGAAACTAATAGCGTTAATAACCATAGCAGCTACTTTAATTTCAGCAATATTAAGTTTTTTTGTTATAAAACCACAATATGAAGCAAAAACTAAGCTTTTCATTGGTAAGCAAGAGACTACTCAAGAAAATGCATCTTATAATAATAATGATGTTATGATGTATCAAAAACTTATGAAGACTTATGCAGAACTTGTAAAGACTTCGGATTTAGTTACTAAGGCAGTTAAAAGTGCTAATTTAGATTATAATCAAAAGGAAATAAAGGAGATTTTAAATAATCTTAATGTTACTCCAAGTGCTGATACTCAAATATTAGATTTAAGCTTCAAGGGAGGAAATCCTAAGGATGTCTTAAAAGTAACAGAAGCTATAACAAATGAATTTATTTCAGAATCTAAGGAACTTATTCCAAATGGAAATGTTCAAGTTATACAAAAAGCGCAACTTCCAGAACATCCAGTAAGCCCAAATAAGAAGCTTAATATACTTATAGCTTTCGTTTTAGGACTTATGGTAGGGGTAGGCGTAGTACTTTTACTTGAATACTTAGATAATACATTTAAATCAAGAGAAGACCTGGAAAAAACTTTAGAGTTACCTATAATAGGTACAATTCCAGACTACGATAATGTGGGAAAGTAAAGGAGGAAAGTAGATGTTAATATTAGAAAGTAATTCACAGTCAGTGGCAGCTGAAAGCTATAGAACCTTAAGAACAAATATACAATACTCTTCCTTTGATAATCCTGTTAAGTCAATTGTTATAACCAGTTCTGAGCCGGGAGAAGGAAAGTCAACAACAAGTGCTAACTTAGCTCTTTCCTTTGCGCAAGATGGAAAAAGGGTTATTATTATAGATTGTGATTTAAGGAAACCAGTTGTACACAAAAACTTTGGAATAAGTAATTCTATTGGGCTATCAGAATTTTTAATTGGAAAGGCTGAATTTTCTAAGGTGGCTTATAAGCATGAATCAGGACTTCATGTATTACCTTCAGGAACAATTCCTCCTAATCCAGCAGAAATGTTAGCTTCAAGGGCAATGGAGCATCTTTTAACTCAATTAGAGGAAAAGTATGATTACATAATATTAGATACTCCTCCAGTTAATGCAGTAACAGATTCAAAAATACTTTCAACAAAGGTTGATGGAACAATATTAGTTGTAAAGTATGGATATACAAAGAAAGATGCTGTAGTAGAGGCTGTAAAGGGATTAAGAGCAGTTAAGGCTAATATAATAGGAACAGTATTTAATGGTGAGGAAACTCAAAGGGGAAAATACTATCATTATTATAAGAAAGATTAACACTAAATAAAACAACTTAACACTCCAAATAAGGAGTGTAAGTTGTCAATTGTTATGTAAAAAAACTGAAAAAAAGTAATAATATTTAATATTTATAGTGTTTAAGTTAATTGTTATTTTACTAATATTAAGTACGGAATTTAGTAGGTAAGTTATATAGAGATTAAGATTAAAATTATTGGTTAGGAGGAAAGCTTGATGTATGAATCTGTGGAGAAGGTTCAAAAAGGAGAAGAATATATAAAAGCAGATCAAGGAAATAGAATATACTTATTTTTTAAGAGAGTAATAGACATCTTTGGATCAAGCTTTGGATTAATCATATTAAGTCCAGTATTTTTAATTGTAGCAATAGCTATAAAAGTTGAAGATAGTAAAGGAAGTATTTTATTTTCACAAAAAAGAGTGGGCCAATATGGTAAAGAATTTAATATGTACAAGTTTAGATCCATGGTTAGTAATGCAGAAGAGCTTAAAGTTAAGCTTATGGAGCAAAATGAAATGTCAGGACCAATGTTTAAAATGAAACATGATCCTAGAATAACTAAGGTTGGAAAGTTTATAAGAAAAACTAGTATAGACGAGTTGCCTCAGCTTATAAATATTCTTAAGGGTGAAATGAGCTTAGTTGGTCCTAGACCAAGTCTTCCTAAAGAAGTAGCTAAATTTGAGCCATGGATGTTAGAGAGATTAGAAGTAAAACCAGGATTAACATGTTATTGGCAAGTTATGGGGAGAAATAATATAGATTTTGAAGATTGGATGAAACTTGATGTGAAGTATGTTCAAGATAGAAATCTTTTATTAGATATAAAGTTAATTTTTAAAACATTTTTTGTGCTTTTTGGAGATGAGAGTGCAAGTTAATAAAGAGGGGATGAATAGATATGAAGATAGTAGTAGCAGGAACAGGATATGTTGGATTAGTAACAGGTGCTTGTCTTTCAGAGGTTGGACACAATGTTACTTGTGTTGATGTAGATGAGAAAAAGGTAGCAATAATGAAAAAAGGAATATCACCTATATATGAACCTGGATTAGATGAACTTTTAGAAAGAAATTATAAAGATGGTAGATTAGATTTTACAACAGACTATAAAAATGCTTATAAAAATGCAGATATAGTTTTTATTGGGGTTGGAACTCCAGAGAGAGCTGATGGTTCAGCGAATTTAGATTATGTTTTTACTGTATGTAAACAAATAGCTGAAAATTTAGAAAATGATTGTTTAGTTGTGGTTAAATCAACAGTTCCAATAGGAACAAACGATAAGGTAGAAGCTTATTTAAAAGAAAATGTTAAAGATGGAATTCATATAGAAGTTGCTTCAAATCCAGAATTTTTAGCTCAAGGAACAGCAGTAGTTGATACTTTAAAAGCTAGTAGAATAGTAATTGGAGTTGAATCAGAAAGAGCGGAAAATACTTTAAGAGAAGTATATGAAAGATTCAATCAACCAATAGTTGCCACAAATAGAAGAAGTGCGGAGATGATAAAATATGCATCAAATGATTTTCTAGCATTAAAGATTTCATTTATGAATGAAATAGCAAATTTTTGTGAAATAGTTGGAGCAGATATAGAGGATGTAGCCAAGGGGATGAGTTATGACTCAAGAATAGGAGATAAATTTTTAAGAGCAGGTATAGGATATGGTGGATCATGTTTCCCTAAGGATACAAAAGCATTACATTGGCTAGCTAATGACAATGGATATGAAATAAAAACAATAAAAGCAACTATAGAAGTAAATCAAAATCAAAAATTAAAGATGTTTAGAGAAGCTAAAAAAAGATTTGGTAACTTCAAAGGAAAGAAAGTCGCAGTACTTGGATTAACATTTAAACCAGGAACAGATGATTTAAGAGAAGCTCCATCAATAGTTAATATAAGAAGACTTCTAGATGAAGGAGCAGAAATAGTAGCCTATGATCCAGTTGGAATGGAAAACTTTAAAAAACTTTATCCAACGGAAATTGATTATGTAAATGACCCATATGAAGCATTAAAAGACGCTGATATGGCATTTTTATTTACAGAGTGGAAAGAAATAAAGGAATTAGAACTTAATAGTTATGAATCATTAATGAAAACTCCTATAATATTTGATGGTAGAAATTGTTATGAGATTGATGATGTAGAAAATAAAAATATTGAATATTATTCAGTAGGAAGAATGCCTATTAAGAATATTGAAAAAGCAATAGTAGAGGCAGCTACTACATTAATATAATTGTATAGGAGTTTATAATGAATAAAAATATATGTTTCATAGCATCAAGTGGAGGACATTTTGAGCAACTCATGATGTTAAAGCCACTTATGAAAAAACATAAGTGTTTTATAGTTACGGAGAAAACAAATTATTCAGTAAATATTGATGAAAAATTATATTATTTGAATCAAGTGAATAGGCATGAAATGAAATCTATACCATTAATGATTTTAAATGTTTTTAAATCATTAAAAATATTTTTGAGAGAAAAACCAGATATAGTAATATCAACAGGTGCATTATCTGTTATTCCTATGTGTATTATATGTAAAGTTTTTAGAAAAAAAATAATATTTATAGAATCATTTGCAAAGATAACATCTCCGACATTAACTGGAAAGTTAATATATAAATTTGCAGATCAATTTTATATACAGTGGGAAAGTTTAAGGGGGTTTTATCCTAATGCTATAAATAAGGGGGGGATATATTGATATTTGTTACTTTGGGATCTCAAAAGTTTCAATTTAATAGACTTTTAAAAGAGATAGATATTTTAATTGATAAGGAAATTATTAAGGAAGAAGTTTTTGCACAAATTGGATACAGTACTTACATTCCTAAAAATTATAAATATAAGAACTTTTTAAATAGAGATGAATTTTCAAATATTATGAAAATATGTGATAAGGTTATAACTCATGGTGGTACAGGAGCGATAATTGGCGCTGTAAAAAAAAATAAAAAAGTTATAGCTATTCCAAGGAATATGAAATTTAATGAACATGTTGATAATCACCAATATGAAATAGTTAATGAATTCGCAAATATGAATTTTATATTAGGAGTAAATGAAATTGAAGATTTAAATGAAGCTATAAAATCTTTAGATAAAATAAATTTTAAAGAATATAAATCTAATACACAAGTTATAGTTGATAATATTGATAATTTTATTAGCAAAATATAATTTTAGATTGGGAGAATTAATTGTGAAGAAGATGTTAAGAAAGTTTGGGATGTTATTACCAACAAAATTAGTATTAAATATAGATTATTCTAGAAGTTATAAAAAGAAATTAAATTTAAAAAATCCAAGGTATTATGGTGAAAAAATTCAATGGATTAAATTAAATGGGAATCTTGAAGAGAAAGGAAAATATGTTGATAAGTATGAAGTTAGAAGTTATGTAGAAAATAAGTTGGGTAAAGGTTATTTTCCAAAATTATTTGGAGTATATGAAAGTGTAAAAGATATTAGTTTTGAAAAGTTACCAGAAAAATTTGTTATAAAAATGACAAATGGTACAGGCGGAAATATTATTTGCAAGGATAAGTCAAAGCTTAATATAGACTCAGTTAAAAAAATATTATGTAGATGGCAAAAAGAGAAATTTTATAAGTACACAAAAGAAAAACAATACAAAAATGTTAAATCAAGAATTATTTGTGAAGAATATTTAGAGGATGAAACAGGTTCGCTTACAGATTATAAAATACATTGCTTTAGCGGAAAGGCTGAAATGATAGAAATACATAGAGATAGGTATGTTCAACATAAAGAAAATTATTATGATATAAATTGGAATGATTATGGAGTGGTTTGTAAAGTTCAAAAAGGACCTAAAATGGAAAAGCCAAAACAACTTAATGATATGATAGATATTGCTGAAAGGTTATCTGAAGACTTTACATATGTAAGAGTAGATTTATATTTAGTAGAAGGGAAAATATATTTTGGGGAATTAACTTTTACACCAGCTAATGGTACTGATCCGTTTTATCCATTAGAAAAAGATTTGAAATTTGGAGAGCTTATTGATTTAAAAAATTATCATTAAAGTAAGGAGAAAATATGAATATTTTATATATAAGTAATTCTATTCATTTAGGTGGAGATACTAAATGTATTCTAAAATTAGCAAAAGAATTTAAAAAAGAAGGTAATAGAATATTTGTTGCAAGTAATGATGGAATAATGAGAAGTGAATTTGAAAAATTAGGTATAAAAAATATAAAAATTGGTGATGTAGATGATAAATCAATAATTAATTTAATTAAAATAATTTTTCAGGTAAGACAAATTTTAAGAAAAAATAAAATTGATATAATACATAGTCACCATAGAATGACTACTTTAATTTCAAAATTAGCTTCAAAAGGATTAAATATAAAAATAGTACATACACAGCACTTATGTATCAAGGATAAATATAAATTAACTAATATTGCATTAAAAAATACAAATATAATTACAGTTAGTAATGAAGCAAAAAATATATTAATAAAAAAATCAAAATTAGATGAAAATAAAATAACAACTATATATAATACTATAGAATGCGAAAACAATGTTGATGAAGATGTTGATACAAAGCTCGTTGAATTAAAAGAACAAGGCTACTTTATAGTTGGACAAGTAAGTAGGGTAATTGATTATAAAGGCATATATGATTTTGTTGATATTGCAGAACTTACAACAGCTAAAAATAATAATATTAAATTTGTTTTTATTGGAGATGGACCAGAATTTCAGCAAATGAAAGAGTATATAATAGATAAAAATTTACAAAATAAAGTATTTATGTTGGGTAGTAAAAAAAATGTTATTAAACATCTTAGATTATTAGATTTATTTATACTTTGCTCCTATATTGAGGGATTGCCATTAACCCCAATCGAAGCTTTTTCTCAAAAAATTCCAGTGATAGGAACAGATATAGGTGGTACAAATGAAGAAATTATAGATGACTTAAATGGATATTTGTTAAAGAAAAAGGATATAAATGCATTTAAAGAAAAGATAATTTTTTTATTTAATAATAGAAAAAAATTATCAGAACTTGGTGAAAAAGCATATAGTGTTTATAAAGAAAAATTTAATTCTGATAATTATATAAAAAAACATAAATTTTTATATGAGGTAAAATAGATGTTTGATGATTTCAGAAATTTTAAAAATAAAACAGAAAGCAATTCAATATTTGCAGTACTAAGTAATCCTTGTTATTATTCAGTACTATTATATAGAATAAGTAATAAATTTTATAAATTAAAATTAACTCCTTTAGCAAAAATAATTTGGTTTATAAATAGAGTTATTTTTTCAGTAGATATAGATTATAGAGCTCAGATAGGAAAGAACTTTAGATTGATACATGGAATTGGTGTAGTAATAGGATGTGAAACAAAAATAGGAGATAATGTAAGTATATATCAAGGAGTTACTATTGGAGGATCAGGAAAAGAAAAAAATATAAATGGGAATTTAGTTAAGCAACCAATCATTGAAGATGATGTTATAATATATACTAATTCTTGTATATTTGGGCCTGTTGTCATAAAATCTAAAACTAAAGTTAAAGCGGGAAGTATATTATATTAATATTTTAAATAGGAGATATTTATGAAAGGAATTTACATAGCAAAAATAGATGAAAATTATAGTTTGGATATTGGTGTAGGTAAAAAAATAAATGGAGAAATAAAAGCTTTAAGAAATCTTGGTATAAATATGGATTATCTAAGATTAAAAGATAGAGAAATGTATTTTAATAATAATAGAATTAAAAAAGTAATAAAATTTTTTTCCTATGAATATTATTATAGATTTTTAAAAAAAATTGATTTAAATTATGATTTTGCTTATATAAGATATTCAAAAGGAAATATAAATCTTTATAGATTAATAAAAATGTTAAGTAAAAAAGATATAAAAATAATAATAGAGATACCTACATATCCATATTCTAATGAATTTACTGGGGAATTAAAAGAAGATATATTTGGATTTTTAGATAATATAATAACGAAAAAGTTAAAAAAGTATGTCTTTAGATTAGCTGTAACAAATAATAAATACAATTTTATTTATGGTATAAAAACTATAAAAATTAATAATGGTATAGATATAGAAAATTTTAATATGTCTAATAAAGTAGAAAAAAATGGGGATACTTTAAATCTGATTGGTATAGCTAATATTGCTAAATGGCATGGATATGATAGAGTTATAAAAGGAATAAGTGATTATTATAAACGTAACTATAAAAGTGGTTATAAAATAAACTTTTACATTGTTGGTGAAGGGAATGAAAAAGAAAATTTAATAAATTTATCTAGAAATTTAAATGTTGAGAATTGTGTGAAATTTTTAGGTGCTAAAAATGGAAAAGAATTAGATGAAATTTTTTCGAATATGGATATAGGTGTTTCATCATTAGCTTTATTCAGAGCTGGAGGTGGACATGATCCAATAAAATCAAAAGAATTTTTAGCAAGAGGAATTCCAGTATTATTAGCATATAATGATAGATTAATAGATATGAAATTACCATTTGTTTTTTCTTTTGATGAAAATGAAACTAATATAAATATGAATATTTTAATTGAAAAATATAAAAATATTGAGAAAATGAATAAAGAAGAAATAAGAGAATATGCTAAAAATAATTTATCTTGGGAAACTCAGATGAAAAAGGTGGTTGAAGAATTACAAAATAAAGGAGAGAATTAAATTGAAATGAATAAAAAAAAAATTTATAAGTTAGATAATTTAATGATTTTATTAATTTTATCTATATTTTGTTTTCCTTCTGAATTAAGAGTAGGATTTTTAGGAAGAGTTGGGTTAATAAATTACATGGCTATAATAATAATTTTAATAATAATTAGTAGATACACTAAAAGAATAAAAATTGAATATATAGTCATGATTTTTCTCATACAAACATATTATTTATTTAGTTCTTTTTTTTATGAAAAAAGTTTGACCGATATAATATTAGTATCTATAAGTTTTATAATACCATTGATAATAGTTTTTATTAATGTAAATGAGAATGAGTTTAAAAGAATATTTTATAATTTATTAATTATTTTAAATATAATCACTATATCTATAGTATTAATAGGGATTATTGAATATTTATTTAATATAAATATAATGATATATTTATCAAAAATTATGAGTCCAAGAATACACGAACTTTTAAGTATGAGAAATAGTAATGAAGTTTATAGAATGTATTCTTTTATGGGACATCCTCTTTTTAATACTGAAATAATATTAATGTTCTATGTTTTAAATAATATATATTCTAGATATTATAAAACTATTTTAAATAATAATTTAGTTGCATTAATTTCATTAGTCGGTATATCTTTAACTGCAAGTAAGACAGGATTAATTTTAATTATTTTATCATTACTATTTTTGAATTATAAAAAATTTGGTTTAAAAAGAATAATTTTGTGTATATTATTATTTTTTATTATAATTAAAAGCGGAATATTCAATAATACAATAAATAGATTTCTAGAAGGTGGCTTAACTACTGGAAGAGAAAGTATGTGGATAAGATTACAAGAGTATGATTGGTTTCCAATTAAAATTTTTACAGGATACGGAAATAATTTTACGTTTATATATAATAACTATATGAGCTGGGCATCAGCAGCATTTGAATATCCGTTTAGAAAATTAGCTTTAGAGCATGGTATTTTTATTACATTAATGGAATATATTCCTATATTATTATATCCAATTATTACACTAATAAAAAGGAGACATGTTTTTCTTTTAATTTCTTACCTAATATTATTTATTGACGTAAATACATATAACGGATTAGCTTTAAATGGTGATTATATGTTAATTTTTTGTTTGTTTATATTTATAATTATAAATATGTCTAAGGTTTTATTATATAGAAAGGATACAAGTAAGGATGAAGATAGCTTTTCTAACTCATAGTGTATTTAGTGATGGGGGGGTACAAAGAGTTGTTACAACTATTGCAAATAATTTGTGTAAAAATTATTCTGTTGACATTATTTGCACTAATACAAAAACAATGGAAAATAGAAGCAAATATGGATTATCTAATGAAATAAATATAGTATTTAATAATATAAATAAATGTTCATATTCAAAAGAGATAATATTAAGAGCTTTTAGACTATTAAACAGAAAAACAGGTATATTTAATAATAAATATTTATTTAAGTTTTTAACTAGAATATATTATCCTAAATATCAACGTAAAAATATAATAAATTTAATTGATGATAAAGGATATGATTTAGTAATAGGCTGTGAAGGATATTATGCACTACTAATGGGAGTAATAAAAAAGGATACCTCTGCAAGAGTATTTTCATGGCAACATAATTCTTATGAAGTTTATTTGGAAAGTAAAAATAAGTATTATTGGAATGAAGATATTTTATTTACAAAGTTATTAAAAAATGTAGAACGAAATATAGTTTTAACGAAGCATGACAAAAGATTATTTGAAGAAAATTTGGGGGTAAAATCTATAACTATATATAATCCTTTAAGTTTTAAATGTGAAAAGAAATCAACTCAAAATAAAAAAGTTATATTATGTGCAGGAAGAATTGAATATAGAAAAGGAATGGATTTACTTTTAAAGGCATTCGCTAAAATAGAAAATAAAGATGGTTGGAAAATAAATATTATAGGAAATGGAGAAATGGAAAAAGAATTAAGAGAGTTAGCATTAAAATTACATATAAATGATTTAATTAATTTTATTCCATTTAATAGTAATATAAAAGAATACATGATAAATTCATCAATATATGCAATGTCTTCAAGAGGTGAAGGTTTTGGGTTAGTTGTTACAGAAGCTCTTGAAGCAGGATTACCAGTAGTTTCTTTTAAGACAACAGGACCAAGTGAAATTATAGGAACACAAAAATGTGGAGAACTTGTTGAGTGCTTTGACATAGACAAATATTCTGATGCTTTACGAAACTTGATGGATGATAATAATAAAAGGAAGAAATACTCGGAAAATGCAGTTATAAGAGCTAGGGAATTTGAGGTGGATAAAATTATTAAAGAATGGGAAGAAATAATAAATTTTAATGAGGTTAAAGAGAATGAAGAAGTTTATAAATAAATTAATTCAATTTTCGGTTGGACCGGTAGTTGGTGCCTTTATTGGATTTATAACAATTCCATTAACAACTAATTTAATATCACCTGCTGAATATGGAAAAGTTAGTATGTTTAATACTATACAATCAATATTAACTATGACTGTATTTTTAGGAATGGATCAAGCATTTGTAAGATACTATAACTCAGAAAAAAATAAAATTAAACTATTATTCAATAGCATAATATTACCAATGGTATTAGTTGTACTATTAATATCATTTATTCCATTTTTCTCTTCGGATATTTCTGAATTTCTATTTGGATGTGATATATATAAGATACCTGTATATTTTATGATGTTAACAATTCCGTTAATGGTAATAGAGAGATTTCTATTGCTACAAATGAGAATGGAAGAGAAAGCTATACAATATTCTATTTTTAACATATTTATTAAGATTGCTGTATTTATCTTAACCTTTATTTTGTTAATTTTCGTAAGAAGAGATTTTTTAAGTGTAGTGTATTCAATTATATTTGGACAAATGATTGGTGATTTAGTTTTAATTAGTATGTATATAAAAAAAATAAAAATAAAAAAGAATTTTATTGAAAAAGAAAAAATAAAGGAATTAGCTAAGTTTGGTGTACCATTAGTTCCAGCAGCTATAATAGGATTATTACTTAATTCATTAGATACTATATTTTTAAGACATTTTTGTGATTTTAGTCAATTGGGATTATATTCTGCAGCAAATAAATTTGTATCTATTTTAAATATAATACAAACTAGTTTTACTACTTTTTGGGTTCCTATAGCCTATAGATGGTATAATGAAAAAAAATCTAACGCCTATTTTTCTATTGTAAGTGAAAGTATAGCATTTATCATGACTATAATATTTCTAATTATTTTGTTATTTAAAAATATTATAGTACTAGTATTATCTAAAAATTATTTGGAAGCTAAATATATTGCCCCTTTTTTGTTATTTTTCCCAATAATGTATACTATGAGTGAAACTACAACTTTAGGGATTCCTTTTTCGAAAAAAACTTATTATAATACGGTAATATCAACAATAGCTTTGATAATAAATTTGATATTGAATATATTACTTATTCCTAAATATGGAGCTATAGGTGCTGCAATAGCTACTGCTTTATCATATATAGTATTTTTTTGGACTAGAACATTAATTTCTAGGAAATTATGGTATAATTTTAAATTAACAAAGTTTTATATATATACTATTTTATTATTTCTAGTTTCTTTATTAAATATAATTATTAGAAGCAAATATATTTTAGTAGTAAATATATGTGCTATTATTTTAGTTATATTTATTAATTTAAAATTAATAAAAAATGTAATTAACATATACTTATATGAAAGAATAAAAGAGTGAGGTGATTTTTTGAGATATAAATTAAGAAAATTTTTATATAAACTTTTAAAAAAAGATACTATGAATTTGGATATAGAAAATTTTAGAAAAAAAGGAGCTAAAATAGGAGAAAATGTAAGAGCATTTTCTCCCATAATGAGTGCAGAGCCTTACTTATTGGAAGTTGGAAATTCAGTTACTATATCAACTGATGTTAAATTTATTACTCATGATAATTCTATATCTAAGATAATTAAAGATAAAACTGATATATTTGGACAAATTATAATTGGAGATAATTGTTTCATAGGAGCTAGCTCAATACTTTTGCCAGGAGTAAAGTTAGGTAATAACACTGTAGTTGGAGCAGGAAGTGTAGTAACAAAAAGTTTTTCAGAAGGCAATGTAGTAATAGCTGGAAATCCAGCTAAAGTAATTTGTAGTGTGGAAAAATATTCTCAAAAGATAGAAGAAATAGCAATGAATACATTAGGAATGAGTTTTAATGATAAAAGAAAATATATATTAAAAAATAAGAAAAACTTCTATTCAAGATAAATAGATAGATTATATAAAATCTACTTTTTAAAAATATATATTACAATATAATTTAGGATTTTTCTTTATAATTAGTACAAATAAAGAGATAGTATAAATAATTTAAGTTTATATCTAAATTCAAAAAGATTATATAAAATGAGTACATAAAAATTTATAATTACTGTTGAACTGCATATGATATTTACTAAGAATTTATTATATATAAACTAATAAAAGTTTACATATAATAGTATAGATAAAAATCGTTAACTAAAAGGGGATATAAAAAGTGAATAAGAAAATAAGAAAAGCTATAATACCAGCAGCAGGTCTTGGTACTAGATTTTTACCTGCAACAAAGGCACAACCTAAGGAGATGCTTCCAATAGTTGATAAGCCAACTATTCAATACATAATTGAGGAAGCTATAGCTTCAGGCATTGAAGAGATTCTTATTATTACAGGAAGAAGTAAAAAGTGTATTGAGGATCACTTTGATAAGTCTGTTGAGCTTGAAATGGAACTTGAGAAATCAGGTAAGAATGAACTTTTAGATTTGGTTAGGGATATATCAGATATGGTAGACATTCATTATATAAGACAAAAGGAACCAAGAGGACTTGGACATGCTATACATTGTGCAAAGACTTTTGTAGGGGATGAACCTTTTGCTATACTACTTGGGGATGATGTAGTTTATAATGAGGAAAAACCATGTTTAAAACAGTTAATTGATTGTTATAATGAGTATAAAACTAGTGTATTAGGAGTTCAAACTGTTCCAGAAAGTCATGTTTCTAAGTATGGAATAGTAGATGGAAAATATATTGAAGGAAAGGTTTATAAGGTTAAAGGATTGGTTGAAAAACCATCTGTTGAAGAAGCACCTTCAAATGTTGCTATATTAGGAAGATACATAGTAACTCCAAGAATATTTGATATATTAGAAAATACTAAGCCTGGAAAAGGTGGAGAAATTCAATTAACAGATGCTCTTCTAGAACTTATGGGACAAGAAGCAATGTATGCTTATGATTTTGAGGGAAGAAGATATGATGTTGGAGATAAACTTGGATTCTTAGAAGCTACTGTTGAATATGCTTTAAGAAGACCAGAGCTTAGAGATGGATTTATTGAATATCTAAATAATTTATCAGAAAAAGAATCTTTATTTAGAAAAGAAGTTGAAAAAGAGATTATTACTGTATAATTTCCACTAATAGAATCCAGTAGAGAATTTAAATTAATTCTCTATTGGATTTTTTATTTAATAAGAGTAGAATTTGGAATATTATAGATATATTTAAAGAAACTTAACATAATATTACAGCTTTTTCTCCTACTAAAGCATATTTAAATAGTGAAGAGGTTTTAATATGTATTTATTGTTAAAAAATAGAAAATCATTTGTTATTCTGTTGAAATGTAAATGTTTAAATGATAAGATGAATTTACAATAAATAACATAACTTTATATATTATGAAAAATAAAAACTATTTAATTTAAAATTAAAAACATAACTAGGTATATTAATAGCTATTTAAAAATTCTGCATTTTAAGGGGGATAATTAGGTATGGCAGAAAAGAAGCAAAGATTTATTAATAAGACTGCTAGGGAACTTAGACTTTTGGGGGAAAAGGGAAATAAGGAAGCTTTAAATGAGTTAATTATTAGGGGTAAAAAGGGTGATAAGTGTGCTATGGCTGAGATTGTTTCTATTTATGAAGGATTAATTCATAAATACTCTACTAGGTTTTTTATTAATGGTTATGATGTTGATGATTTAAAGCAAATAGCTAGAAGTGTTATTATTGAATCCATAAGTAAATTTGATGGAGATCATGGTTCTGAGTTTATATTTTTTATTAGTACAAATGTTAAGAATAAACTTGGAACTATGTGTAAGAAGAAGGAGAATAGACTGGATTTTTCAAGTTTAGATAGTCCTATAGGGGAAGGTATTACTATTGGTGAGACAATTAAGGATGAGATCTCCATAGAGGATGAATATGTTGAGAGGGAAAAAATGAGAGCTTTCGTAAAAGCTTTAGCTAATATTTCAAAAAGCGATAGGGAATTTATACTTTATGTATACAGAGATAGAGGAAACTTTCAGAAATATTGCCAAGAGCATAAGCATATTACCACTTATTCAAAAGCAAGATGGAGAAAGGAAAGAATACTAAAAAAACTTAGGGAAGAAATGAAAAACTTTGAATAATATGATTTAACTATATATAAAGATCAAAGGAAAAAATTATAGGAGAAACTTAATATGGATAAGATTTTTATGAATTATTAAAATAGGCAATATCTTTTTTAGAAGAGAATTGTCTATTTTTATTTTTTTCTTTTAAATAAGCAGTGATTTTTAAGTAGTATTTTTATAAATAGAGTAAAGAAATAATTTATATTAATAGTTTTTTATAGTTTAATCTACAATTTATGTTGCTTTAAACTAGTTGAGATTAAAGCTATAAGCTTTAAATTTATTATTAATATTAAGCTGTGAGCATAATATGCGCATATAAATTCATTATAATTTAAATATAAATTAGTTTATATTTTAGTATTAATTTTTGTTTATATTCTAGTTAAGGATTAAGATATTAGCTATTTTTATTTGGATTAGGGAAGGTGAATTTATGAATAAGTTAAGAGAAAAGGGAGTTTCATTACTAGAGCCAAAGAATAAGGGGGTTCTTACAGTAAACTTTAAGCACCCTATTTTAAAGGATTATAAGGGAAATGGAAGAATTATAACTAAAAGTTTAGGCTCTGATGTAGGAAAGGATTATGAAGCAGCTAACAAGTTTCTTAATGAAATTAAGAGCATTATAAATAATAGTGATTGTTATGAAAATTATTACGGCTTTTTAAAAAGCTTAGAAAAGTATAGTGAGAAATCTATGAAAATTGTTTTTGATAATACTCATTTTATGGAAGAGTTTTATTATGATTTTAGAAAAAGTATTTTAGAAAAATTTATTGAAATTTCTCATAATAATATTAATAAGAAATTAGAAGAGGAATTAAAAGAGTTTTCTAAACTTCTTAAACTAGAAGAATTTGAATTGAGGGAGAATAGTAATAAATCCTTTGAAATTTTTATAAGAGAGGAGATTAGGTCTAGATTTAACTTTGAATTTAAAAAGAAAATTCAGTTATTAGGTGGGGATTATGAATATAGAAAGAAATTAATTTCTAATCTTATTGGATCAAGTGGAAAGTTTAGTGAAGGATATAAAAATACTAATGAAGCAAGAGAAGATAAATTGGTAAATAAGTTTTTTAATAATATAGGAACTCCAAATTTTGAAGTGTTTTTTAAAGAGGATTCTAATAAGTTTAAATTTGTTGGAACTCCATATTCACAATGTATTATTAATAAAAAAATAGAGCTTAAGGGGATTTTGGAAGAGTTTTTATTTAGGATAAATAGTTTAGATAATATTTTTCAATATAAGCTTGAGTTTAGGGAAAGAAAAAGCGGAAAAAGTTATGTTTTTAATAATAATGAGTTTTTAGTTAAGGGGAATTTGATTAATAATAAGGACTTAGATAATATTGGAGAGCTGGCTTATATTTATTTTCATATAGGTTATAAGGAGAATTATAAAGAAAAATCTCAAGAGGAATTAAAATCAAAGTTTTTTTATATATTAGAGAGTCTTTTTAATGAGAAGGATAATCCTAATAGCAGCAATTTAATATTTAGTGATATAAGATTGGAAGGAATTTTTAGGGGAGAAGAAATTTTACATAATAAAGAGAATGATTTTATTTTAGCCGATTATAGTGGAAGTATTAATGAGTTTAGAAATCAATTATTAAGTTATGAGACTAGGAAAAACTTAGCCAGTAGTGATGAGATAATATGGCTTTTTAATATTGAAGAAGAGGCTTTTGAAAGAAATTTAGAGGTTTTAAAATACTTAATTATAAATGGATATTTAAATAAAACTAATATATATATTTATGAAAAATCTATTTATAAGGATTATTTTTCTTCTGAATTTGATAATAATGAAAGTAATTTTATGAATGTATTAAATGGAAAAGAGGCATATAATATGCCTAATATTTTTAACTCTTTTTTGAAAGATAACTTTCAAAATTTATTGGAGGAATTAGGAGAGGAAGAGGCTTCAATAATAATTGGGGGAAGGGAAGAATATTATTTGAATTTAATAATGGAGAGAGTAATATTTCCCTATGATGAAGAGGAAAAGATAGTAAGTAATAAGGATATAATAGAAAAAATAATAAATCAAAGTGAAGAAGTTTTAATAAATAAAATAAAAGAAAAAAGTTTTCTAATAAATGAATATAAGCCATCTTATAAATATGGAAGATTAGCAATCTTATCTTTAGGAATTAACAGGAAAGTTAAGAGAGAATTTATAAGAAGAGTAAGAGGAAGCTATGATAAAAATCTTAAAGAATTTTCTTTAAGAATGGCTTATAACTTTGGAGGGAGAGAGTATAAAAGCCTATGTCCAGAGAAATTATTAGAAGCTTCAATAAAAAATAGTATAAAGACCTTTTTATTAAGCCCATATAAAATAAGAAAGGATATAAATATTTTAGAATTTGAAAAATCCATAGAATATATTATGGAAGGTATAAGTGAGGAAATAATAGAAGAAGTTAAGATTTTAATAAGAGAAGATAACTTATTGAAATGGAAGGAAGCAGCAGAGCTTTTAAAAGATGATATTATAGAGGGAAGAAATTTAATAGAAGAGATAATAGAAGAGACATTTGTAGTAAGTGATGATATCTTTAGAGAAGATAGAGTATTAAAAATAATAAAAGAGGTATTAAAAAATAATAGTATATTTAAAGCAATAAAGGGAGAGTTTTCTATATAAATAGTATATAATTTGAATTTTTAAATAAATTTATGCTATAATTTAAGCTGTAATTTTTTGGTGAGGGAGAAGTGTTAATGAATATATTATTAACTGGTGGAATTGGCTATATAGGAAGCCATACAATAGTAGAATTATTAAGGGATGATAATAATTCTGTGGTTGTTATTGATAACTTAATAAATAGTAGAAAAGAAGTTAAAGATATAGTTGAAAGAATAACAGGAAAAAGTATAAAGTTTTATGAAGGCGATTTAGTAAATTTTGAAGATATAGATAAGGTTTTTAAAAATGAAAAAATAGATGCTGTTATACACTTTGCTTCTCTTAAGGCAGTAGGAGAATCAGTAGAAAAACCTTTAGAATATTATAATAACAATATTATTGGAACTTTAAATCTTTTAACAAGTATGAGAAATCATAATGTTAAGAAATTTATATTTAGTTCTTCAGCTACTGTATATGGAGAAAGTGAAATAGTACCTGTACATGAAGGTCTTCAAGCAGGGTTTGCAACAAATCCATATGGTAGATGTAAGGCTATGATAGAGGATATTTTAAGAGATTTATATATATCAGATAATTCATGGGATATTGTACTTCTTAGATACTTTAATCCAGTTGGAGCTCATGAAAGTGGATTAATTGGAGAATTACCTAATGGAATACCAAATAATCTTATGCCTTATGTTTCAAAGGTGGCTGATGGTGAATTAGACTATGTAAGAGTATTTGGAGATGATTATAACACTCCAGATGGAACTGGTGTAAGAGATTATATACATGTTGTAGACTTAGCAAGAGGACATGTAGCAGCTATGAAAAAGTTAAAGGATGGTTCTGGGATTAGCACATACAATTTAGGAACTGGACAAGGATATTCTGTATTAGATATAATAAAAGCTTTTTCAAAGGCATCAGGCAAGGAAATACCTTATAAAATAGTAGACAGAAGAGCAGGAGATATTGCCATAAGTTTTGCAGATCCATCAAAGGCAGAAAAAGAACTTGGATGGAAGGCTGAGAAAAACTTAGAGGACATGTGCAAAGACTTCTGGAAATGGCAATGCGTTGGAATGAAAAACTTTAAATAAACTTCATATTAAGCTTTATTTTTAGTTAGTTTTGATTTTGAAATAGCCTTTCAGACCTAACTTAATTTCGCAAAGAGTTTCTATTATCTACTTTAGAATAATAGCTAAAGCTTTTAAACTCGCTATGTTCAAACAATAAAAGCTTCTTAACGCTATTATTCTTACGTATATAATGTAACACTAATTGCTTATTAAGATGGTCTTATAGGTCTATTTCAAAATCAAGGGCACTTTAACTTAGAACTTAATATTAAAATTTTGATTTACAAGGGGATAAGAGGATGAACAATAAAATAAGAAAAGCTATAATACCAGCAGCAGGTCTTGGTACTAGATTTTTACCTGCAACAAAAGCACAGCCTAAGGAGATGCTTCCAATAGTTGATAAACCAACTATTCAATACATAATTGAGGAAGCTATAGCTTCAGGTATAGAGGAAATACTTGTTATTACAGGAAGAAGTAAAAAATCAATTGAGGATCACTTTGACCGTAATGTGGAACTTGAAATGGAACTTGAAAAGTCAGGAAAAACTGAACTTTTAGATTTAGTTAGAGATATATCAGATATGGTTGATATCCATTATATAAGACAAAAAGAACCAAGAGGACTTGGACATGCTATCTACTGTGCTAAGACTTTTGTAGGGGATGAGCCTTTTGCAATATTACTTGGTGATGATGTAGTTTACAATGATGAGAAGCCATGCTTAAAGCAATTAATTGATTGTTATAATGAATATAGAACTAGTGTATTAGGTGTTCAAACTGTTCCAGAAGAAAATGTTTCTAAATACGGAATAGTTAATGGAAAACACATTGAAGGTAGAGTTTATAAAGTAAAAGGTTTAGTTGAGAAACCATCACCAGAAGAAGCGCCTTCAAATGTTGCTATATTAGGAAGATATATAGTAACCCCAAGAATATTTGATATATTAGAAAACACAAAACCTGGTAAAGGTGGAGAAATCCAATTAACAGATGCCCTTTTAGAGCTTATGAGCGAAGAAGCAATGTATGCTTATGACTTTGAAGGAAGAAGATACGATGTGGGAGATAAATTAGGATTCTTAGAAGCTACTGTTGAGTATGCTTTAAGAAGAGCAGATCTTAGAGATGGATTTATTGATTACTTAAAAGAATTATCTGCTACAGAAAATATCTTTACTGAAGCAAATGGTAAAGAAAAAAAGGATAAAGAAGAAGAGCTTGTAACAGAAGCTTAATTTTAGAAAGCTGTATCAAAATAACTCATGAAAAAACTTATAAACAACTAATTAATTTCTTTGATTTTATAATTAGGTTTGTAAGAGTTTTAAAGGGTTTTGATACAGCTTATTTTTGTAATTAATCTGATTAAAATAAGATGAAAGAGGTTATAATTAATGAAGTAATGTAAAGTTATTTATTCTATTTTTATGGGGTTTTGATCTATAAATATATAGGATTATCTTAATAAACAATAGAAATATTTCCAGTATGAATATTACAGTTAGAGATAAATATTCACTTAAATAATATATTAATTAAAATTTAGAATTAAAAGGAGAATTCATGATTATTATTTCTCAAAATAAATTTTTAACATTAGGAATTCTACTCTTTTGTTTATTTAGAGGAACAATTAAAATTAAAGGAATAATTAAAGAAGAATACACATATAAAAAAATATATTCTAATGAAGAGTTTATTTTTGATTTATTTTGTATTTACTTAATTGGAGTTGCTTCTAAGGTGTATTTTCCACTTACCATAGCTTGGGGAAATAATCTTATTTATAATCCGCCAGAAATTTGGCTTAGTCCTCTGTGGAGTATAAAGCAAATATACCATGAAGGAGGATTGCGAGATGTTATTTATCAGCTAATAGGAAATTCAATTATGTTAAGTCCAATGGCATTTTTTCTTTGCTATTTTTACAGTATAGATGAAGAAAAATTAACTTTAGGAAAAGGAATTATAGATAAAATCAATAAAATTTTAGAAAGCTTTGAATTGCAGAATAAAAATAAGTTAAAAGAAGATTCATATATACCTTCATTAAGTACAGTATTAAAATTCTGTTTTTTTATGTCTTTATTCATAGAGAGTTCCCAGGTTATATTATCTTTAGTTTTTCCTAATACAAAAAGGTTTTTTGAAGTAAATGATCTTATATGTAATACTTTAAGTGGAGTTTGGGGATATTATATTTATATTAAAATTGCTAAATTAAATATAATACCAAGAAAGATATTTAAGTTATAAAAATAAATGCAGATTTAGTAATAATTTAAACATAGGTGGTTATTCTAAAATGGTGTTATAAGTTTAAAAACGTATATAACTGAATTTAGATAATAATGAAGAAAAATAAGTTTATAACTTTCATAAGATTTTAAATGTTATATAGTTAAATACTGTTTGTTTTTAAAGGATATTGAGAAATATATAGAAATAAGAAATAACTGCATTTCTTGTAATGTAACTGAAGTTAGAAAGATATTAAGATATATATAGAAATAAAAAGTAAATTTTTTATTGAGTATATAAGTAGCCTAAGAGTATTTAATATAGAATTAAAAAATATTTTCTTAAAATAACATTTGACTTATTAGGTAATTAGGAATATACTTAATACAAGTCAGAGAGACAATTTAATGACGCGGGATGGAGCAGCTGGTAGCTCGTCGGGCTCATAACCCGAAGGTCGTAGGTTCAAGTCCTGCTCCCGCAACCACAAAAAGTTCTACTTTTTTAAGTAGAACTTTTTTTATTTAGAATAAATAAAACTACCTGCTATGGGGGTGGTCAATAAATTCTTATAAAATTATTGCAAGCCACCAGTTTTACAGGTAATTATGACTTTGTTTGATTATAAATTAGAAGATTTTTTATAGAGAATTTTTTATATCTCTACTTTAAATGAATATCATAATATATTTCTTATTAAATTTATATGTAATAATATTACTTTTAATAATATTAACGGAAAATATCTATATAATTAACTTTATTTACAATATTTAAATAAAATGTTAAAATAACATTTGGGAATTTTTAATATATTAGTTAAATTAAGTGGATTAATAGAGGTGTTTTATGAAAAAAGTAAGAGAAAAAGTGGCTATTGCCGTAGCTATAGCAAGTATAACTACTATATCTAGCTTTGTAATAAGCAATGGAAAGAAAGTTTATGCTGAAGAAGTAAGGGTTACAGCTACTGCTAATGTAGATAATATTAAAGGTAATGGAAAACAATTAAAAGATGAAAGTCCTAATGTAAATGCGCAAGAAGATAAAAATGTTAAGAATAAAGAAGTAAAAACTGATGGCGAAAAAGATGTAAAAGAAATTAAAAATGACAAAGATATTAAAGATAAAGATTCCAAAGAAGTCAAAGACGAAAATGCAGAAAAAGTTCATAATAATAAAAAGGATACTGTAAAAGAAGTAGAAAATAAAGCTGATCAAAATAATGAAGATAAAATAAATAAAGATAAGAACGTAGAAGTAAAAAGTGATGAAATAAAAACTAAAGACAATGAAACTTCCCAAAAAGATAAAGAAAGCAAGAAAATCGAAGAAAAAATAGAAGTAGGAAATAAGAAAGCTGAAGAAAAGTTAGATAAAAATGAAGCTTTAAAAAGTGATTACATAAATATTAATGAAGATGGACAAGCAGTAACAACAGGTACAGAAAGTCAAAATAATAGTGTAACTGATGAAAATAAAAAGGATGGATGGCAAACAATAGGTGGTAAAACATATTATTTTGAAAATGGAAAGGTATCAACTGGAAAGAAAGAAGTATATGATACTAAGAATGGAAAGTATAAAACATATTTTTTCAATGAGGATGGAACTCTTGTAAATAAGCCAGGAATTCACACTTATACTGAATATTGGGGTGAAAAAAGAAAGGTATATGTAAATAATAAGGGTGAAGTTGAAAGCGGTTGGAAAACAATAGATGGTAAGACATATTATTTTCATCAATATAATGGTATGGCAATTAATATTTGCGATATATTTAATGGTGATAAAAAAGAAACATATTTGTTTGATGAAGATGGTGTTTTAACAAAAGGAAATGGATTAAAAGAAATAGATGGAAAATGGTATTACTTTAATAAGGATAATAGCTTAGAAACTGGCTGGAAAGTAATAGATGGTAAAACATATTATTTTGATACGTATAGTGGTAGAGCAAAAGGAAGCACAAGAATATATGATTCTAATCATGAAAAATACAAAGTGTACCTTTTTAATGAAGACGGAGCTCTTATAACTGAACCAGGTATTCACACTTATCATGAAGATTGGGGTGGAGAAAGAAAAATATACGTAAATAATAGAGGTGAAGTCCAAAGTGGTTGGCAAACAATAGATGGTAAGACATATTATTTCGATGAAGATAATGGAATGGTAATCGGGATAAGAGAAATAAATAATGGTGATGAAAAGAAAACATATGTATTTGATGAATATGGAGTTTTAAGAAAAGGAAATGGATTAAAAGAGATAGATAAAATTTGGTATTACTTTAATAGTGATAATAGTTTAGAAATCGGCTGGAAAGTAATAGATGGTAAAACATATTATTTTGATAGGTATAGTGGTAGAGCAAAAGGAAGCACAAGAATATATGATTCTAATCATGAAAAATATAAAGTGTACTTTTTTAATGAAGATGGAGTCCTTATAACTGAACCAGGTATTCACACTTATAATTTAACTTGGGGTGGAGAAAGAAAGATATACGTAAACAATAAAGGTGAAGTTCAAAGCGGATGGCAAACAATAGATGGTAAGACATATTATTTCGATGAAGATAATGGAATGGTAATCGGGATAAGAGAAATAAATGATGGTAACAAAAACGAGAGATATTTATTTGATAATAATGGAGTTTTAGTAAAAAGTGCTGGATGGAAAGAAGTAGATGGAAGATGGTATTATCTTAATAATGATGGTAGCTTAGAATGTGGATGGAAAACAATAGATGGTAAAACATATTATTTTGATTCAAACAGTGGAATGGCTACTATGGTAAAAGAAATAAATAATGGTAGCGAAAATAAGATATATTTATTTGATAAAGATGGGGTTTTAGTAAAAGGTGCTGGCTGGAAAGAGGCAAATGAAAGATGGTATTATCTGAATAGCGATAATAGTTTATTATATGGCTGGCAAACAATAAATGGGAAAAAATATTACCTTGATAAGTATAATGGTATGGCAAAAGGATTAAGTTGCGTAAATATTAATGATAATTATGAAGTTTACTTATTTAATGAAGATGGAAGTTTAGTAACAGGAAGTGGTTGGAAACAGATAGATGGTAAGTGGTATTATTTCAATAATAATAATAGTTTAGTAAATGGTTGGAAGACTATTAATGGAAAGACATATTATTTTAGTTCTAACATGAGTATAGGACCAACTTTAATACAAGGTAATAGACCAGAAAAAGTAGATTTATATTATTTTGGAGAAGATGGAGAATTAATAAATAGAAAAGGATGGACAAAATTAAATGATAATTGGTTCTATTTTAATGATGATAGTTCCTTAAAAACTAAATGGCAAACACTAGGTGGAAAGACATACTATTTTAATGAAACAACAGGGGCTATGGCAACTGGCAAAAAAACTATTTATGATTACTTTAATCACGAGGAAAAAATATACTGTTTTACTTCTGATGGAGTATTGTTAAAAGGAAAAGGCTGGTTTAGTAAATATGATGAATATAATAATTATAAAAAAGTTTGGTGTTATATAGATGAAAATGGAGTTTTAAAAACAGGTTGCCAAACAATTAATGGTAAAGATTATTATTTTTATTGTGATGGAAAAATGGCTACTGGAATAGTTAATGTTGAAGGTGTTACAGGAAACCCTAAGTTCTATTATTTTGATAATAATGGAGAGTTATTTAAAAAAGAAGGATGGAAAAAAATAAATGAAAAATGGTATTATTTAAATGAAGATGGATCTTTAGCTAATGAATGGAAAAAATCAGGAAGTGATTGGTATTATTTAAATCCTAATTATGGAATGGCTATTGGTCCTACAAAAGTCCAAGATGATATGTGTTTAGGTATTAATGTATATTATTTTGAAGAAGATGGAAGATTAACTAATAGAACTGGGTGGATTAACCATATAAATGGAGAATTTAGTGATTGGTACTATGTTGAGAACGGTGGAAAGGCAGCATTAGGATGGAATAAAATCAATGGAACTTGGTACTATTTTGATAGTGATGCAAAAATGGTTACAGCTCCAACTAGAATATTTGATAAAGATAGTGCAAAAGATAAGATTTACTTCTTTGACAAAAATGGTGCATATAGAAGATATTCAGGATGGTATGAACTTAAACCTGTAGATGGAGAGCCATGTTGGTATTATTTTGGGGAAGATGGTTTAGCTAAAACAGGTTGGCAAACAATAAATGGAAATAAATATTGGTTTGCACCTAATGGAATAATGTGTAAAGGAATTAGTACTATTTTTGAAAATGAAGTTGAAGATGGTTGTTATAAAGTAGATTTACCAACATATTTATTTAATGAAAGTGGAGCTTTAGTAACTAGCGAAGGGTGGCATAAGGTTACTTTATATGATGGAGATAAATGGTGTTATATAGATAATACTGGAGTATGTAAAAAAGGATTAGCAAAAATAAATAATAAATATTATTATTTTGAACCTCATGAGGCGTTAATGGAAACAGGGGTAATTTCTATATTGGGGTTTAATGGAAATAAGGAAGCAAATTATTTATTTGATGATAGTGGAGAATTAAATACTTCAAAAGGATGGCATAAGTGCAAAGATAGATATAATTCTCATTATATTTGGTGTTATATTGGTGATAATGGTGAATTGGCAGAGGGATTTAAAGAAATAGATGGAAACAAATATTATTTTAAGAATGGAGTTATGAGCACAGGAAATACTCAAATAGAGGGAACCCAATATTACTTTAATGAATCTGGATTGATAGCAAAAGGTTGGAGTCAGAATAAAGATGGAGAATATTACTATACAGATAATAATGGTATTATTCAAAAAGGATGGCAAAAAATCAATGGAATTTGGTATTATTTTGATGAAGGTGGAGTAATGTCAACTGGTCCTAAATATATGTTTGATGAAAGCACTTATGACACAAAATTATATTATTTTGATAATAGTGGAGCTTTACAATATAAAAAAGGTTGGGTTAATCATATTGGAAAATATAATAATGACTGGTATTATATAAACTCAAATAATGAATTATCAACTGATTGGCAAAAGATAAATGGAACATGGTATTATTTCTATGAAAATGGAAAAATGGCAAAAGGCTCAATTGCAGTTGCTTATTCAAATGGTGATAAAAGATATTATTGTTTTGATAATAGTGGAGCATGGGTTACTAATCCAGGATGGCATTCATGGCAAGGTGAAGGTAATAAAACATGTTGGGCTTATATAAATAATGATGGAAGCTTGGCTGAAGGATGGAAAGAGATAAATAATAAATGGTATTATTTTTACAAAGAAAGCAAAGTTATGGCTACGGGTGCTGTTAAGGAATGGGATTATAAGACTAATAAACCATATATTCAACATTTCTTTAATGAAGATGGATCTTGGGATGATTCAGAAGGATGGAAGTCATTTAAGAATTTAGAATACTCACCAGATTTACAATGGGCTTATGTTGAATCAAATGGAATATTAGCTTCTGGATGGAAGAAATTAGGTGGACAATGGTATTACTTTGATGAAGGTACAGGCTTCATGGTTACAGAAAAGAGATATATTGATGGTAAGCTTTATGAATTTAATTCTAATGGTACTTTAAAAAATTAATTATAGGGCTGTTTTAAATAATATTTAAATAAAAGAAATTCTGTAAAACATGGGTTTTATACTACTAAGTATTTACTTAGTAGAATGAGGAGTTATATTTAAAGTAAGTTTATTAACTTTAAATATAACTCCTTTTTAATATTTTAAATGTTATCTAAAATATTAAAAGTTATATATTTAAATTTGATAAAATTACCTATATAATGCTATTAAAGGATAATTTGTATGTAGACTATTTAGATTTTTGATTTAATTTTTTATAATGAATTTAGTTTAAGGTTAATTGATGCTTTTATTTATAGCCTTTAGTAGTTTTTGTTAAGGTTTTCTTTAAAGGTTAAATTTTCTTTAGAAGTTAAAATCAATTTAGAAAAGTCTGCACAAAATATTAGTATTAATATAGGGGGAAAGAGTTAATAAATAACTTTATGAGAATTATGAGTATAAATTATAATGAGAATTTTAAAACTTTTCATCTAAGGACAAAGAATACAAGTTATGTTTTGAAGGTTATGGAGACAGGACATTTAAGTCATTTGTATTGGGGAAGAAAGTTAAAAGCTGATAATTTAGAGTATTTTTTTAGGAGAAGATGTTTTGGAAGTTTTGCTGCTAATACTGATAATATAAGTGGATTTCAGTTAGAATTAATACCTCAGGAGTGTCCAACCTTTGGAGCTACTGATTTAAGAAGTCCAAATTTAGAGTTTCAATATGAAGATGGTACATCAGTTACTGATTTAAGATATAAGTCACATAGAATTTATGAAGGAAAGCAAAGACTTTCAGGTTTACCATCTGTGTATGTTGAAAATGAGGAAGAGGCTACTTCCCTAGAAATAACTTTAGTTGATTCTTTAAAAGGCTTAGAGGTTATCTTAACATATAATGTTTTTGAAAACTTTGATGCTATTACAAGAAGTTTAAAGATAGTGAATAATAGTGATGAAAGGATAAATATAGAGAAAGTTTTAAGTGCCAATGTAGACTTTACAACTGATGAATTTGATTTTATTCAGCTTTCAGGATCTTGGGGAAGAGAGAGACATATTCTTAGAAATCCTTTAAGAAGTGGAAGTCAAGCTATTGAAAGTAGAAGAGGGGCAAGTAGCCATGCTCAAAATCCATTTATGGCTCTATGTAGTAAGGATACAAATGAGGAATATGGAGAAGTTTATGGCTTTAGCTTAATTTATAGTGGAAACTTCTTGGCTAATGTGGAAGTTGATATGTATAGAAATGCAAGAGCTCAAATAGGAATAAATCCTTTTGATTTTAAATGGTTACTTGAGTCAAAGGAAGAGTTTCAAGCACCTGAGGTTGTTTTAGTTTATTCCTCAAGGGGACTAAATGGAATGTCTCAAATTTATCATAATCTTTATAGAAAGAGATTGTGTAGAGGAAATTATAGAGATAAGGTAAGGCCTATACTTATAAATAACTGGGAAGCCACATATTTTGACTTTAATGAGGTTAAAATAAAGGAAATAGCGAAGGAAGCTTCAAAGCTAGGAATGGAACTTTTTGTTCTTGATGATGGATGGTTTGGAAATAGAAATGATGATAAAAGTTCCTTAGGAGATTGGTTTGTTAATGAGGATAAATTAAAGGGTGGACTTAGTAAACTAGCTAAGGACATAAACAATATGGGTTTAGAGTTTGGATTATGGTTTGAGCCTGAGATGATTTCACCTATTAGTAAGCTTTATGAAAAGCATCCAAATTGGTGTATTCATATTCCAGGAAGAACTAGATCACAAGCAAGAAGTCAGTTAATATTAGACTTATCAAGGAAAGAAGTATGTGACTATATAATAGAATCTGTTAGCAAAATTCTTGAAAGTGCAAATATATCTTATGTTAAGTGGGATATGAATAGAAATATGACAGAGGTGGGTTCTTTAGGATTGACTTCAGAGAGACAAAGAGAAACTGCGCATAGATATATTTTAGGGTTATATAGGGTTATGGAGGAAATAACAAGTAGATTCCCTAATGTATTATTTGAAAGCTGCTCAGGTGGTGGTGGAAGATTTGATCCAGGAATCCTTTATTATATGCCTCAAACTTGGACAAGTGATGATACAGATGCCATAGAAAGATTAAAAATACAGTTTGGAACCTCTATGGTGTATCCTTCTATTTCTATGGGATGCCATGTCTCAGCAGTTCCTAATCATCAAGCTAATAGAATAACTCCACTTGAAACTAGGGGAGTTTCTGCCATGGCTGGAAACTTTGGATATGAGCTTGATATAACTAAGTTAAGTGAGAAAGAAAAGGAAGAATTAAAGGAACAAATAAATTTATATAAGGAAATTAGAGAAACTGTGCAATTTGGAGCCTTATATAGATTAAAGAGTCCATTTAATAGTAATGAAGTAGCATGGATGATGATTTCAGAAGATAAGAATGAGGTTGTTGTAAGCTATGTTAGACAGTTAGCCTTAGTAAATGAAAGCTTTAGCAATTTAAAACTTACAGCCTTAGATAAGGATTCAGAATATGAAATAATAGGAGAGGACATAATACTTAGTGGAGATGAGCTTATGTATATAGGTTTAAATATTCCAGAACTTCAGGGAGATTATGTTTCAAAACTTTGGAGGCTAAAGAAAAAAGTTTTATAATGATGGGTTTTAGTGGAAATGAGCTCAGTTATATATCTATAATTAACTTAAAGTTAGAATTATTACTTTAAGTTTAGCTTTTAATTTATATATTTAAATAAAAAATTTTTTCTATCTTTAATTAGAGTATAGATATGGTTATATATAACTTGAAGTATATGGAAAACCACTTAAAATACAGTATAGAATAATAGTTCATAATTAACTTTTTTTATATGTTTTTATAATATATAGGAGTTTAATTATGAACTTTTTTAAGTTATAATTAACAATATATTTTATTAGGATAGTTTGTTTTATAAAAATTTTTTGAAATAAATTATTAAGGGAGAAGTATATTAAATAAGTTGCAAATGAGGATGACTATGAATAAAAAAATATTTAGAAACTTTATATGGTTAATGAAGTATAATTTAAGCACTTTATTTGTTTTTGAATTATTCCATAAGGGATTGGCTTTGATATTAATTTGGCCAATTATTCAATTATTCATAAATTTATCAATAAAAAGATCAGGATATGTGTATCTTGTTACGGAAAATCTAATTAAGATATTAACTAATCCATCATCAATAATATTAATGTTAATATCAATTATAATTTTAGGATTTTATATGTTCTTTGAAATAACTGCTGTAATCATATGTATTGATGAGGCTAGGAAAGGCCATAAAATTAAGGTGTCTAAGTTGATTTTTGCTGCTTTCAAAAGAAGTTTAGTAATATTAAATCCTAAAAATATATTGTTATTTATATTTGTATTGCTAATAATACCACTTACTAATTTTAATTTAACTTCTGGGTTAGTAGGAAGTATAAAAGTACCAGAATATATTTTAGACTACATATACTCAAATACTATTTTAAATATAATTTATACAATTATATTCTTACTATTATATATATTGGTTAGTAGATGGATTTTTAGTATTTATGAAATAACATTAAATACTAAAAGTTTTAATAGGGCAGTAAAAGAGAGTTTGAAGTTTACAAAGGGAAAATTAATTAAAATAATTCTTTATTCCATAAGTTTATTTACTATTATGTATTTAGTTGGATTTTTAATTAATATTATTGGAATTTTTTTAATTGCAGTATGGACCAAATATGTTACTGATATGAATGGCTTGAAAGAATTATTTATAAGTAGAAGTATTATGTTTGACTATTATTCTGCTTTTATTGGAGGAATATTTTTATTTTTAATAAGTATAGGCTTCTTTTTAACTCTTTATTATGAATATAAAGGTATTGATATATGCAAAAATAAAGTTCAGAATAAGAGAAAAGTTAAAAAGGGGGAAGTATTAAAAAAGTTTTTAAAATTAGTAATTATAGTATTAGTTATTGATATAGAAGCATTTGCTTTTTCTAATAATAGTCAAAGTATTTTTAATCTAGAAATGTTTTATAATACTACAGCTACAGCTCATAGGGGAGCATCTTTGTTAGCACCAGAAAATACCTTAGCAGCTTTTAAAATTGCAGCTGATAGTAAAGCAGAATATGCTGAGCTTGATGTGCAGGAAACTAAGGATGGTCAACTAGTAATAACTCATGATTCTAATTTAAAAAGAGTTACAGGAGTTAATAAAAATGTATGGGATGCTAATTATGATGAAATTAAAAAATATGATGCAGGTAGTCATTTTGACGAAAATTATAAAGGCGAGAAAATGCCTACTCTTGAGGAAGTTTTAAAGTTTTCTAAAGGAAAAATAAAATTACTAATAGAGATAAAGTTACATGGTCATGAAAAAGATGATGTAGTTAAAAAAGTAGTGGATTTAATAAAAGAAAATAAAATGAGTAATCAATGTATAATAGGTTCCATGGACAAAAATATATTAAAAGAAGCAAAAAAGATAGATTCAAATATGATTACTTGTTATATAACAGCTTTTGCTTATGGTGATTTTTATGATTGGGATTTTGTTGATATATACTCTATAGAATCAACATTTGTAAATGAAACTACAGTTGATAATGTACATGATATGGGGAAACAAATTTTCGTATGGAGTGTAAATAATGAGAGTGAAATGGAACGATTAATAGATTTAAATGTAGACAGTATAATTACAGATAATCCATACTTAGTATTAGATACTATACATTGGAAAGAAAATAACTTTATAAAATTAATTGCAGATGAGCTTTTCTGATTAGTTTAAATAAGAAAATAGATAAGATATATGAATAAATTATTGTGTAATAAATATTTATAAAATAAACTTGAAATTTCAAATTGTTATGAAAGTATTATTAACATAATTTTATTCAATAAGTAAAAAGCATCCAAACTTTAATTGGATGCTTTTTGCTTGTTTTTTTTATATTTTTTAAGTTTTTTAATCAATTTCTTTTGCCACCACTACTATTCTGGCGTTAACAAAATCATATCCACAGGTTATTAGAGTTAAGATTCTATCGTTATCCTGTAAATCTATACCTTCTCTTTTAAATAGTGATTTTGATTCTTGTTCTTTTAAATATTTTTCATACTCTTCTTTATTTGAAAATTTGATTTTTATTTGAGATTCTAAGTCCTTAGCATTTTCTTGGTAAACTGAAAAAATTTCGAATGTTGATTTTTTTCCATCTCTATAAAGAGTTATATATTTATTTGCATTGAAGAAATTTTCATTTTTAAAATGTTTAATTTGAGCAAACATAGTATCATTTCTCATGTTATGACCATAAACAACTATATTAGAATCCTCATTTAAATTGTTTTCTGAGTCAACAAAGATTGAACCTGAGAAGCTTTTTTCTTTGTTAAAGTTATGATGTAAGTAGAAGTCATTATCTTTTCCTTGAACCACTGGAAAATCTATATTAGTTCCTTCAACATTTATCCAAAATTTATAGTCTGGATTTATATTTTTTAAATTTTTTTCATTTTCTATATCTTTCTTGTTTTCCTCTGGATCTTTGTTAATAGAAGAATCAGATAGAGGAGAAAGAATTCTTAAGCTATCATAATCTTTTGAATCAGTATAATATCCTAAACGTTTTTGATATATTTTCATTACACAAAAGAAAATTATAATTAACAGAATTAAACTTAGTATTTTTTTAATTCTTATTGAACTTTTCATAATACTCACCTCTAAATAACGAATTAAATTTTTCCAATAAAACTACGATAATTTCAATATTACACCAATTTATTAGTTAATACAATAATAGATTTTTACATCTTGTTATTTACGTTTACGTAAAGAAAGGTGTAATTCACGCCAGATTTATTGAGCCAGTGAATCTATGATGATATAAATACTTTGAGAATAAGAAGTTAAAACTATAATAGTGTAAAAATACTTGAATAATTTTATAACTGAATAAGATAACAAACATTTATGATAAATCCTTGTTGTAATTGAGTTCTTACATAACAATGAAAGCAAAAGGTTAAACATAAATGTTTCAGAATACAATTATAGCAAATGAATCATCAATACATAAATTAAAAATTCGATTTTTATTTAACTAGCCACAAATAAAGCATTTAGAAGATATAATGAATGCTATGATATCAAAAGGGTTTAAAGGTAAAGTTTCAAACGTAGCATAACTTACTAAGGCAAGTCATCGAACTAGTATAATTAGATTTCTTTCAAATATTCCATGGGATGAAAAGTTTATAGAAAAAAACATTAAAATCATAATTATAACTTTTATGTCAAAGTACTAAAAGGAAAGTTTGTTTTATAGCTATATTTATTAAAAAGGAGGTGTGTTTGTCAAAATAAAGAAGAAAATATATATAAAGGAGGAGTTATGAAAATAAATAAAAAAATTTTTAGCATGCTATTTATGGTTATTGTACTTTTTACATGCATATCATCAAATTTTTCTGTTTCTGCTTCTTCTATTCAAAGAGGAAGAGATATCAGTAATGAGGTAGTTACAAGCCTAGTGGCTACTCCAAATAGTATAAATGATGGTGGAAACGTTCAGGTTCGTTTGGAATTTAAAGAAAATCATCAAAGAAATATACAAAGTGGAGATACTATAACTGTCAAATGGACAAATTCAGGGGAAGTATTTTTTGAAGGATATGAAAAAACAATTCCACTTTATATAAAAGACCAAAATGTTGGTCAAGCAGTAATAGAGAAAACAGGTGCAACACTTACATTTAATGATAAAATAGATAAATTAGATGATGTTGGTGGATGGGCAACATTTACTTTGCAAGGAAGAAACATTACCTCAGGTAATCATGAACACACAGGAATAGCATATATTATATCTGGTTCAAAGCGGGCAGATGTAAATATAACCAAACCAGAATCAGGTACAACTAGTGTATTCTATTATAAAACAGGTAGTATGTATACCAATGATACAAATCATGTCAATTGGTGGTTACTGGTGAATCCAAGCAAGGTATATTCTGAAAAAAACGTTTATATTCAAGATGAAATCCAAGGCGGACAAACATTAGAACCTGATTCTTTTGAAATAGTAGTAACTTGGTATGATGGTTATGTAGAAAAGTTTAAAGGAAAAGAAGCGATAAGGGAATTCCATAATAAATATCCAAATTCAAATATATCGGTATCAGAAAATAAAATAACAGTAAACATTTCACAAGAGGATTCCACACAAAAGTTTATTAATATTTTTTATAAAACTAAGATTACAAATCCGAAACAAAAAGAATTCGTTAATAATACAAAAGCATGGTTTAAAGAGTATAATAAGCCAGCTGTAAATGGAGAATCCTTTAACCATAGCGTACAAAATATTAATGCAGATGCTGGAGTTAATGGAACTGTAAAAGGCGAATTAAAAATCATAAAAACATTAAAAGATAAAAGTATTCCAATTAAAGATGTTCAGTTTAAGATGAGAAGAGTTGATAATACAGTTATCAAAGATGGTAAAAAAGAATTATTACTAACAACTGATGATAAAGGTATTGCAAATGTAAAAGGTCTTCCTGTAGGAAAATATGAAGTAAAAGAGATTTCAGCTCCAGAATGGATTGCTTTTAATCCTCTTATTGCACCAAAATTGGAATTCACAATATCAGATCAGGACACAGAAGGCAAATTGTGGGCTGTTGAAAATGAATTAAAGACAATTTCAATTCCGGTTGAAAAGGTCTGGGTAGGACAAACTAGTGAACGAGCAGAAATCAAGCTTTTTGCAGATGGTATTGAAGTAGACAAAGTGATTTTAAATGCAGATAACAATTGGAAACACACATTTGAAAATAAACCTGAATATAATTCAGAAACAAAACAGAAAATCAATTATTCTGTGTCAGAGACAACTATTTCTGGATATGAAAGCAATATCACAGGCGATGCTAAGAATGGTTTTATTGTAACCAATACAGAACTTCCTGATTTGACTATTGGTAAAGAAGTTATAGGAGAATTGGGTGACAAGACGAAGGTATTTAACTTTGAGCTTACATTAAAGCAAGCAGATGGAAAGCCTATCAATGGTAAATTTAATTACATTGGTAGTGTAGATGACAGGTACAAAAAAGAAAGCATAAAGCCTTCTGATGGTGAGATTACTTTTATAGAAGGAAAAGCAACTATAACTTTATCACATGGACAAGAGATTACAATCAAGGATTTACCATATGGGGTTACATATAAAGTTATGGAAAAAGAAGCTAATGAAAATGGCTATTTAACTACCTATAATGGAAATAACGAAGTCACAACAGGTGAATTGAAACAGGATACAAAAGTACAGGTAGTTAACAACAAAGAGTTTGTTCCAACAACTGGTATATCAACCACAACAGAGCAAGGTACAATGGTTGGAATGGTGATTTTTTCTATAGGAATACTTATGGTCATGATTGTAGTTCTTTTACAATTGAATAAAGGACTGAAAAGATGAGAAAAAGTGAAATAACTAAAAAAATTTCAATAAAAGATGATTTGCTGTTCCTTGGTCTGAAAATTCTTATTTTCTTAACACTATTAGCAATTACATTTTTGTTTATATTTGGGATTTTTAGATGTAATAACAATATGATGTCGCCTGCATATAAGGACGGAGACTTAGCTATCTACTATCGTTTGCAAAAGGATTACAAGCCATCAGATACGGTGGTAGTTGAAAAAGATGGAGAAAAGCAAATAAGAAGAATCATTGCTAAAGCTGGAGATACTGTTGATATAACTGATAAAGGATTGAAAATTAATGGGTATCTCCAACAGGAGAATAATATATACACAGAAACGCTGCCATATAAGGAAGGCATACAGTTTCCTATAACTCTTGGAGAAGGAGAATATTTCGTATTAGCTGATAACAGAACCAATGCAAAGGATAGCCGAATCTATGGAATAGTGAAAGAAAAAGAAATCAAGGGACTTATAATAACCTTAATCCGTAGGAGAGGTTTATAAAATACTATAAAAAAGGAGACGAAAATATGATAAACAAGAAAAAATTAAGTGCATTATTATTAAGTGGAGCAATGTTGATGAGCATGAGCACATCTGTATTTGCACAAGGAGTACCAACAATTGGGGAGGGTACAGAAGGACATCCTGCAACGGCAACAATTAAAAAGAATTTTGAATTTTCAGAAGGGATTGCTACTCCGCAGGTTACTTTTAAGTTTACTGCAACTTCATCAACTCCAGATGCACCAACTGCAACAATAACAGATATCTCTTATACTGATGGTGAAAATGCAGGGAATGTAACGGATGGAAAATATACTATTTCAAAAAATACTGCAATTTCTTTCGGGGAATTTCCTCATGCTGGATTATATGAATATACAGTTAAGGAAACAAACGAACATGGTACAGGAATAACATATGATACAAATGAATATAAAGTCCGTGTATATGTTGCAAATGGTAAAGATAAACCATATGTAAAAACTATTACATCAGAAAACAATAACGAAAAGAAACCAATCATATTTACAAATACATATAAAAAAGATGCTTCTCTTATTATAGAAAAGAATACAACAGGAGAATTAGCGGATAAAACAAAAGATTTCGATTTTACAATTATATTTACGAAATCTGCAACTTCAGATGATAAAATATTTACTGGCAAGATTGGAAATGAAACAGTAACCTGTGAAGCAGGAGTAGAACAAACATTTAAGTTACACGATAAAGAACAGTTGGTATTTAATAATCTTCCAGCAGGAACAAGATATGTTGTAAAAGAAAAAGGTATACCTAGTGATGGATATACTCCAAGCGTTACAGTAATTGAAAATGATGTAACAACTGTTAATGGAATAAAAGGAAACGAAACAGATGATTTATCATCTTCAACAAATGGAACTAATTTAGTTGGGGAAAAAACGAATAAGGTTACTTTTGTAAATACACATAATGATACACCTATCACAGGTATTATTATCAACAATAGTCCATTTATTCTAATGATTAGTTTTGCTGTCCTTGGATTTGGTGCTTTAGCTATTATAAAAAGACGTAAAACTATAAGATAAATGATAAATATTTGGAAGAAAGTCATTTGTATTGCAGATAATATTGTGAACATATTGATTATATTATGTTTTCTTCCAGTTCTGTTCTATGGGGTATATGCTGTGTGGGATTCTAAACAGATATATCATCATGCAGATGCTTCCTTATATGAGAGTTATAGACCAGCCTCAGAAGATAAGATGTCTTTTGAGGCGTTACAAAAAATCAATCCAGAAGTATTCGGATGGCTTATTGTAAACGGAACACATGTGAATTATCCTTTAGTACAAGCATCTAATAACTCTAAATATGTCAATACTGATGCAAAAGGTGAATTTTCTTTATCTGGAAGTCTTTTCTTAGACTCCCGTAATCAAAAAAACTTTTCTGATATTAACAACATCATTTATGGTCATAATATGGAAAAGAAAGCCATGTTTGGAGAACTGAAAGACTTTGAAAATAAAGAATTCTTTGAAAAACATAAATATGGAGAGTTATACTATGAGGATAAATGGCATAAAATAGAATTCTTTGCCTTCTTATATGCGGATGCTTATGATTCTGTCTTGTATAACACAGGACTTTATGGGATTGATGATTATAAGATGTATCTGGAATATGTTAAAAGAAAAGCAGAACATTTCAGAAATCTACCATTTCAACCTGAAGATCATTTTGTTGCACTTTCAACATGTTCATCAAATTCAACGAACGGAAGGCATATATTAATAGGTAGAATTACTGATAAGACGGAAAACATGAGTTAATGAGGAGGGGAATGATAATCATATGGAAACAAAGAAAATAAGAAACAAAATCCTTATGGCTATCGTAGCATTGAGCTTTATATTGCTTCCAAACACTAGAGTATATGCTACTGAAAATACAGCAAATATTCCTTTGATAGTTAGACAGGAATTTAATGTATATACGAAAGATTCAAAAGCAATAGACATGATTGGAAAATACGAGCTAAAGGCAATAAGTGAAAATGCCCCTATGCCAGAAGAAAGTAAAAATGGAAGTTTTATCTTTAATATAGATGGAAATGATAAGCAGTTTACTATTCCATTAGCTTATACACATGGTGGTGTGTATATCTATCAAATTCAACAGATAACGCAATCTAAAGATAATTACATATATGATAAAAATAGGTATAAGATAACTGTATATGTAAAAAATGCAGAAAATAATCATTTAATACCACAAATTATTGTGAAAAATGAAAATAATGAAAAATGTGAAGAAATATGTTTTTATAACATTTACAAACAAAAAAATAAAATTAATGAGATTTCTAAAACACCATATAAGCCAAATGGAATAAATGTTCCTAAAACAGGCGATACCACAAACATTGGATTTTATATTGTAATACTTATAATTTCACTTGGATTACTTGTGGTATTGAAATGGAAAGAATATAAAAAGAGAAAAAAAGAATAATATGTTAATAGCTAAGAAATTTGAATTATTGTGTTAACGATAATATCACATTAAAATATCTTTGAATTAATTATTATATAATAAAGTTCATACAAATTATAAAATGTACTCTATAGAATAGATAATTTAAAAAAGTCTATTTTGTAGGGTACTTTTATATACAATTAAATAAGAGATTATTAATAGATGTTAAAATGAGTAAAAATTTATTTGCAAATGAAGAAATAGCAATATTATCTTAAAATGAATATGTAAAAAAGTAAGTAATAAAGAAATTACATATAATGATGAATTTAAAATATTATTTATAGTAGAAGATGAAAATGGTAAGTTATTAAGACAAATATTTTAAGAATATGGTTTTGATATAAAAATTTTATTTATGCAATTTATTCATTTAATTAGTAAAAGAGGATAATTCACTTTTAGACTAATAAACCTTAAAACGTAATAGATAGTGTTATTAAAAAAAGAAAAATATTTTCATTATATTGATGAAAAGGATAACTACTTTAGAAAAGTTAAAATAAGTTAAGTTTAAAAACTTTCTATTAAAAATATTTTATTATTTTAAGTAGAAAGTTTTTTTTGTTGCAGTTTACGCTTGAAAATGTGTAGTTTACGCTTGGAAAGTAGAAAAAATTAGTTTAGAAGTTTATTATATTTAACAGAAAGTTTTCAAATAATTACAAAAATAGAAAAAATATTGATGGATATATATTTGACATGATATGTTTAATATGAATTATTGAAAGATTGAGTTAATTATTATAATTTACGTGGCTTGTTAACATTATTAGGAGGGAAAATATGTTGAATATAGCTATATGTGACGATGAGAAATTTCAATGTGCTATAGTAAAAAAGATGATTTCAAAAATATGTGCTAAAAATAATATGGAAATAAGTATTGATGAATTTAATTCTGCAAGTGAATTAATTAATATCTACAATAGAAATATTAAAAAATATAGTATAATTTTATGTGACATAATTATGGATGAAATGAATGGAATTGAGTTGATTAGGAGAATGAGAAAAATAGATTCATCATTTCAAGCAATAATTATAACTGGAAGTAATGAATATGTATTTGATGGCTATGATGTTGGAGCTTTAAATTATCTTATTAAACCAGTTGATTCTAATAAATTAGAAAAAGAATTTTTGAGAGCGATTAAGAGTTTAAATTATGCTAGTCCATCAACATATACAATTAATATAAATGGAAAAATAAGTTTTATAGATTTATCTTCAGTTTTATTCTTTGAAGTTAACAATAAGACTATCACAGCTAATCTAGAAAATAAAAATATAGATTTTAGTATGAAAATAAAAGTTTTAGAAGAAGAGTTAGAAGATAAAAATTTTTTAAGGTGCCATAGAAGTTATTTGGTAAATATGTCTCAAGTTGAAGCTATATTAAAAAATAAAATTATTCTTAAACATGGAATTAGTATTCCTATTGGAAGATGTTATAAAAAGTATTTGAAAAAATATTTACTAGAAATGGTTAATGGTATTTAGCAATATGCAATTCAACTATTTTACTAGCTTTTTATATAATATATATATAGTTTCATTAGGAATTATGTTTTTTTTTAAGTTAAGGAAAAAGTTAACCTTAAAAAAGAGAATTCTAAGTATAGGTTTCATAAGCATACTAGTTTTATTTATGAATTTAAATTTTAAGATTAGTATTTTTTATTGCATGGCTGAGGCAATAATAATATTTTCTATTATACATATTGCTGTAATCAATGAAATGTTTGTAAGTTTGACAATAACATCAGTATATTTATTGGCTGTATATTTAGCTAGATACATAATTTTTTTAGTATATTCAATAATGCTTTTTGACTTAAATATACTAAGAATTTTAGACTGTAAATTATTTAACCTATTTATGGCATTAATTTGTGTTATGCTAATAGGATCAATTTTGTACATAAAGTATTTACTTAGAATTGCATTCTCTAATAAGGTGATTACTATAAAAAATTACACTATATTTACTGTTATTTTAGCAATAGCAGTTATATTATCGATTAAAGTATTTGATAGTATAAAATTAAGTGGTATTTATATATATAAGGCCTGTATAATTTCAATAAATATCACAATATATTTGGGAGTAGTATATTCATGTGTATATAGAAAATATAAGGACAAAAAATTGGAATCGAAGTTAAAGTTACTAGAAAATCAATTAGATTATCAAAAGTATTATTATGAAAAAGTAATTGGTAACTATGATGATAGTAAAAAAGTATTACATGATATAAACAATCATATGAATGTAATAAAATACTTTTTGGAAAATGAAGATTATAAAAGCATGGGTGACTACATAAATAAATTAAGTGATAGAATTCCTGATGGTAAAAATAGTAATATTTGTTCTGATAAAATAATAAATGCTATATGCTTGGAAAAATCTAGAATATGTAAAGAAAAAAATATAAATATAAGTTTTGATTTAGTAGTGAACTACGAACTAAATATAGATCCTATAGATATTTGTACAGTATTTGGAAATTTAATAGATAATGCCATTGAAGCATGTGACAATATGAGGTCAGTAAAGAAATTTATTCAGGTAAGTGCTAGAATTTGTTTAAATCAATTACATATTAAAATAATTAACTCTAAGGAAAATAAGATTAAGAAACGGAATGGAAAGTTTTTAAGTAGTAAGATTGATATTAAGAATCATGGAATAGGATTAGAAAATGTTAAACAAGCAGTATATAAAAATCAGGGAGATATTAAGTTTAGAGATTTCAGTAATTTATTTGAGGTAAATCTATATATGAAATGTAGGGAATAATAAACTGAATATATGTTTAATAAGAATATATTTATAAAAATTATATGTTTACTTAATTAATTTACAAAATGTACTGTAAAAATGTCCAATTTTTAGATAAAATATATAGTATATAACAATTTATCTCACAAATAAAAATATGGAGGAAAAATATGAAGAATGGAAAAAGAGTTAAAAATCCTAAAAGAAATTCTTCTAACAGAAGTAAATCTAAGGTTCTAGATATTTCAATAATAATTTTAATAATAGCTTTAGCAGTAGTTATAGGAGTAGGAACTATAAGAGATAAGAAAACTTTAGCTAAAAATATGGAAATTTACAGTGCAGATTCAAGTAATAAGTCTGAAAATAATGAAAAGCAAGCTTCAACATCAAGTCCTTATGAAAAAATAAAAGATGGTAAAGAAGTTAATATATTAGTTTTAGGTAATGGAGTAGGACTTAGTGAAGGAAAAACAGATGAAAGTGGTAATTGGACAAGTAGTCTTTCTAAGTGGCTAGAAGAAACATATAAATCAAAGGCTAATATAACTAATTTATCCCAAGATAAAGCTACAGTTAAAGTAGGTTTAGAGGAATTAGAGAAAAATAAAGATAGCTTTGATTTAGCTTACATAATATTTGGTGAAAATGATCAAAAAGCACTTAAACCTAATGAATTCAAAGAAGACTATGAAAAAATAGTTAAGAATTTAAAGGAAAGAAATAAGGATATTTCTATAGTTCCTATAATAGAGAATTCTCTTAGAAAGAAAAATGAATATACAACTATAATTGAAGACATTGGAAAAGCTAATGATCTAAAGGTTCTAGATATGGCTACAGTATTTACAAAGGATCCAGCCCCTTATGCTAAATTAACAACTAAGGGTGGAATATATCCAAATAACTTAGGATATAGCTTATATTTTTCTAATACAAAATCTTTAATAGAAGCTAATATAGCAGCTTTAAATTAATATAATTAATCTTTTATATTTTATAAAAGATTAAGTTTATATGACAACTTAAGAAAGTAAAATATTTTTTAAATAAGTAAGTGGTAAATATCACATTTATAGTATACTAATTATTCTAGTTAATAAAGAATAGTTACTATATAAATGTGATATTTTTTTATTTAAGTAAAATTTAATTTTTATAGAGATATTAAATTTAAGGTGGTTAAATATTTACCTTTTTATTTTGTATTTAAAAGGATTATTTTACTTAAATATCCTTTAAAATTGACTTTAAATGCTTTGGAATGATAATATACTTAGGTAAATTTAACATATTTATAAAGTAATTAGGGGCTTTTGTTTGTATGATGTTAAATTAACGTAAGGAAAGTTGGTGAATTTTATTAGGGATTTATTAAATGAGAATAATATAATTCTCAAGGCTACGGCTTTTAACAAAGAAGAAGCAGTTAGATTGGCTGCTGAACCTCTTTTAAAAGATGAAAGTATAACAGAGGAATATGTAAAAGATATTTTAGAGAAAATCAATGACTTAGGACCATATATGGCAATTATGCCAGGGGTAGTTATTGCTCATTCTAGACCAGGTGATTATGTGTTTAAGGATTGTATTAGCATGCTTACTTTAGAAAATCCAGTTGAATTTGGTCATGAGGATAATGATCCAATAGAAATAATTTTTGTTATTGGAGCAAAGGAAAACACAGGTCATTTAGATGCTCTACAAGATTTAGCAAGGGTCTTAATAAATGAGGATTCTGTTAATAAAATTAAAAATGCTCAAAATAAAGAAGAGATAATGGAGCTTTTTATGTAATTTATTAAACTTTTCAAAAAGTAACTTATAAGATATTTTAAATTAGGATATTTTATAAGTAATATTTATTTGTAGATAAATTTTAAGGGATGAATTGACTTCTAAAGGGATAACTATTAAAAAAATTCTTGAGATTGAATCTATTTATATATTATGGAGAGGAGGGGAGATAAATGAAGATTATGACTGTATGTGGATTTGGAGTTGGAACAAGTTTGCTTTTAAAAATGACAGTTGATTCAATTCTTGAAGAGGAAGGAATAAATGGTGATGTTGAAGCTATTGATATGACTTCAGCATGTGGAAATTCTGCGGACTTAATTTTAACATCAAAAGAAATTGGAAAAGAGATAGAAGGGCAAGTAAGTGGAAAACTTGTTTATATATCAAACTTTATGGATAAAGAAGAAGTAAAGGAAAAAATTTTAAAAGCTATAGGAGATTAAGCAAAATATAATAATATATTTTAAATCAATTTTATTTTTGATTTATCATTTTACAGGGAAATTACTAAGCATTAAGTCTATAATAAATTTATGTATGCTATGATAACTTTAAATTTATGTAGAATCAAGGAAAAATTAAATTAGATAAAATAAAAAAGGAATTATTAAAAATGAAAGAAATATTAGATTTTTGTGTAAGTTTTTTTAGAAATCCAGCTTTATTTATGGGGCTTGTAGTAGCAATTGGTTTAATACTTCAAAGAAAACCAATAGATGCTATTTTAAAAGGCATATTTAAAGGAATAATAGGAATGGTAATTCTACTTAAGGGAGTAGATATAGTAGTTTCTTCAATTACTCCTTTAGCTAATGCCTTTTCAGGATTATTTAACACTCAAAGCAACAGTACTTTAGGAGATTTTAATGTATTTTTAGGACAGTATGGAAGCTATGTTGGATTAATACTTCTTTGTGGATTTGTAATCAATATAATCATTGCTAGATATACAAGATTTAAAACTATATATTTAACAGGAAATATATTATTTTGGTATCCAATGCTTTTCTTAGCAGTTGGTATTGAAAATAATATAAGTGGATTAAAGTTATTCATATTCACATTAATTATGTATATTTTAGTTATAACAATATTCCCATATATACTAAGAAAACATGTTAAGTATGTAACTGGAAATGATAGTTTTACTATTGGACACACTGCTTCAATATATTGTTTATTAGGTTCTTATATAGGAAAGCTTGTTGGACAAAAAGATAAAAATATAGAGAGTTTAAATCTTCCAAAGTCTTTAAGCTTCTTTAGAGATACAAATATAACAGCAGCAATAGTTATGTTTATAGTTTATATAATAGTTGGTTTATTTATAGGAAAAGAAAGTAGATTAGCTATATATGGAAGTGAGCCACTTATTACTTATTCTTTAATTCAAGGAATAACTTTTGCAGCAGGTATGATAATACTTTTAACAGGGGTAAGAATGATCTTAGGAGAAATAATACCATCATTTAAAGGTATAGCAGATAAATTAGCTAAGGGTTCAATTCCAGCTTTAGATATTCCTATGATATTCCCATATGGACCAAATGCTTTATTAATTGGATTCATAATAGCACTTATAACAAGTATAGGTACTTTATTCTTATTAGGAGCATCAGGGGTATTAACCTTTGCTCTTATACCACTAGTAGTTGCATGTTATTTTGATGTTGCCCCAGGAGCTATCTTTGCTAATGCAAGAGGTGGATGGCCAGCAGCTATAATTACAAGTGCTTTAGGAGGAATAATCCTAATGGTATTAGCGGCTATTTCCTTAAATTTAGTAAGTGGAACTGTAGGAAACTTCATTCAGACATATGGAGGAAATGAATTCTCAATATGGGTAATAATAAGTGACTTAGTAGGAAAGCTTTTTAGCATATAATAAAAGAGTTTAATTTAGAGATTAATATATAATATTTATTATAGGTAACAAATAAAGAGGTCTTTATAAAAATAATTTTTGATAAAACTTACAAACAGTATGAAGAGAATATCTAGATGAGCTTTAGAATTTAAATTATTACGGAGAAGATATTACGTTAAGAAGCTGAAACTGTTAATTTCTTAGGAATACAATCTCACAAAGTTCAATTGCATAAGTTCAAGATTCCAAATTAAAAATTTGGTCTTTCACTTAAGTTTCGAAGCTTTAGTAATATCTTAGGAGTAATAATTATCCAAATGACTCCAATGTAACTAAAGTTCCATTGGATAAGTTCAAGGTTCCAAATTAAAATTTGGACTTTCACTTAAAATCTAGTAATTCTCGGAATATGTTTGTAAGTTTTATTTTTATACAGGGTTACTTTCCCTTTAATTATGTTGAAAAGATTTATAATCTTAAAAAAAGTATGATATTATAGTAATTATTAAAAAGGAGGAGGGCATTTATGGAGAATTTAAAAGGAATAGTATTTTTTGATGTGGATGGCACATTAATTGATTGTGGTAAGGGATTATATAAACCATCAAATAAAACTAAAGAGGCAATTAAAAAATTAAAAGACACTGGATATTTAACAATTCTTGCAACAGGACGTCCAATGAGCTTTGTTGATGATGGCTTAAAGGAATTAGAGTTAGATGGATATATAGCATCTAATGGAACATATATAGAGTTAAATAATGAAGTTATTCTTAATGATGATATAAAATTAGAGAAATTAAAAGAGATAATGGATTATTGTGTTGAACATAATATTAACTTTATATTAGAGGGACAAAAAACAAGTTATGTTTTAAATAATGATGTGGCTAAAAAAATGGTAGAAAATTTTTCTCTTCCAGAGGAAAGTTTTACTGGTGAGTGGACAGAAGAGGAGCTTTCAGCAAATAAGCTTGTTATTGTTGATAATAATAAGGAAGACTTTAAAGACATATTTGAAAGATTTAAGGATGAATTTGTATTTATGCAACATCCAGGACATTCATCTTATGATATGTATAGAAGAGGATGTACAAAAGCTCATGGAATAGAACATTTAATAAAGGAGCTAGGATTAAGTGATAAGGATACTTATGCCTTTGGAGATGGAGAAAATGATATAGAAATGTTCCAAAGAGTTAAATATGGAATAGCAATGGGAGATGCCCATGAAACTTTAATACCACACGCATACAAGCAAACAGAAAATGTTCCAAATGAAGGAATATATAAGGCTTTATTAGGACTAGGCTTAATATAATCAAAAATAATGAAGTGAGTGTATAAAAATAATTTTTTACAAAACTTACAAACATATTCCGAGAATTACTAGATTTCTCTTTATATTGTTTGTAAGTTTTATTTTTATATTTTAAAAGCTCTTTTACAGTTTTTATTCTATTTTAGAAAAAATGCTATTAAGTTCTTTAGCTAAATCTTTTACTCTTTCTAATTCTTCTGGTGAAAGGGATGATATTTTTTCTTCAAGATGCTTTTTAGTTTTTTCTCTTTGTTTTAAACAAAATTCATGTCCTTTTTCCGTTACTCTAACTCTGATAATTCTTCTATCATTAGGATCTGTAAATCTTTCAACTAAATTTTCTTGAATAAGCTTATCTATAATTGGAGTCATATTTGATTTTGATATAGATAATTTTTTTGCTATTTCCGAAACAGAAGCTTCTCCACCGCAATGCAAATGAAATACAACCTTGGCATGTGATGGCGGAATAGACAATCTTTTAATAATATCATCATGACTAAATACTTTTCTATTTAAACACAATAATAGTGTGTAAAGTTCTTCAGTAGCTCCCATTAAATTTTCTATGGTATTCATTTTTACCTCCTATTGTATTAAGTTCATAAATTTTAGTTGATATATAATATAATAAATGAATAAATTTTTAAAGTTTTTAGTATTGTAGCAAAACACTTTATATTATAACCACATATAACTATTATACACTAAAAATAGTTATTGACATAGAATAGTTATAAAAATATAATTAATATTAAAATATAACTATTTATAAAGGGATAGATTTGAAAAGTTTTGTTTTAGTGAGTATTGATTTTTAAATATATTTTTAGGACTAACTTAATTTCAAAGCAATACAAATTTAAAACATTATAAATTAAAAAAGAAAAGAGGGAAATAAATGTCAAAGCTAATTAAATACTTAAAACCATTTACGGCATCAATTTTAGCTGTTATAGTACTTCTTTTTGCTCAGGCAATGTTTGATTTATCTTTACCAGATTACATGTCAAACATAGTCAATGTAGGAATTCAGCAAGGTGGTATAGAAAATGCTGTTCCAAAAGTAATTAGTAAATCAGAGTTTGATAAACTGACACTTTTTATGAGCAAAGATGAAAAAGAAAAAGTAGAAAGCAATTATACGTTGTTAGATAAAGGTAACCTTTCTCAAAGTGATTATGATGGATATGTAAAAGATTATCCAGCCTTAGAGAAAGAGAATATTTATAAATTAAATACCCAGGATAAAGAGATAATTAATGAATTAAATCCTATTATGGGTAAGGCAATGATAGTTGTAGGTGGAATTGAAGAAAAAGGCCTACAAGGAGTAATGGGAAATTCAAATCTTACAGGAGCTTCTGATAATTCCAAGGCTAATATGGAAGCCAATACTCCTAAAGAAGGAAGAACACAAGGAATTCCTGCTAATACAGATCCATTCTTTATGATTAAGAATATGCCAGAGGCGCAAAAGAATGATATGCTTAAGCAAATTAATGAGAAATTTGAAAAGATGCCAGAGAGTATAGTTACTCAAACAGCAGCTACTTTTATTAAAGCTCAATATACTGATTTAGGTATGAATATAGAGAAGATACAAAGTCAATACATACTGAAGACCGGAGGAATAATGGTTCTTTTAGCCTTTGGAAGTATGATTGCGGCAGTATCAGTAACATTAATAGCCGCAAGAGTGGCAGCTGGATTTGGAAGAAATCTTCGTAGTAAAGTTTTTGGTAAAGTTGTTAGATTTTCAAATGCGGAATTTGATAAGTTTTCAACAGCTTCACTTATAACTCGTAGTACAAATGATATTCAACAAATACAAACTCTTATGGTTATGCTTCTTAGAATAGTTTTCTATGCACCTATTTTAGGATTAGGAGGTATTTTTAGAGTTGTAAAAACAGATACTGGAATGTCATGGATAATAGCTGTAGCCTTAGCCGCTATACTTTCTTTAGTAATAGTTTTATTTGGACTTGCTATTCCAAAATTCAAGTTAGTTCAAAAACTTGTTGATAAACTTAACTTAGTAGCTCGTGAATCACTTACAGGAATGTTAGTAATTCGTGCCTTTAATACAGAAAAATATCAAGAGAATAAGTTTGATGGTGTAAATAAAGATCTTACTAGAACAAATCTTTTTGTTAGTAGAATAATGGGTGGAATGATGCCACTTATGATGCTTATAATGAACCTTATAACTATTCTTATAGTATGGGTTGGTGCTCACAATGTAAATGATGGAGTTATGCAAGTTGGGGATATGATGGCATTTATTCAATACACAATGCAAATCATAATGGCATTCTTAATGATATCTATGGTATCAGTAATGCTTCCAAGAGCATCAGTTTCAGGTCAACGTATAGCTGAGGTTTTAGAAACTAAAGAAAGCATAAAAGATCCTGAAAAGAATGATGAGTTTAATAAAAATAAAAAAGGATATGTTGAATTTAAAAATGTTTCATTTAAATATCCTGGTGCAGAGGAATATGTTTTAAAAGATATTTCATTTACTGCAAAGCCTGGTGAAACAACTGCCTTCATTGGAGGAACTGGTAGTGGTAAATCTACTTTAGTTAATTTAATACCACGTTTCTATGATGTTACAGAAGGTGAAATCTTAGTTGATGGAACAGATATAAGAAAAGTTTCACAACATGATTTAAGAGAGAAAATAGGATATGTTCCTCAAAAAGGAATATTATTCTCAGGTACTATAGAAAGTAACTTAAAATATGGTAATGAAGATGCACTATTAGAAGAATTAGAAGAGGCTGCAAATATTGCTCAGGCTTCTGAATTTATAAATACTAAAGCCTTAAAATATGCAGAGGAAATTTCACAAGGTGGTACTAACGTATCTGGTGGACAAAAACAAAGACTTTCAATTGCTAGAGCTTTAGTAAAAAATCCTGATGTATATATTTTTGATGATAGTTTCTCAGCTCTTGACTTTAAAACAGATGCAGCTGTTAGAAAAGCCCTTAATGAGAAAACATCACATAGCACAATGCTTATAGTTGCACAAAGAATAAGCACAATTATGGGAGCTAATCAAATAATCGTACTTGATGAAGGTAAGATTGTTGGTAAGGGAACTCATAAAGAACTTCTAGAAAATTGTGAGGTTTATAAGCAAATAGCTTTATCTCAACTTTCAAAGGAGGAGCTAAGTAATGAGTAAAGAAAGAAAAGGCGGAATGGGTGGCCCAATGGGTAGAATGGGCGGAGGCCCAAGAGCCGTTGAAAAAGCAAAAGATTTTAAAGGAACAATGAAAAAGCTTGGGGTTTATTTAAAACCCTATAGTTTATCTATAGCTATTGTAATATTATTTGCTATAGGAAGTGCAGCCTTCTCAATAGTTGGACCTAAGATTTTAGGTAAAGCTACTACAAAAATATTTGAAGGTTTAGTTCAAAAGATATCAGGGGTACCAGATGCTTCTATAGATTTTGGATATATTGGCAATATAGCAATGATTTTAGTAGCTTTATACTTAGTAAGTTCATTATTTGGGATTATACAATCTTTTATAATGTCAGGAGTTGCTCAAAAGGTTTCTTATAACTTAAGAAAGCAAATATCAGAAAAAATGGATACTTTACCTCTTAATTATTTTGATACAAGAACAAATGGAGAGGTTTTATCAAGAATTACAAATGACGTTGATACAGTGAACCAAACTTTAAATCAAAGTTTATCACAAATAATAACTTCAGTAGTTACTTTAATTGGGGTATTAATAATGATGTTCTCAATAAGTTGGATTATGACTTTAGCAACATTTATAATACTTCCAGTTTCAATGGTTCTTATATCTTTAGTTGTTAAGAAGTCTCAAAAATACTTTAAATCTCAACAAGAATACTTAGGTCATCTTAATGGTCAAGTAGAAGAGGTTTATGGTGGACACAATATAATGAAAGCCTTCAATAGAGAAGAAGCGTCAACTAAAGACTTTGATGAATTAAACAATACTTTATATAAATCAGCTTGGAAATCTCAATTCTTATCAGGTATGATGATGCCAATCATGTCTTTTGTAGGAAACTTAGGATATGTTTTAGTTTCAATACTTGGTGGATGGTTAACAATTAAAAGTGTTATAACTGTTGGTGATATACAAGCATTTATCCAATATGTACGTTCATTTAATCAACCAATAGCTCAGATGGCTCAGGTTGCAAATATAATGCAATCAACAGCAGCGGCTGCTGAGAGAGTATTTGAATTCTTAGATGAAAAGGATGAGGTAAAAGATCCATTTAATTCAGTAGATCCTTCAGAAATAAGAGGAGAAGTTGAATTTGAGGATGTTCATTTTGGATATAACCCAGATAAGATAATAATAAATGATTTCTCAGTAGATGTTAAACCAGGGCAAAAGGTGGCTATTGTTGGACCTACAGGAGCAGGTAAAACTACAATAGTTAAATTATTAATGAGATTCTACGATATAAATAGTGGAAGCATTAAGATTGATGGTCATGATATAAGAGACTTTAAGCGTGCTGATTTACGTAACTTATTTGGTATGGTTCTTCAAGATACATGGCTATTTAATGGAACTATAATGGAGAATTTACGTTATGGAAGACTAGATGCAACTGATGCTGAAGTTAAAGAAGCTGCTAAGGCTGCCCATGTTGATCATTTCGTAAAAACTTTACCAGATGGATATAATATGGTTTTAAATGAAGAAGCAAGTAATATATCACAAGGACAAAAGCAGCTTTTAACAATTGCTAGAGCTTTCTTAAAAGATCCTAAGCTATTAATACTTGATGAGGCTACAAGTTCAGTTGATACTCGTACAGAGCTTTTAATACAAAAAGCCATGGAGAAACTTATGGAAGGAAGAACAAGCTTTATTATAGCTCACAGACTTTCTACTATACGTGATGCAGACCTAATCCTTGTTATGAAAGATGGAGATATAGTTGAACAAGGAAACCATGAAGAGCTTCTAGAAAAAGGTGGATTCTATTCAAGCCTTTACAATAGCCAATTTGAACAAAGTAGTGCTTCATAAAATGAAATATAAACTTTAAAATTTAAGATTATGAGACTTTAGAATAAGTTATTTTAAATTAGAGTTTTATAGAAGTATGTAATAAATTATTTAGGTTAAATAGTGTTAAAAAGTATTTTTTCTTAAAAATAGTATAAATAAAATATATGAATAATGTAGCTGATATAAATTTTTAGAATTTTAAATTTGTATCAGCTACATTTTTTTATTTTAAAGTAGCTTACTTAATTGAAAATAAGTTACTTTAATGCAAGCTATTTAATTTAAAGAAATTTATTTTAAGATAACTTTTTAAATATTTAGTTTCATAGATATAATTTAATTTACTAGAGAATGCAAAGAATCTAATGTGATATAATTATATTTAACTGAGAAAATAATTATTAATAGCTTTTATTGCTTGGATTTTATTAAATAATTTTAATGAAAATAAGGTATTAAAAGTGAATTTTGTGAGGTTTTTTTATGAAGTTTAGGTTTTTATATGTTGGTGATAAAATCTTAAGTCATAGAGAAGAGGGGCTTTTTAGGGTTTTAAATTGTGAGGAATATTCTTTAAATAAAAAGGTTTTAGATTATAAAGAAATTTGTAATAGAAAAAAATATAAAAATGGATTTAGTGAAGAGAAGTTTAATAGGATTTATCTAAGTAAAAGAGGTTCTGTAATTAATTTTTATTCATTAGGAAGCAAAGAATTCAATGAAGCTTATTTAAATGATACAAATAGGTTTAAGGATATATTTGATTTAAATAAAAATGGTGAAAATGAAGAGATTAAAATAATTTTTTTTGATTTATTTAATAAAAAAGCTAATAAGGATCAATTGTTTATAACTTCATTTATGAATAAATTAGGTGAATTTTCAAAGGATATAAATTGGGACAAGATATTAATCATATTTAATGAAGAGATTATATTTAATAAAGTTACTAATATAGATTCAAGATTTAGAGAGTGCTCTTTAGTCTTAAATAATTATGATGTTAATTTAAATGAGTTTATTCATATTTTAATAGATTTCCTATTATTAAAGGATGATTTAGGAGATAAATGGTCTGAATATAGAAAAAAAATAGCTAACTCTAAATTAACTCTTGGAAAGGTTAAGGGGGAGGATTTTTCAGGAGAGGTAATTATGAGGATTTTAGGGGAGTTTTCTAAAATACAGAGAGATAATTTATTTAAATTAATATTAATGAGCAAAGAAGGAATAAATTTAAATGAAATAGCTCTTATAGAGGATGCTTTAAAAGAATACATATCCTTAGATTCTAAGTTGATAATTAAACAATTAACAAAGGATTTTTTTTATGATGAAGTAAGATACATACTTCTTTCTAAATAAAAAGAATAATAATTTTATAGTTGAAAGTTCTTAAGATAGCTTATAAAGCTGTTTTGAGGACTTTTTTTAGCTTTTAATAAATTTTGATTTTGTTAAATATTTAACTTAAATAACTTAAATAATTATTTAAAAACTTAAATAAATTGTTTGAAAAGGGCAAGGCTTGTACAATAATTCTTGTGAGAAGAAATTTCGACAAAAATCAACATAACTTTAAATGTTAAAAAAAACACAAAATAGGAGGAAGGTTAGTAATGTTAGAAATCATTCAAAAAACACTTACTGATAATGCAATCATAGGTGCAATATTTTCATCAATAGCAATTATATTCTTAGGATTTTATATTAGAAAAAGAAATATATTAACAGGGGCTGCATCTAAAATATTAACTAAGGTTGTATTAACAGTTGCAATTCCAGCATTAGCATTTACTTCATTCATGAAAGATATTAATCAAAAAGAATTACATGAAGGTATTAATATTCTAATATGGGGATTTGTAATTTACATATTATTAATTGTATTAACAAAGTTTATCTTTGCAAGAGTTAAAGGGGACAAGCAAGACGTATTTAGAGTACTTACTATATTTGGATCAACAACTTTCTTTGGAGTTCCAATAGTTAAAGCAGTTTATGGCTCAGTTGGAGCTATGTACTCATCAATATTTAACATAGCATATAGAGTTTTCTTATATTCATATGGATACATTAAAATGTCAGGTGTAAAAATGGACAAAGAAAACTTAAAGAAAAATTTAAAAGAGATGTTATTAAACCCAGTAATTATAGCTACATTCTTAGGATTATTTATATGGTTATTCCAAGGTATGTTACCACAAGTTCAAATAGGTGATAAGAGTTATGCATTCTTAAGAATAGACCAAACATTACCTTGGCTATATAAACCACTTACATACTTAGATAAATTATGTTCACCACTTGCATGGTTAGCTATAGGTATTACTTTAGCAGAAGTACCATTTAAACAAGCAGTAGGAAAAAAAGAACCTTGGGTATATAGTTTAATAAAAATAATCTTAGTTCCAGTTATAAACTTAGGATTATTAGTAGTATTAAATAAAACAGGTATATTACCAGTTTCATTCGAAGGAATGGCTACTACAGTTATCATGTTAGCTACTCCAACTGCTACAGTTGCTGCAGCTTACGCAATAAGTTTTGATAAGGAAGCTTTATTAACATCAAATTGTTCATTACTATCAACAGTGGTTGCCGTAGTAGCAATGCCATTCTGGATAGTAATATTACAAATAATCAAAAACATAGGATTATTTGCTTAATAATATAAGAATTTAAAAACTAACAAACTTTTTTAAAACTAAAAACATATTTTTCATATTAGATATGAGTGAGATGATATTTGAATGAGTGATTAGAATTTCATTATTTCTGGAATATATTCAGCGTTAAAAAGCTGAGATTGTTTGAAGCGAAGCGAGTTTCGAAGCTTTAGCTGAATATATGGAAGAAGTAATAGAAATTCTTCACGAAATTCAATAATCATTGAACTATATATAATATGAAAAATTTATTTAACTTTTAAAATAAAGAAGAAAAGATGGGGAAAAGAGGAGGTTTTTCGTATGATAAAATTAGTATGTTATGGAGTTAGAGAAACAGAGGTACCATACTTCCATAAGTTAAATGAAGAGTTCGGATATGATTTAACTTTAGTTGAAAAAAACTTAAACCATGAAAATGTAGAGGAAGCTATAGGGGCTGAGGCTATAATGGTAAGAGGAAATTGTATGGCTGATAGACAAAACTTAGAACTATTAAAGAGTAAGGGTCTTAAATATGTTTTAACTAGAACTGTTGGATTTGACCATGTTGATTTAGAAGCTGCTAAGGATTTAGGATTACAAGTTGCTAGAGTACCAGGTTACTCACCAAATGCTATAGGAGAATTAGCTGTAAGTTTAGCTATGATGCTTTTAAGACATACAGCATACACTACTAATAGAACAAGCAATAAAAACTTTGTAGTAGATGGATTTATGTTTAGTAAAGAAATAAGAAACTGTACAGTTGGAATATTAGGAGCAGGTAGAATCGGATTAACAACTGCTAAATTATTTAAAGGATTAGGAGCTAAGGTTGTAGCATACGATGTATTCCAAAGTGATGCTGCTAAGGAAATAGTTGAATTTATGCCTTTAGATGAAGTTTTAAAAGTTTCTGATGTAATATCAGTACATATGCCATATATAAAAGGGCAAAATTACCACATGATAAATGAAGAATTCATATCAAAAATGAAAAATGATGCTATTATAATCAACACTGCAAGAGGAGAATTACAAGATATAGAAGCTATAGTAAAAGCTCTTGAAGAAGGAAGATTAGGCGGATTTGGAGCTGACGTTTTAGAAGGTGAATCAGCAGTATTCTTCAAAAACTTAGAGGGACAAAAGTTAGAAAATGAGTCATATGAAAAATTAATAAGCTTATACCCAAGAGCTTTAGTAACTCCTCATATGGGTTCATATACAGATGAGGCTTTAAGAAATATGATAGGAATATCATATGAAAACTTAAAGGAGTATTTAGAGGGAAATACTTGTAAAAATGCAATAGCATAATAAATAGAGTATCTTTAAATTGCTTTAATTAAGGTTAAAATTAAATAAGTTTACTAACAAAAGAAGTATATCAATAATTATGTTCTTAAGAAAATATAATCTATATTTTCTAGAGCTATAAATTATGATATACTCTTTTTTTATGAGATTTCCTAAGTTTAATTTAAATCTAAAATATATTTAAAAATTAAAAAAGTTAAAAATATGAGTTTAGAAAAAAGATTAGTGAAAAATTAAAAATAGAATTGGAGTAATCCTTACAATATGATATAATTCCTTCACGGTGGTGAAAAATATGAAAGTAAAATTTGAAAATAAAATATTATTATGGGCTATACTTATAACTTTCATTCCACTAGCATTATCTTTTACTTTATTCATAGAAGATAAGCTTTCATATATGGATGAAGATGTAAGAAATACCTTAAAAGAGACTGCTTTTAGTATAAGTCAGATTCCTTTTATTCAGGAAGATCTTAATAATGGAGAAATAAACTCAAGAATCCAAGAATATACCAAACATTTTATTGAAGCCATAAATGATGTTGATATTATTGTTGTTGCTGATATGAGAGGGGTTAAGTATTCTCATTTAGATGAGAAGCAAATAGGACAGGTATTTGTTAATGAGGATAAGAAAGAGGTTTTAACACAAGGAAGTAGTTATTATTCTTTGATGAAGGGCTCTATGGGAGAAACCTTAAGGTGGTTTCAACCTGTAATGTACAATGGAAAACAAGTTGGTTTTATTATGGTAGGTAAATATTATAATGAGATTCAACTTTTAACCCATAAGACTTTAATAAAATATATGGGACTTTTTATTTTAGTTTTTTTAATTACTATATTAATATCTAAACTTTTTGCTAGAAAGGTTAAAAAGGCAATTTTGGGAATGGAACCAGAAGAAATTGCTGCCTTATATAAAGAAAAAAAGATAATATTAAATACAGTAAGCGAAGGTATTATTGCTTTAAATAAAAACAATGAAATAACAGAGATAAATGATAATTGCTATAAGCTTATAGATGGATTTTCAAAGTATAAGGTGTTGAAAAAATTATTACCTTATATAGAAGAAAATAAACCTGTAGAAATGAAAGAAATTATAGTGCAGGGGAAGAAAGTATTTGTGACTATACAACCTATTATGAAGAAGGGTGAATATTTAGGTTCTGTAATAACTTTAATGGATAGAAATGATATTAGAAAAATTGCAAAAGAGATAACTGGAGTTGACGAGGTTGTTAAGAATCTAAGAGCTAATGTCCATGAATTTAGAAATAATCTACATGTAATTTTAGGATTAATTCAATTAGGTGAATATGAAGAAGCTAGAAAATACATATTAAAAACTCAAAAGATCCATGAAAATAACTCTTTAAAATTTTCAAATGTAGAGGATTATTACGTGAGAGGATTACTTCTAAGTAGAGAGTTAGTTGCTAAAGAAAGAGGAGTAAACTTTGTCTTAACAGAGGAATCATTTTTATTTGGAAATCATAATTATGTTGATTCCTATGATATTGTAACTATTTTAGGTAACTTAATAGAAAATGCCTTTGATTCTTGTGTATGTTCAAGTAGTGATAACAAGGAAGTTGAGGTTACTTTATATGAAGATGATGAAAAGATAGAATTGCAAGTTAGGGATAATGGAAAACCTATAGATAATAATATAAAGGAAAGAATATTTGAATTAGGAGTTTCCTCAAAGGGAGAAGGAAGAGGAACAGGATTATCATTAGTTAAGAATAGAGTTGAGCTTTATGATGGTTGTATTGATATTGAGGAATTCAATGAAGAGAAAATATTTATTATAACTATTTTAAAAGGAGAAAAGTAATGGAAAAGAAGATACTTATAGTAGAAGATGATCCAATGGTGGCTCTTATTAATAAAAGATTTTTAGAAAATATGGGGTTTAAAAATATATTAGGACCAGTACAAACTGAGGAAGAAATAATAAGGGTATTAGATAAAGAAAATATTGATTTAATTCTTTTAGATGTATATCTTCCTAAGAAAAATGGTATTGATATATTAAAAAGTTTAAGATACAAGAAGTATTTAACTGATGTAATAATGATAACTGCTGCAAATAGTGTTGAAGAGGTGAAGAGAGCCTTTGCTTATGGGGTAACTGATTACTTAGTTAAGCCCTTTGAATTTGAAAGGTTTGAGGAGGCTGTAAATAAGTATAAGCAAAAAAATAATCTTTTAAATAAGAGAGAGGCTTTAAGTCAGCAGGATATAGATGTTATTTCAAAATCTTTAGAGGAAAAGATTGAATTACCTAAGGGATTAAATCAAAAAACTTTAGATAGAATAATGGAGTTTTTAAAAGAAAATCAAGGGAAGGTTTGGACACTAAGAGAAATAGCTTATGAATTAAAAATAAGCAATGTAACAATAAAAAAATATATGGATTATTTAGAGGATGTTAAAAAAGTAAATGTAACCTTAACTAGTGGGAATGTTGGGAGACCTGAATATAAATACACTCTAGGCTAATAAATAAAGATTTTCATAGAAAATATTTCCTAATTTGTATAGTATAATTATATTATAAATACTTATTAGGAGGGGATAGTGTGGAATATAACAAGCATAGATATTTAGGATTTTTAGGATTGCTTTCACTAATTGGACTCAAGGGATTTACAGGAGGAAATGCTTTATGGTATATTTTCTTTCTTAATTTCTTATGGTTTACATTTTTTTATGAGAACAGTTGGATATATATAGGAACTCCATTTAAATTTAATAAATAAAATATTTGAAAAATTCTTTTGTTTAGAGTAGATTTTTAATTTAAAAGGAGACTAAAAATAAGTTTTGTAATTTTTTTTAAGGAAAACTATATTATAATTAGATGAAGATGCAAATCATATACATTTGCATATTAAAAACACATGAAAAATAGGTGGGGGAGAAAAAAGGATGAATAGAAAAAAGATTGTTGCTAGTATTTTAACAACCTCTTTATTAGTTACATCACTAGTTGGATGTGTTAGTTCCAATAATAAAACCAATGCAAATAATAATTCAAAAGTTCAAGAAAGTGTTGAAAGTCAATCTGATTTTAATGAGTTAAGAACTTATGTAGGAAAATCTTATAATGAAGTTTCAGAAAAGAATGGAACTGGAAGTGAAAAAATAGAAGAGGTTGAAGGAAAGAAAGTTATTGTGTCTTCAAGTTATTCTATAAGAATGTTTAATTACAATGCAAACTTAATACTAGAACTTGATGACTCAAAAAACGTAAGTGCAGTAAGTGTTCACTTTAAAGGTATAGGGCCTGAAAATATATTAGAAAATATAAAGAAGGTATTAGGTGAACCAAAGGTTAGCAAGGATAAAGAAAATGGTGATTCTAAAGTTTATTCATGGGAAAAAGATGGATACCAATATAAGCTTTCAGAAGTTGGAGAAGAAACTATAATAACTGTAAATAAGAATGCTATTTAATTTATTTGACCTTTAATATTTTAAAATAAGAATAGGATATATTAGCATTGATTTTAGATAAAACTTTAAGTATGACTTAATGGCTATAAAGCAAACAGCTATCTAAAATAAAACTATGGTAAAAATGTAGATAATTAAGAGGTTTATAGTTTTCCACTATAAATTTCTTAATTTTTTTATGCTTTAAAGATAATAATTCTAATAAAATATTATGTATTTTATTAGAATTGTTCTTATTTTAGAGAGTTTTTGAAAATAGTACAGGATATGGCTTAATATATAGAAAATATATTGAGTATTAGGTAAAATAAGAAATTTCAACTTTAAATCATAATAAATGAGTCTTTATTAATTTTTACAAAGACCTAGCTTCGGAGTAACATGTTAATAAGGATGAGGATAACCTAAATCCAATGTCTTTAATATAAAAGATTTACCTATGCAATAAAAAATAAGGAGGGATTTTATATGTCAAAACATCATAGAATAAGTCATTGTGATGCAGAACATACAATGAAAATAGAAAAAGAAAAAATGGCCGAAGTAAGAAAAGAAGAAAAAAAAATGGCTAATAAAGTTAAATGTCATGAAAAATGTTGTGGTAAATAATTAAGTTCATAAACCTAAAAGTCAAAGTATGTTATGTAAGGATAGAGATAAATTTATTAAATAGTAAATTAATCTCTATCCTTATTTTTTTAATAAGCAATGAAAATTTAAGAGTTAGTTAATTTAACTTTTCATATAAAAAAATCAATACTACACTAATTGAAATTATAATTTTCATAAAAGTTTGTTATGGATATTTTAATATATAATATAAAAATAAATATAAAATTAGTGAAATAAATTTACTTAAATTGGAGTAAAATATAAAGAACATATTTATGTTAATAAATTTTAATAGTAATATATCATTGATTTATGCAAATATTTATGATAAAGTTTTAAAGTGTTTAACAAACTTTGTTTCCATATGAGGGAGTAGTTAGCTCAAGTTGAATGAGTGATTAAGTCAACAAATTGACCAAAGGGCTTTGGTCTGGCTTAATCTTAAATAGCGAGACTTATATGCAGTTTTTTGCTGCATATAAGTCTTTTTTTATAAAGTTTTTATAAGTAGGAGGATATATTATGAGTATTTTATCTATTGTTTTAACTGGTTTTGGCCTTGCTATGGATGCTTTTGCCGTATCAGTTGCTAAGGGAATAACCCTTACTAGAGTAAAAGCTAAAGATGCATTAAAAGTTGCTTTATTCTTTGGAGGATTTCAAGCACTTATGCCTTTAATAGGATGGGGAGCTGGGAGATATTTCGCCGATTATATAAAAGCCTTTGATCATTGGATAGCATTTATATTATTAAGTTTCATAGGTGGAAAAATGATTTTTGAAGCTTTTAAAGAAGATGATGAAGAAAAAGCTGAGGTTGCAGTATCAATGGAAGTTAGCAAAAATAAAGAGAGAGAATTTGCTAATATGAAACGCAAAGAGGAGTTAAGTGCTAAAAACCTTACAGTATTAGCTATTGCAACTAGTATTGATGCTTTAGCAGTTGGGGTTAGTTTTGCATTCTTAGGTATTTCTATAGTTCAAACTATAATAATAATTGGTATTATAACTTTTGTTTTATGTTTTTTAGGGGTAATAATAGGTGAGAAATTAGGAGATATATTCAAAAATTATGCTGAAATAGTAGGTGGAGTTATATTAATTCTTATAGGCATAAATATATTATTAGAACATACAGGAATTATTGAAAAGTTATTTTCTTAGTATCATAATTAAGGTAAGGATACATATATAACTTTATCTTAGGTTGAAACTTAAAATCACTATTTTTTAAACAAGAGAAAAAATATTACTTGTAATAATATATGAACAAGTGATATAAATATATAGGTAGATTTTAGAATAATAATTTTAATTAAATATATTTGTGTTAAATATGGTTTAGAGTTATAAACAACTAAGGAGGTAATTTACATGTACGTTGCATTTGGAAACAGAGTGTTAGATAGTGAGGACATAAAAAAAGAAATAGAACTTAATACTGATGCTAGAGTTGTAAGTGATTTATGTAAGAGCTCAAAAAGAGAAGATATAATTGCTTTTAAACTAAGCATAGATATGGATATCTTAAGAGGGCTTATGAAGGAGAATTCTGATCTTAAAGATTTAAATGATGAAGAGTTATTTGAAGATTATTTAGATTTAGCAGAAGAGGTTGCTGGAATGATATTTGAATACATGCCAGAAGATGCTATATTAGATATAAGATCATATAAATGGGATATGTCTTACGATGATATAAAATTAATAATGGTAATGGCTCATGAAGATCTTGGAATAGCTAAGGTTAATGATGTTATGAAGAGATTATTAAGACAAGTAGATTAATTTTAAATGGTGCAATAAACTTTTAAATTAATTTTTATACAATAAGTTTTATATGAATTAGATAATTAAAATCTATAAATGTTATTTGTTTTTCTAACATTTATAGATTTTTTTATTGTGTTTTTAATAAAGGAATTTATGAAATACTTATTGGAAATACTTTTGGTTGTAGAAAAAATAAAAAGTTTAGTATAATAAAATTATTAATTTGTTGTGAATAAAAATTAAAAGTTAAATGAAAGTTTTAATTCATGTAATTTTTATAAGGACGATTAGTTAAAATATTTTAGTGATTTAGTAGGTGATTATAATGAAACTTTTAAGTTTAAATACGGAAATACTAGGTTTTGATACTTCTTCTGCATTTGCAAAAGAATTAAATTTAAATGAAAAAGACTTAGTTTTTACAAACAGAAGAATATATGAAGGAAGTTTTAAATCTTTAGATTTAAAATGTAATTATGTCTTAAAGGACAAATATAATTTCAATGAACCTAATGATGAAATTATAGATGAAATTTTTAAAGATATAAAAAATATAGACTTTAATAGAGTTATAGCTATTGGTGGGGGATCAATCTTAGATGTAGGTAAACTTTTAGCATTAAAAGATGTGGATAGTACAAAGAAACTATTTAAAAGAGAACTTCCTATAATAAGAGATAAGGAGCTTATTATAGTTCCTACAACTTGTGGTACTGGTAGTGAGGTAACAAACATATCTATTGTTGAAATAAAAAGTGAAAATACTAAGTTAGGTTTAGCAGTAGATGAACTTTATGCAGATAAGGGAGTTTTAATTCCGGAACTTTGTAAAACAATGCCTTATAAAGCTTTTGTTTATAGTTCAATTGATGCATTAATACATAGTATAGAAGGATTTTTATCTCCAAATTCTACTCCTTATACAGATTTATTTGCTTTTAAAGCAATTGAAATGATTTTAAGTGGATATAAAGAGATAATAGAAAAAGGTGAAGAATATAGAAATTCTATAATGGATAAATTTTTAATTGCAAGCAATTATGCAGGAATAGCCTTTGGAAATGCAGGAGTTGGTGCAGTTCATGCCTTATCTTATCCTTTAGGAGGAAAATATCATGTTCCTCATGGAGAAGCAAATTATCAATTTTTAATGGCAGTATTAAAATTCTACAAGAAAAATAATGGTGATGGAAAAATTAGCGAATTAACAAAATTAATAAGCGGTATTATAAATTCAAAGGAAGAGGATTGTTATTTAGAGTTAGAAAACTTATTAAATAATCTTATCAGAAGAAAGAATTTAAAAGAATATGGTATGACAATTGATGAAATTGAAAAGTTTTCTCAAAGTGTAATGAAAAATCAACAAAGATTACTTAAAAATAATTATGTATCTATGGAAATAAAAGATATGGAGGAAATTTATAAATATCTATATTAGGAGGCATTATGAAATTTTTTAGGATGATTTTAATTGCTGGAGAAGTTTTGCTTGTAATTTTATTACTTTTAGGTATTGTTTTTAAAGTAGCTGGATATGAGCAGAAAGATAAAAGCGCCAGTAATATTAAAGAACAATATATTAAATTGGATGATGAACAACAAGAAAAATTGCTATGTTGTAATATTATAAGATAGTAATTTTAAATAGTTAATGGGAAGGAGAGGTAATTGTGGTTTTAGTACTTACATTTATTTTATTTTTAATGATATTTTTAATTATAGTAGATTTTTTTGCTGTATTATTCAGACTTACAGGGGTGCCAATAGAAAAAGCCAGATTTCAAGTTACATCTCTTTTAACAGGAACAGGTTTTACAACAAAAGAAAGTGAGATAATAGTTCAACATCCTACTAGAAGAAAACTTGCTATTTGGCTTATGGGATTTAGTTATGCCAGTACAGCAACTATTATATCTTTTGCAGTTAATATAATAACTAGTAGTGTCATAGATGTAGGATCAATAGCTGTAATTGTTCTTTTTATTATATTTGTTTTGTTTTTTCATAAAAGTTCTTTGCTAGAAAAGTTTGAAAATAAAATTGAGAAATTTATTGTGCAATCTAAAATTTGGGACAAGATTAATTCAAAGCATTTAACTTTAATAACTAATACCAAAGGCTTTGGAGTCTATGAAATATATCTTTCAAACAAGGCAACACTTATTGGAAAGAGCATAAGAGATAGTAATCTTAAAGCAAATGAAATAGAAGTTTTAAATATAGATAAAGGGGATAAGTTTGTTAATTTCCCAACTCCTGACTATACTTTTGAGGTCTGTGATAAGGTAACAGTGTATGGTAATGTAAAAAATATAAAAGCTATGTTTAAGCATATAAATGAAGTCAAATAATAAAATGGGCGTGTATCAAAATAACTTTTTATAAAACTTACAAATAGTGTATGTTTGTAAGTTTTATTTTTTATATTTAGATACAAACCCATTTTTTTATTATTTATAGCCTAATTAGATTTTTAAGTTATTTAGATTTTTAATCATTTTATTTAAAACTTCATCAAAAAATATAAGTTCTTCATCTTTTAAATCTTCTAGTAGTAACTTAAAAAATCTATTACTTACTTTGTTTAAAACATTAAGTGTTTCATTGGCAGAGGGAGATATGTATAATCTAAATATTCTTTTGTCTTTGTCATCTTTTTTTATTGATAGCATTTCTTTTTTTAATAGACTTTCTATAGATCTTGAAATTAATCCCTTAGAAAGACCAGAAAATTCAACTATATCCTTTGCAGTATTATATTCTAAATTTTCTTGTAAGAAAACTAATATTTCAAATTCATTATGCGTTAATCCCAAATCATTTAATGTTGGTGAAATAAATTTTTTATATGTTTTTTTTGCTTTAGTAAAAGAAACTAAAAAAGCATTTCCATTAGGATTAAGAGCTTTTAAATCCATTAACCTTCCTCCTTGAATAGTTCAATTGTAAACTTTATATAAATTATACCTTAAATTGGTTTATAAGTAAACTATATATTTTTTATTTAAAGCATATAATCATTATACATATGAAAATATACTTTTTTAATAATATTTTGCAAAGTTTAATGTATAAAAGATTAATATTTTTTAATTAAGTTAATAATATAAGGATAAAATAGTAAAAATTTACTAAAATATATTTTATAAATTTATTTAGGAGAGGAAAAACATTGGAGTTTAAAAATAATAAAATTAAAGATTATATTCTATTATCAACATACATAATACTTTTAATATTCTTTTTTATAAATATAAAGGATATTATGAGCTTTCTTGGTAAGTTTTTAGGAATACTAAAGCCTTTTATATGGGGGATAGCCATAGCTTTTATTCTTAATATTCCAGTGAGATTAATAGAAAAAAACTTAGGAAATGGTAAGTTCTTTAAAGGAATGAAAAGAAGTTTTTCAATAACTTTAACATTTCTTTTCTTTATATTAGCTATAACATTATTTATATTATTTGTAATTCCTCAATTATTAAGTAGTATTTCAACTTTAATGAATAGTATTCCAGAATACTTATCTCAATTTGAAAAGTTTTTAGAGGTAAATGCAATAAATAATTCACAGTCACAAGTTATGATGCAAAATATAATTAATGAGTTACTAAATATGTGGAAAGAAATATTAAAGGTAACAAGTCAAATAGTAGGAACCTCCTTAGGGTATTTATTAGACTTTACCCTAGGAATAACTTATGGAGTAATAAATTTCTTTTTAGCCTTAATTTTAGCTATATATATGCTAGCAAGTAAAGAAATCTTAATAAGTCAACTAAAACTTATAATATATGCTTTTGTTAATAAAAATAAGGCAGATAGGATTATAGAACTAGGTAATATGTGTAATGAAATGTTTTCAAAGTTTATATTAGGTCAATGTGCAGAGGCCATAGTTATAGGGATTTTATGCTTTATAGGGATGATAATTTTAAAAATGCCATATGCTTTATTAATAAGTGTAGTAATTGGGGTAACGGCTTTAATACCTGTTTTTGGAGCGTTTTTAGGTACAATACCATCAGCTTTTATAATACTAATAATAGATCCTATTAAGGCTCTTTGGTTTATTATATTTATAATAGTGCTTCAGCAATTAGAAGGAAATTTAATATATCCAAAGGTTGTTGGAAACTCTATAGGGTTATCTGCCTTGTGGGTTATGTTTGCTATGATAGTTGGAGGTAGTCTATTTGGAATAATAGGTATGTTAATAGGAATTCCTATCTTTGGTGTATTATTTAAAATCTTAAAGAGAGTAGCTAATAAGAAGATAAATGAAAAGGGAATTGAAAGAAGATAATTTAATATATTCATTTTAAAGTAGTTTATTATAAATAGGCTACTTTTTTATTTTGATTTTTTTAAGGAGGTAGAATAAGAGTAAATTAATAAAGTGATAAAATTAGATGATTAAACTTAGTAGTTTATTAAAATGTTTATATAAGAGATAGAAGTTTTAAGTATGTGTTTTTCTATAATGAACAAATGTGTCGTTATGATACACATAGAAAAATGGAGTATTTAAGAGGAAATGTGATTAAATTATTAAGAAACTTGCAATAATTTGTTAAGAAGAAGTTTGATTACAAGTAAAAATGTATTTATAATTAAAAATGTGTTAACGAAATAATAAGTTTAATGATAAATTCATATAAATTGATAATTTGAATGAGGTCATAATTAAAAGAGGGGGATCAATATAAAATGGCAGAGGCAATTAAATCTACTGATTTTGAGGTAGAAAAAGGCAATGGACGATTAAAGCATCCAGCAGGACTATACCTTTTATTCTTCACAGAAATGTGGGAAAGATTTAGTTACTATGGAATGAGAGCGTTATTAATGCTTTATTTAACAGCATCATTTGTTACTGGTGGATTAGGATATGATGTATCTAGTGCCGCTAGAATATATGGAGCTTATACTTTTTTAGTTTACTTTACACCAATAATTGGTGGAGAAATAGCAGATAAGTTTTTAGGACAGAAAAAATCAATTATGCTTGGGGCAGCAGTAATGATTTTAGGTAACTTAACTTTATTTGGATGGCAAACTAGATGGGCTTTATACTTAGGATTAGGGTTCATAATAGTAGGAAATGCTTTCTTTAAACCAAATATATCAACAATAGTTGGTCAGTTATATGAAGATGGTGACAAGAGAAAAGATTCAGCTTTCACAATATTCTACATGGGAATAAACTTAGGATCTTTAATAGCACCAATAATATGTGGATTATTAGCAGAAAACTTTTTTGCTACAAAATCAGGAGAAGTAATACTTCACTATGGATTTAGATACGGATTCTTAGCAGCAGGTATAGGTATAATCTTAGGAGAAATTATCTTTATAACTTTATCTCCAAAATACTTAGCACATGTTGGTGAAATAAAAAGAGAAAAAAATAAAAAAGACGTTGCAAAAGAAAAGAAACCTTTAACTAAGCAAGAGAAGAAGAGAGTTGCAGTTATATTAATACTTGCATCATTCGTTGTATTCTTCTGGGCAGGATTTGAACAAGCAGGTACTACTTTAACATTATTTGCTGAAAATGCAACTAATAGAAGTTTATTTGGATGGACAGTACCAGTAGCATTCTTCCAATCTATAAACCCATTATTTATACTAATATTAGCACCGTTATTCTCAAAATTATGGTTTACACTTGCTAATAGTAAAAGAGGGGATTTATCAATCCCAACTAAAATGGCTATGGGTATGATAGTTTTAGGATGTGGATTCTTATTAATGGTTTTCGCAACTATGTCATTAGGTGGAAATGTTGAAAATCCAGCAGTTAAAGCTAGTATGTTCTGGTTAGTAGGAACTTACTTATTTAACACAATGGGAGAACTTTGTTTATCACCAATAGGACTTTCAATGGTAAGTTCATTAGCACCAGCTAAATACGCTTCATTATTAATGGGTGTATGGCTTGCTAGTAACGGAGTAGCAAACTACTTATCAGGATTCATAGCATCATTTGTTGAAAAACTAGGAGCTTTAGAACTATTTGGTTCAATAGCTGGAGTAAGTATAGTATTAGGTTTAGTACTATTACTATTAAGCAAAAAGATTACAGCTATGATGGAATAAAATGATATTAAAATTAAATCTCTTTAAGAAGATTTGATTAATTAAATTAGGATATTTAAGTTTTATATAAGAAAAGACACATTAATAAAATAATGTGTCTTTTTTGTATTTTAAAAAAATTTTATTTTAGTTAAGGGTAAGTATTTTTTAAACTCTAAAATATTCTTCATCTAAGTATAAAAGCATTTCTTCAGTTATAGGAACTGGCAATCCAGCATAGTCTGAAAATCTTTGAATAGCATCTTCTTGTTCCTCTTTTTTTAGTTCATGATGACGTTTTATTTTTTTACCAGCTTTCTTTTCAAGGTCTTTCCACTCTTTATAAACTTTTACTAAATCTTCTTTTAACTTATTATCGCTCATGAAAAACATCTCCTTAAATAAATGTATTATTATAATATTCTTCTAATTCAAGTATTTCTTTTTCTGTCAATGGTGTATCAATTTTGGCAAAGTCAGAAAATTTTTTTGCTATCAGTTTTTGTTGCTCTTTTTCTAACTTTTTAAAATCATGATTTAATTTTAATTTTTCAAAAAAGCTTTTTTCAGAAACTCTCCATTTACTATAGAGATCTAATAGTTCTTTCTTTATTTTTTCCTCTCCCATAAAATTCAACTCCTTATAAATTTTATAAATATATTATATAATAAAAAAATAAATTTTAAAATATTGTAAACAAAGAAAGGTTTTTGTTTATAAAAAGTATAAAATTTAATTTAGTAAAAAAAATAATTCTGAGAAAAATTTGATTTGAAAGTATTTTTATCATATAAGTAATTACTTATATGATATATAAAGAAATAATTGTTTACTAATAGAATTTAGAGGCATAAAATTTTAATGAGGTGATATAAAATGGATACATTAAATGAGATCTTATCAAAAGAAATTGAAGAATTTAGAGAAAAAGGACATAAGTTTTTAAATAAAGAAATGACTGTTGGTGAATTTAAAAAGGCATCAGGAGGTATGGGAGCTTATGCACACCGTGGAGGAAAAGAATTCATGGTGAGATTAAGAGTTCCATCAGGAGTTGCTGGATTAAGCTTATTAAAGGAAGCATATAATTGGGCTGAAAAATATAACTTAGAAAAAATACACTTAACAACTCGTGAAGCAATACAATTACATGGAATATCAATAGATGCTGTATGCGACATAATGCAAGAAGGGTTAACTAAAGGAATATACACTAGAGGCGGTGGTGGAAACTTCCCAAGAAACGTAGCTTTAAATCCTTTATCAGGAGTTCAAATAGGAGAAACTTTTGACGTAACTCCTTATGCACTAGCATCTAATGCACATTATATGAGTAAAATATATACTTATAATTTACCAAGAAAAATTAAAACTGCATTTTCAAATACAGAAGAGGATTCAGCTCATTGTACAGTTACAGACTTAGGATTTTTAGCTGTTAACAATAATGGTAAGAGAGCTTTTAAACTTTACATAGGTGGTGGATTAGGAAGAAATCCAAGGAAATCAGTTGAATTTGATGAGTTAATAGATGAGAAGGACGTTTTATATTGTCTTGAAGCTATGACTAATTTATTCGTAGCTGAAGGAGATTATAAAAATCACGGAAAAGCTCGTATAAGATATATTGTTGAGAGAATGGGTGAAGAAGAGTTTAAAAACTGCTTTAGAAAACATTTAGAAGAAGTGAAAGCTAAAGGTGGATTAGACCTTAAGGTTGAAGATATAAAATATAATAAAAAAGGTGAAAAAACTAATATAAAACATGAAAGATTAATACCTCAAAAACAAGAAGGATTATATACTGTTTTATTCCATCCAGTTGGAGGACAATTAAGCTTAGATGTATTAAAAGAATTAATAGAAAAAATAGAGAAAATAGAAGAAGTAGAAGTAAGATTAGGTATGGATGAAAATCTGTATGTAAGAAACTTAAATGGAAAAGAAGCTGAAGCTATCTTAGAATTTACTCAAGGTAAAGGTGGAGAAACTTTAGCTCAAAGAAGTGTTTCTTGTATAGGTACACCAATATGCCAAATGGGAGTATTAGAAAGTCAAAAAACTTTAAGAGAATTTGTAGAATTATTAAAAGAAAATTCAATTAAAGAAGGAACATTACCAAGAGTTCGTTTCTCAGGATGTCCAAATTCTTGTGGTATGCATGAAATAGGAGATATAGGATTTGCTGGTAAGAAGAAAAAAGTTGGAGATGTTTTATCAAATGTATTTGAATTACATTTTGGTGGAAAATTAGGAATAGGTGAAACTCGTTTAGGTGATTACTATGGAGATATACTTCAAGATAAGGTTCCAGAGTTCTTAATTAAGGTTGCAAAGGCTGTAGAAGCTAAGAATTCAACTTTTGAAGAGTGGATTAAAGAGAATAGTGAAGAATTCAAAGCTATAGTTAAAGAATATACTGTATAGTTATTAATAAAATATTTACAAAATCCAAAAAAACTTAACAAATAAGTTTTTTTGGATTTTTTTGATTTTTACTTAAAATTACTTTCAATTGGCATATTTAAATACTTTTTAGTTTATTTTAATAAAATTAAAGTTTAGTAATACTAAGTATTTTACTTAGTTTTTGTTACCAAAGTATTAACGATGCCATTTGAAGATAGCTTAAAATAAGGGTTAGAAACAATTTTCTATAGAAAAAAATAAAATGGTGATATATAATAAATTCAAAATTTATATTTATGCAGTAAAATGAGTTGGTTAAAGAAAGGATTGATGTTAGGGTTGAAAGAAAAAATATGCCTTTATGGTTTTAATAATCTTACTAAGACATTAAGTTTTAATATTTATGATATTTGTTATGCAAAAACAGAAAGAGAAAAGGAAGATTACATAAAATATATAGACGAGCAGTATAATTCTGAACGTCTTACAAAGATTCTCTGTGATGTTACAGAAATGATAGGAGCTCATGTCCTAAATATTTCAAAACAAGATTATGAACCTCAGGGAGCTAGTGTAAATGTTCTTATAACAGAAGAGGCATTACCAGTAGCACTAATTGACCCATCATGTAATAAAGGAGAACTTTCATATTTGGAGCTTAGGGATAGTGTAGTTGGACATTTAGATAAGAGTCATCTTACAGTTCACACTTATCCAGAATTTCATCCAAATAACGATATAATTTCTTTTAGAGTGGATATAGATGTATCTACTTGTGGAAAAATATCTCCATTAAATGCTCTAGATTACTTAATTGGAAGTTTTGATTCAGATGTAATAACTATTGACTATAGAGTTAGAGGATTTACTAGAGATGTTGATGGCAGAAAGTGTTACATAGACCATGATATAAAATCTATTCAAGATTATATAGATGGAGAAACCCTAAAAAAATACGATGCTATGGATGTTAATGTTTATCAATCTAATATATTCCATACAAAAATGATGCTTAAGGATATAGCTTTAAATAATTATTTATTTAACTCTGATCCATATGAATTATCTCCGAATGATAGAAGAGAAATAAGAGATAGAATATCAAAAGAGATGATTGAAATATACGGTGGTGTAAATATTTATTAAGAAAAGGAGGGATTTCTGTGAAAAGACTTTCTCAAGAAAATGCTCCTATTTATGAAGCATTAAAATGGTACAAGAATCAAAGAATTGTTCCTTTTGATGTACCAGGTCATAAACAAGGAAGAGGAAATACAGAATTAAGAGAATTTTTAGGTGAAGATTGTGTTTCAGTAGATGTAAATTCAATGAAACCCTTAGATAATCTTTGTCATCCAACTTCTGTTATAAAGGATGCAGAAGAATTAGCTGCTGAGGCCTTTGGTGCTGATAAGGCATTTTTCATGGTTAATGGAACTACATCAGCTGTACAAGCCATGATAATGAGTGTTTGTAAAGACGGGGATAAGATTATAATGCCTAGGAATGTGCATAGGTCTGCTATAAATTCCTTAATAATAACAGGGGTAACTCCTGTTTATATAAATCCAGGAATTCATAGTAGGCTTGGAATTTCTCTAGGAATGGCAATGGAAGATATAAAAAAAGCTATTAAGGAAAATCCAGATGCTAAGGCTATCTTTGTTAATAACCCTACATACTATGGAATTTGCTCTAATTTAAGAGAAATAGTTAAGTTAGCTCATGAAAATAATATGTATGTCTTAGTTGATGAAGCTCATGGAACTCATTTTTATTTTGATAAGAGACTCCCAGTATCAGCTATGGAGGCAGGGGCAGATATGGCAGCAGTTAGCATACATAAAACAGGAGGATCATTAACTCAGAGTTCTATGTTACTTATGAAATGTAACAGAATTAAGCCAGATTATGTGAGAACAATAATAAACTTAACACAAACAACTAGTGGTTCTTATTTACTTTTATCTTCTTTAGATATTGCTAGAAGAAATTTAGCCTTAAATGGAGAAAAAATATTTGAAGAGGTTGTTGGAATAGCTGAATATGCAAGAGAAGAAATAAATAAGATAGGTGGTTATTACGCTTTCTCAAAAGAAATAAATAATGGTGATGATATTCATGATTTTGATGTAACTAAGCTTACTATAAACACTTTAGAAACTGGACTTGCTGGAATAGAAGTTTATGACATATTAAGAGATGATTATGGAATTCAAATAGAGCTTGGAGATGTGGCTAATATTCTTGCCATAATATCAGTTGGAGATACTAGATATAACATTGAGAGATTAGTTTCAGCTTTAAGTGAGATTAAGAGAATTCATGAAAAAGATAAAAAAGATATTTTTGACCACGAATATATAGATCCTATAGTTAAGGTTAAGCCAAAAGAGGCTTTTTATGCTGAAAAGAAGAAGGTTCTTTTAAGAGAAAGTGAAGGATTAATTTCTGGAGAATTTGTAATGTGTTATCCACCAGGAATTCCAATACTTGCCCCAGGAGAGCTTATAACTAAGGAGACTATAGACTATATTGAGTATTCTAAGAAAAAGGGAAGTTTAGTTACAGGCCCTGAAGATATGGAAATTGAATATATAAATGTTTTAGATTGTTAGGAGGATTTTTAATTATGGAATTATGGTACACAGAAGAACATACAGACAAGGTACGTTTTTCAATCAAAGTAGATGAACAACTTTATAGTGGAAAGAGCGATTTCCAAAGAATAGATGTTTTTAAATCTCAAGAGTTTGGAACTTTCTTCACATTAGATGGACTTATGATGGTAACAGAAAAGGATGAATTTATTTATCATGACATGATAGTTCATGTTCCAATGGCTACAAATCCTAATATAAAAAATGTACTAGTTATAGGAGCAGGAGATGGTGGAACTGTAAGAGAACTTACAAGATATGAAACTATAGAAAAAATAGACATGGTTGAAATTGATAAGTTAGTTGTTGATGTTTGTAGAGAATATTTACCTCAAACAGCTAATAAATTAGATGATCCTAGAGTAAGTTTATTCTTTGAAGATGGATTAAAATTTGTACGTTCAGTTGAAAATAAATATGATTTAATAATAGTTGATTCAACAGATCCATTTGGACCTGGAGAAGGTTTATTCACAAGAGAATTTTATGGAAATTGCTTTAAGGCCTTAAAAGAAGATGGAATACTTGTAAATCAACATGAAAGCCCATACTATGAAGAGTATGCAAGGGGGATGAAGAGAGCTCATAAGAGAATAAAAGAATGTTTCCCAGTATGTAGAGTTTATCAAGCTCATATACCAACTTATCCATCAGGACATTGGCTATTTGGTTTTGCATCAAAAAAATATGATCCATTAAATGCTGATATAGAAAAGTGGAATGATTTAGGATTAAAAACTAAATATTATAACACTGATTTGCATAAAGGATGTTTTGCATTACCTAATTATGTTAAGGAGATGCTAGAGAATGTTGATGAATAGAAATGTAAGCACTTTTATAGGGTGTGAAGCTGAATATGATGAATCAAGCATAGTTGTATTTGGAGCTCCTTTTGATTCAACAACTTCTTTTAGACCAGGTACTAGGTTTGCAAGCCAAGTGATGAGAGGAGAATCTTGGGGATTAGAAAGCTATAGTCCATATCAAGATTTAGATCTTTATGATTTTAATATTTTCGATGGAGGAGAAATAGAGCTTCCTTTCGGAAATTCAGAGGGAGCATTAGCTTTAATAGAGGATTTTTCAACTAAGGTTGTTGAAGATGGAAAAATACCAGCTATGATAGGTGGAGAGCATTTAGTAACTTTAGGGGCATTTAAAGGAGTATTTAAAAAATATCCTGATGTTCATGTAATTCACTTTGATGCTCATGCAGATTTAAGAGAAGATTATTTAGGTCAAAAACTATCTCATGCTACTGTTATACATAGAGTTTGGGATCTAGTAGGAGATAATAAAATATTCCAATTTGGAATACGTTCTGGTGAAAAAGAAGAATTTTTATGGGCAAAGGATCACGTTTATACAAATAAGTTTAATTGTGATACTTTAGATTATGCCTTAGAAAGGGTTAAAGGTAAACCTGTTTATGTAACGATAGACTTAGATGTTTTAGACCCATCTGTATTCCCAGGTACAGGAACACCAGAACCAGGTGGAATTCAGTTTAATGAGCTTCTAAATTCAATATTAAAACTTAGAGGGTTAAATATTGTTGGATTTGATATTAATGAATTATCACCACAGTATGACCCAACAGGAGCATCAACGGCTGTAGCTTGTAAAGTTTTAAGAGAGATGTTATTAGTAGCAAATAACAAATAGAATGAGTTTAAAGATAGATTAGCTTTAGATAAAAGTGGTATAGATTAAGAACTAGTTAAAATTAAAACTAGTTCTTAATCGATTCAGTGAAGAGAATATTTAGAGATTTTTAAAGTTAATTGAATTTAAAATTTATGCAAAATATATTTTTAGTTAAATTTAATTTAGAATTTTTAGAGAGTTAAATATAAAAAATAGAACTGTATCAAAAGCCAAGAAAAAATTCAGAAATTAGTAAGAGAGAGTATTTAGTAACTCTTTCAAAAATAGTTTTAGGAATTTTTTTAAGGTTAATTTGATACAGTTCTTTTGCGTATTTATCTAATAAAGTAAAGAATTAAAAGTGCTTGAATTGCTATTATTAAAGGAATACCTATAGTAAATTTTGCATGTTTTGTTTTATGACGAAAGACATGCATTCCCCATAATGCTCCAATTCCTCCTCCTATTATAGAAACGCCTATTAAGGTATCTTCACTTATTCTCCATTGATGTTTTTTAGCTTTTTGCTTATCTATATACATTAGAATTATTGCCACTAAATTTATTACAACTAAATAACCTACAAAAAGTTCTTTCAATAATTATCCCTCCTAATTTTTTTATTAGTATTTATTATATGTTTCTCAAATTAATTATAACTTATTTATGTGGGGAGTTATTATTAATTAATATATAAATATAAAATTTATGTATTATAAAGTATATTTTACACATTTTTAGTCATATTAGAGTTTATTTAAACGTATACATAATATGAGGTTAATTTTATTTTAAGGGAGGAGAGATAATGAAAAGTAAAAAGATTATTGCTACATTTGTTGCAAGTTTATTTATTTCTAATATGGGAGGATATTTAGTAAAGGCTAATCCTAATGTAAATGATAAGCAAGTTGTTGTAGATAGTAGACAAGCTATTATTGAAACTGCTATTCCACAATCAGAAATGACAGCTAGTGCAACTTCGGAAGAGGGGCAAGATCCAGCTTCAAATGCTATTGATGGAAATACAAATACTATGTGGCATACAAAATGGAATGGGAGTGATGCACTTCCACAGAGCTTATCAGTAAACTTAGGAAGTTCTAGAAAAGTTAGTTCTATAGCTATTACACCAAGAACAAGTGGAAACAATGGATTTATAACTAAGTATGAAATTCATGCTATTAATAATGGAGTGGAAGCTTTAGTTGCAGAGGGAACCTGGGAAGAAAATAATTTAGTTAAAACTGTAACTTTTGATTCTCCTATTGATGCAGAAGAGATAAAAATAACTGCAATTCAAGGTGTTGGTGGATTTGCTTCAATAGCAGAGTTAAATGTTTATGAAATCAAAGGCGAAGTAGATGAAATTGCTAACTATGGAAACTTAAAAATAACTAAGGAGGAAGAAAGGGTAAATATAACTGGGGATTTAGAAAAATTCTCCTCACTAGAAGAAGGAACTATAGTCACTAGATTTAATATGAATGATACCTCAATTCAAAGTTTAATTGGTTTAAGTGATGGAAATAAAGCAAATAACTATTTTTCACTTTATGTAAGTGGGGGGAAAGTAGGATATGAGCTTAGAAGACAAGAAGGAAATGGAGATTTTAATGTACATCACAGTGCAGAGGTTACTTTCAATAAAGGAATAAATACTTTAGCTTTAAAAATAGAAAAGGGAGTAGGAGCTAAGATATTTTTAAATGGTTCTCTTGTTAAAACTGTATCAGATCCAAATATTAAATTTTTAAATGCAATAAATCTTAATAGTGGATTTATTGGTAAAACTGATAGAGCAAATGGGTACAATGAGTACTTATTTAGAGGAAATATAGATTTTATGAATATTTATGATAAACCAGTAAGTGATAATTATTTGTTAAGAAAAACAGGAGAAACTAAAGCACCATTAGAAGATAGTTTATTACCAGATGATGTTTATAAAACACAACCAGTAGAATTATTCTATCCTGGATATTTAGAATCAAGAGGATATAGAATTCCTGCTTTAGAAACAACTAAAAAAGGAACGGTTTTAGCTTCTATAGATGTTAGAAATAACGGAGATCATGATGCTCCTAATAATAACATAGATGTAGGTATAAGAAGAAAAGAAGTAAATGGAGAATGGGAAGAAGGAAAAGTAATATTAGATTATCCAGGTAAATCAGCAGCTATAGATACTTCTCTTATGTCAGCTACCATAGAAGAGAATGGAATTGAAAAAGAGAGAATATTTCTTATAGTAACTCATTTCCCAGAAGGTTATGGATTCCCTAATACAGAGGGTGGAAGTGGATATAAAGAAATTGATGGAAAATATTATTTTATATTAAAAGATGCTCAAAATAATGAATATACAGTTAGAGAAGATGGAATTGTTTATAATTCAGAAGGAAATGAAACTGATTATGTAATGAAAAATGATAAGACCCTTCTTCAAAATGGAGAAGAAGTAGGAAATGCTTTACTAAGTAATTCTCCACTTAAGGCTGTTGGAACAGCTCATATTGAAATGATTTATAGTGATGATGATGGTAAAACATGGAGTGAACCAGAGGATTTAAATCCAGGACTTAAGAAAGAATGGATGAAATTCTTTGGAACTGCACCAGGAAAGGGAATTCAAATAAAAAATGGAGAGCATAAAGGTAGATTAGTATTCCCAATATACTATACTAATCAAAATAATTTCCAATCAAGTGCTGTAATTTATAGTGATGACTTTGGTGAAACTTGGAATTTAGGAGAATCTCCAATAGATACAGCTTCTGTAAGCTCTGAAACAGTTTCTTCAGGAACACAGTTGACAGAGTGCCAAGTAGTTGAAATGCCAAATGGACAACTAAAATTATTTATGAGAAATACTGGTTCATATACAAGAATTGCAACTAGTTTTGATGGAGGAGCAACATGGCATGATGAAGTTCCAGAAGATACTTCTTTAAGAGAGCCTTATTGCCAATTAAGTGTTATAAATTATAGTGGAAAAATAAATGGTAAAGATGCAATTATATTCTCAAATCCAGATGCAAGTAGTAGAGTAAATGGAAGTGTTAAGGTTGGCTTAATAAATGAGAATGGAACTTATGACAATGGAGAACCAAGATATGAATTTGATTGGATTTATAATAAGACAGTTAAGCCAGGTTCATTTGCTTATTCTTGTTTAACAGAGTTACCAGATGGAAACCTAGGATTATTCTACGAGGGTGAAGGGGCAGGCAGAATGGCATATACTGAATTTGATTTAAATTACCTTAAGTTTAATGCTTCTGAAGATTCACCATCAGCTTCAGTTCAATCAATTGAAATTTTAGATGAAGATTTAACTTACAATCCTGGAGAGGAAATTTCAATAAAAGTAAACTTTAATCAATTAGTTAGTATCATAGGAGATAGAAAGATAACTTTAGATATAGGAGGAGTAGATGTACCATTAAATATGGTTAATTATGAAGGAAAAAGCTCAGCTATATTTAAAGGAACTATGCCAGAAGGGATTAATCCTGGAAGTTATGAAATAAAGCTTAAGGAAAATAATGCTTTAGAACTTAATACTGTTTATAATAAAGTTTCAACTTTGAATGGATTAGATAATACAGGAATTAATGTACAGATTGGTGAATTAAAAACAACTGTTGGAAATTCAACCCTAAAGGTTAATGATGAAGTTCAAGTTGGCTCAGCATTTGATGCTATATTAGGAATTGAGGGATTAAATGGAGATACAGAAGCTTATTCAGCAGAATATTTATTTGAATATAATGCAGAAGCATTTAAAGTAAATGAAATTACTTCATTTAATGATTCTTTATTTGTAAAGAGTAAAGAAGTTGAACCTGGAAAAGTCAGAATATTAGTAGCTTCTTTAGGAAGTGAAATAGAAAAAAATTCAGATCTAGTAAAAGTTAACTTAACTCCAAAGATTTCTTCTGAATTAGAAGTTTTAGGATTAACAACAGCTTTAGTAGGAGCTGGAGATGGAAATACTCATGAGTTAGAACTTTCAAGTAAGGAAGTTAAAATTAATGAAGAAGTTTCAGGAGAGATAGTAGTAAATCCAGTACAAAATTTTGAAATTCAAGAAATAAATAAGAAAAATGTTAAATTAACATGGAATGCTCCAATAACAATTGAGGGGTTAGAGGGATATGTAATATATAAAGATGGAAAGAAATTAATAGAAGTTCCAGTTGAATCTACAGAGTTTGTGGTTTCAAAATTAAATAGACATACTATTTACAATTTTAAAGTGGCAGCTAAATATTCAAATGGAGAACTTTCAGCTAAAGAAAGTAAGACTATTAGAACTGCTAGGTAATGAATAAATTTAAAATTAAATGTAAATAAGTAAAAAATAAGTAATATTATGTAATGTAAACGAATATAAATATTTATGTAGATTATTAAAGTATTTATATATTGCGTGTATATAAAAAATGAAATGTTTGGGGGAGAAATTTTATGAAGAAAAAATTATTAGGTATGTTATTAGCAGGAACATTAATGGTAGGAGCAGTTGGATCATATGCTTGGTTCTCAGATAGAGCAGAAGTTGATTCAGGAATTAAGTTAACAATGGGTACTTTAGATGTTGATGTAAAAGAACATACTGATGGATGGCAGATTGTTGATGAAACATCAGAAATAATAAATAAAAATGCAACTAAACATTTTAAAAATGTTAGACCAGGGGATAGTTTCCAAAGAGAATTTGTAATATCTAATTCAGGTACATTAAAGCAAAAAGTATCAGTTAAATTAAATCCAGAGATAGCTAGAAAAGTTGTTGCTACAATTGGTGACCAAGCTGTTCTTTTTGATGATTTGTTTAATTTAAAATTTGAATTAGCTGAGCTTGAATTACCAATGAAGAGCAATGCTGATGGAACTTTTGAATTTGAGTTAGATTCACTTTATACTGAAGCTGAAGATTCTGATAAAATTACAAGTGCTGCAGATTTAAAAGTTACTTTAGAAGTAGATAAAGAGGCTATGGATAATAGATTTAACCATGATGGAAATAAGTTTGTTGAAATATTTGATTTCCTAAAGGATAAATCAGTTCCATTAGTAGTTGTTGAAGCAGAACAAGTTAATAAATAATATTAATTTAAAATAAAAAAACAGAGTCAAAAGACTCTGTTTTTTTATTTTGTAATTAAAGTTTAAGGATTTTAAAAGTTTATAATTAAAATATAATATATTTAAGTTAAAAAGATTACTTATAATTTGGTTTGAATTTTTTTAGTCTCAAAGCATTTAGTAACACTGATACTGAACTAAAGCTCATAGCAAAGGCACCTATCATTGGATTAAGTAATGGGCCTCCAAATATATGAAGAACTCCCATTGCTACTGGAATACCTAAAGTATTGTATCCAAATGCCCAGAATAAGTTTTCTTTTATATTTTTCATTGTTTGTCTGCTTAATTGAATAGCACCAACAACATGTAATATATCACCTTTCATTAGAACTATATCAGCAGATTCCATTGCTATATCAGTTCCAGAACCTATAGCCATTCCAATGTCAGCAATAGCTAAAGCAGGAGCATCATTTATTCCATCACCAACCATAGCGACTTTTTTGCCTTCATCTTGAAGAGTTTTAATTTTTTCAGCCTTTTCTTGAGGAAGAACCTCAGCAATAACTCTATCTACACCTACTTCTTTTGCAATAGCATTAGCTGTTTTTAGGTTATCTCCTGTTAACATTACTACTTCAAGTCCCATTTTTTGTAGAGTTTCTATAGCTTTTTTACTTGTTTCTTTAACTGTATCAGCAACAGCTATTATACCAGCTATTTTTTCATCAATAGCAATAAACATAGGAGTTTTTCCTTTTAAAGCTAATTCTTCAGAAGTTGCTAATAAATTTTTAAGATTTATATTTTTATCTTTCATAAGTTTATAGTTACCTAATAAAATTCTTTTATCTTCAATAGAACATTGAATTCCCTTACCAGGTATTGCTTCAAAATTTGAAACAGTTTTTAGAGTAAGATTTTTTTCTTCAGCATCTCTAACAATAGATTCTCCAAGAGGATGTTCTGAACCTTTTTCAGCTGAGGCAGCTAATGCAAGTAGTTCATCTTTTGAAAGATTTTCACAAATAATATCTGTAACCCTAGGTTTTCCTTCAGTTATAGTTCCTGTTTTATCGAATACAACAGTATTTAAATTTTGTGTGCTTTCTAAAGCTTCACCACTTTTAATAAGTATTCCGTTTTCAGCCCCTTTACCTGTACCAACCATAATAGCTGTTGGGGTAGCTAGGCCTAAAGCACATGGACAAGCAATTACTAATACAGATATAAAGATTGTAAGTGCAAAAGTTTTACTTTCACCAGAGAAATACCAAGCTAAACTTGCAACTACTGCTAAAGATATTACTATAGGTACAAAATAACCTGAAATAGTATCAGCTAATTTTGCAATTGGAGCTTTTGATCCTTGAGCATCTTCTACCAACTTAACTATTTGAGAAATTACAGTATCCTTACCAACCTTTGTAGCTTCATAAATTATTCTTCCATTTTTATTTATACTAGCTCCAAATACAGTATCACCTATATTTTTTTCGGAAGGAATACTTTCTCCAGTTAGCATACTTTCATCAATTGATGTATATCCTTCTACAACTTTACCGTCTACAGGCAATTTCTCACCTGGCTTAACAAGTATTAAATCACCAACTTGAACTTCATCAATAGATACAATTTTTTCTTTTCCATCTACAAGTAGAGTAGCTGTTTTAGGGGCTAATCCCATAAGTTTTTTTATTGCATCAGAAGTTTTACCTTTAGTTAAAGTTTCTAGGTATTTACCTAAACTTATTAATGTAAGTATTGTTCCAGCAGATTCAAAATATAACTGCATAGCATAGTTACTATCACCCATATAAATATGATATATTGCAAATAATCCATAAACATATGCAGCACCAGCTCCTATAGCTATTAAGGAATCCATATTAGGGCTTCTCATAAATAAGTTCTTAAAACCATGTATAAAGAAATCTCTACATATGAATATAACCACAGTTGTAAGAATTAATTGAATAAGCGCAAAGTTTAAGGGATTATGCATTGGATCTATTATATTAGGTAAATGAAGACCAATCATATGTCCCATTGAGATTATGAATAATGGAATAGTGAATATTGCTGAACCAATAAGTCTATTTTTCATTTTTTTAGTTTCATCCTCTTTTGCTTTTTGATGTTCATCTTCTTGAGATGCATCTAAAAGTTTATATCCTAATTTTTCTACCTTTGCTTTTATATCATTAGTAGAAAGTTTATCTTTATCGAAAGAAATATTAAGAGTAGAATTTGCAAAGTTAACATTAGAACTTTCAACACCATCCATTTTGCTTGTTACTTTTTCAATTCTAGCTGCACAGGCTGAACAAGTCATACCTTCTACCTTAAATGAAGTAGATTGATTGTTTCCTTTTAGTTCAAAGCCTAGTTTCTTTATTTTTTCTTCTATTTCTTTAAAGGAAATTTTATTTTCATCAAACTCTAAATTTAATTTTTCAGTTGCTAAATTAATATTAGCTTTTGATATACCATCCATTTTACCTAGAACTTTTTCGATTCTAGCAGCACAAGCGGCACAACTCATACCCTTTATTTTAAGTGATTTATTTATCATAAAAATTATAGCTGCCATATTCCCTTGTTATAAAGAAAGGAATAACAGTTTTCCTCCTTTTAAATTTTTACCTCCCCTAGGGGGTGGTTGTGATTCAAATATACTCTTTGATTTTTCTTTTGTCAATAATAAAGTGATAAGTGTTATCAATGAAATTTAAGTTTTATGGTAAGTATTTTTAATAATATAAACTTATTTTGGCTAAAAAATAAAAACTTATTTAAAATTAGATAATTATTAATAAAAAACTAAAAAAATCACAAGATAAGAAAAAGAAGTTAATTTAGAAAAATTAAATGAGGTGAGTATATGAAAAAGTTACTTTATATTACAGTAAACTCAAAGCCAGAGAAGCTTTCATCAAGTAAGACTATTGGAAGAGCTTTTATAAATAGGTTTGTGGAGTTAAATCCAGAGTTTGAAATAGAGGAAGTTGACTTATACAAAGATTTTATTCCTAGATTAGAGCATAAGCATTTTTCAGGAAGAAGTTCTGTGGTAGATTGTGAGACTGCTAGTATAGATGCCAAGACAAAGGAAGAAGTAAAAAGAATAATAGAGTTAAGTGAGCAATTTAAAAGTGCAGATTTATACGTAATAGCAGCCCCTTTATGGACATTATCTTTCCCAGCACCATTGAAGGAATATATAGATTGTGTTGTTCAAAATAAAATAACAATTAAAGTAACACCAGAAGAAGTTAAAGGATTGTTAGATGATAAACAGAGAGAAATGGTGTACATACAATCTTCAGGTGGAGAAATTCCTTGGCTTACTAGAGGAGTATTTAACAAAGGATTAAATTATATTGAAGATGTAATGAAATTTTTAGGAATAAAAAAATTCCACCCATTATTAGTGGATGGAACAGGTTTTAGTGTAGAGGAAAAATTTAAGGCTGAAGATAAGGCTGTTGAAAAAATAGATGATGTAATAAGAGATATACATTTTAGTAATAAAGGTTAAAATAAAAGTTTTATATTTAGTTAAGAGAATCTTATATAAAAATTAAATTTGGTTATATTTAAATATTGATTTTTAGGTTGATCAATAGAGTTAAGAGAATTTATCAAAGTAATTTATTAATAAAACTTAGAGTACATAAAATATTAATTGTAAGTTTTATTAATGAACTTTGATAAATTTTTTTACTTTAAATATTAGAAAAAATATTTTTAAGACAAGGTTTCTAAATTAAAAAGAGAACAAATGTTTGCATTTATTTCTTTTATATGTTATACTTAACTCTCAGCTTGTGGGTTTAAATGCTGAAACTAGAATATAGAAATAAATTATTTTTATAATGTAATAAAGTTTAGAGTTTATTCTCAGGTTTAAAAAGGTATAGAAGAGAGATAAAATATTTAAATTACAATATGGTAAATTGTAATTCACTTCGTAAAGAGGATTTTCACTTCAATAGGTAAAAAAATTATTTTATACTAATGTTTTAAAATTTCTAAAAACATGATAAATGGTATAAAAACATAACACCTAAAATATTCTTAATAAATCCAGTAAAAAATTTAAAAGTATATTATTAATTTAGGATAGTTTTACATCATAGGACTATTTATTTAAGATTTACAAAAAGGTAATACGTGAATGAAAAATTAATAATATGTATTTTCATGTATTATAACTAATTAAAGTTGATTTAGAATGATATTTGATTAGTTTAATTTTTGTTGAAAAAATAGAATATATTCATACTAGTTGTTAACTCAAAAGAGAAACTAGATGATTTTTAATACTTATAACTAAACCTGTGAATTAAAGGAAAAAAATAAAAATTTTGATATATAAATATTAAATTATGTCTATAATTTAAGTGAAAGTTGAATTCTCTATATAAGGAGAATTCATTTAAAATGTAAATTAAAAGGAGGATACAAATTTGTTAATATATAATATTTGTAATGAATTTAGTAAAAGTAAAAAGAATAAAAGAAGAACTAGTACAGATGTAAAGAATATTTTAAATGAGGCAAAAAATAAATAGATTTTATTATGTAGAGCACTGTTTTATATAATGGTGTTTTTTTATTATTTTAAATACTATTTTAAAAGCTTATTAATATAGTAATATAGCCATTAATAGAGACTAACATAGTATTTAGTATTTAATAAATTATATGAAATAAATTTTAGGTTAAACAAATTAAAATTTGAATTTAACTTAAAATCGTGTTACAATGAACTAACAACTTTTTTAAACAATAAAAGTTGTCAGAAGAAAAGGGGGATTTTTATGATAGAAATAAAAAATGTATCTAAACAAATAGGGGACAGAAAGATACTAGATAATATTTCTTTAACTATTGATAAAGGAAGTCTAGTTGTTTTAATAGGTTCTAGTGGATGCGGTAAAACAACTACTTTAAAACTTATAAATAAGTTAATAACACCTACTTCTGGTGAAATATTTATAAATGGGAAATCTTTAGCTCAAGAAAACCCTATTGAATTAAGAAGAAATATTGGATACGTAATTCAGAATAATGGATTGTTTCCACATTTAACAATAAAGGAAAATATAGAGCTTATTCCAAGACTAAAAAAGGGCAAAGATGTTGAAAAAATAGAGCAGACAACTTTATATCTTTTAAATATGGTTGGATTGGATCCTGAAATTTATTTAAATAAGTATCCATCAGAGCTTAGTGGAGGACAGCAACAGAGAGTAGGTTTTGCAAGAGCCTTTGCTACAGATGCTGAGATAATTTTAATGGATGAGCCTTTTAGTGCTTTAGATCCAATAACGCGTACTTCACTTCAAGAAGAGCTTTTTACTATTCAAGAGGAGCTTAAAAAGACAATTATTTTTGTTACCCATGATATGGATGAAGCTTTAAAGATAGCAGATAAAATATGCATAATGAATGGAGGAAAAATAGCTCAATATGATACTCCAGAAAATATACTTAGAAATCCAGCAAATGATTTTGTTAGAGATTTTATAGGATCAGATAGGGTTTGGAATAATCCTGATTTTATAAAGGCAAAGGATATAATGATAAAAAATCCTGTATCTGTTAAAGGTGCTAGAACCATATTACAAGGAATCGAAATAATGAGAAGTAATAAGGTTGATAGTTTATTAGTTATTGATAAAGAAAATGTACTTAAAGGTATTGTTACTTTTAAAGATATAAAGATTACAAATGGAAAATCAAGAGCACTTTCAGAAATTATGAGTGAAAATCCACTAAGAGTTAATGAAGATGACAGTTTAGTTGATATTTTAACTGTAATGAATGAAAATTCAGTAGGATTTATACCTGTTGTTAACTCAGAAGAAAAATTAGTAGGGCTTATAACAAGAAGTAGTTTACTTTCAATATTAAGCGACCAATTCTTAGACATGGAGGTGAATATATTTGAATAATTTATTACAATATGTAATTTCACAGAAAACACAAATATTAGATTTATTAGTTCAACATATATATTTAACAATTACGGCTATAGGAATAGCTATATTAATAGGAGTTCCTTTAGGAATTCTTGTTTCAAGGGTCAAATTTTTAAGAAAGCCTATACTAGGATTTGTAAACTTAGTACAAGCTGTGCCTTCTATGGCTTTACTAGGATTGCTTATTCCCATATTAGGAATAGGAAGTACACCTGCAATCTTCATGGTTGTAGTATATTCATTGCTTCCAATAGTTAAAAACACTTATACAGGAATTTCTGGCATAGACCCTGTAGTATTAGAATCTGCTAAGGGAATTGGACTTACTAAGAACCAAAGTTTATTTAAGATACAATTACCATTAGCATTGCCAATAATAATGTCTGGTATAAGAATATCAGCAGTTACAGCTGTAGGGCTTATGACTTTAGCTGCCTTTATTGGTGCCGGTGGACTTGGATACTTAGTATTCTCAGGAGTTCAAACGGTAAATAATAATATGATTTTAGCAGGAGCTATACCAGCTTGTATTTTAGCCTTAATAGTTGACTTTATTTTTGGGAAAATAGAGGTAGCTGTTACACCAAAGGGATTAAGTAATGATAATAAAAAGAAAAATACTTTTGTTCTTAAAGTAATAAGTGTAATAATGATAATAGCCATTTTATTTATGGGAATTTCATCATTCATATCAGGTAAAAAAGATAAAGTGGTTATTGGATCAAAAAACTTTACTGAACAACTTATTTTAGGAAATATGTATGCAGATTTAGTTCAGGATAAAACAGATTTACAAGTTGAAAAAAAGCTAAATCTAGGAGGAACATCAGTTGCCTTTGGAGCCCTTGAAAAAGGTGATGTTGACATGTATGTTGATTATACTGGAACATTACTTGTTAATGTTATGAAAGAAAATAATATTGATAATAGTGTAGATTATTATAATAGCATAAAAGAAAATATGAACAAGGAACATGGGTTAACAGTAATGGAACCCCTAGGTTTTAATAATACTTATAATATAGCTATATCAAAAGAATTAGCTGATAAGTATAAGATAAATACCATATCAGATTTATCAAAGTACAGTAATGAATTTGTATTATCTCCAACTATTGAGTTCCAAAATAGACAAGATGGTTTAGTAGGATTAAAGAATTACTATGGCATGGATTTTAAAAATGTTAAATCTTTAGATGGAAGTCTTAGATACTCAGCACTATCAAATGGGGAATCACAGGCTATAGATGCATTCTCAACAGATGGACTTCTTAAAAAGTTTGATTTAAAAACTTTAGAAGATGATAAGAAATTCTTTGTAAATTATAGTGCAGTACCTATAGTTAACAATAAGACATTAGAAAAATATCCAGAATTAAAGGATGTTTTAAACTCTTTAAGTGGTAAAATCAATGAAGAAAAAATGATTGACTTAAACTATGAAGTAGATGTATTAGGTAAATCACCTGAAGAGGTTGCTAAAGCTTTCTTAATTAGAGAAGGTTTAATAGAACAATAGTGAGTATTTATTATATGTTAAATAAAAATTATAAGAAGCATATTAGGATTTATATAAGTCTTAATATGCTTTTTTTATTGCTTAATTTATAATTAGTATAGTTTTTAGTAAAGGTATGTTTAAAGAAAATTATTTTAGAAAGTTTTTTAAATAAAACCTAACTTAAAGAAAAAATAAAAAAAATTGAAACTTTCTAGCTACTTAAGAAGACTAATGTATGTAGACATCGATGTTAAAGTTTTTGCTAGGAGGGGAAAGATGGAAAAAACTATGAATATATCATATCTAGATATAGATAGAAAAAATAAATTAAATGAAATTAGATTAATAAAAGAATCAATGAAAGGAAATAAAGAATCCTTTGGAATCCTTATAAAAAACAATAAAGAATACTTATATAAAATGGCGTTTCTATATGTTAAAGATGAGCAAGATGCTCTTGAAGTTATACATGAAACCGTATATAGAGCCTTTTTAAATATTGAAAAATTAAAAAAAGCAAAGTTTTTTAACACATGGATTACAAGAATTTTAATAAATGTATCAATTGATTTTCTAAAGAAAAAAGGAAAAAATGAAATGTTGGATGAAAGTACACCGATAAGAAAAGAAAAATGTGAAATATCCACAGAGGAAAAGTTAGATTTATATAATGCAATAGATTTATTAAATGATAATTATAAAACAGTAATAATCATGATGTACTTTAATGATATGAAAATAAAAGATATCTCAAGGGTTATGGAAATTCCAGAAAACACAGTTAAAACTTATTTAAGAAGAGCAAAACAAGCTTTAGGTGAGGTTTTAAAGGAGGGCTATTTAAATGAATAAAAAAGATTTAGATAAGATAAATTTACCAAATAATTTAGATGATATTATAGATGAGGCAATAAGTATGGCTCATGAGGATAAAAAGAAAAATAAAATAAAAGGTAAAGGGTATAAGAAAGTATTTAAAAATATTGCAGCAGGACTTGCAATAATTACTGGAATTGGTGTTGGTACAACTACCTTGGCTTATGGAGTGACAGGCATAGGAAATGCATTTGAAAAAATGCAAAGTTTTATAGGGTTTAATGGTGACTATTCTAAGTATTCAAGAGCAGTTGGTAAAAGTATAAGCAATAATGGATTGAAAGTAACTATGTCAGAAATACTTTGCGATGGAAATGAGCTTTACGTGACATATATCCTAGAAAGTAAAGAACCATTTAAGTATTTAGGAAAAGAACAGATAGAAAGAATAAAAGATATAAACTCAAAGGACTATACTAATAAATGCAAAGAAGAGAGAATGATGTGTAAATCGCAAATATTAGATGAAGGTACAATTGCAAAAGTTAGTTTTACAGATGAAGAGTTGCATGACAATCATGTTTCAGGATTAGAAGGTAGATACTTAAATGACCATACTTTTATTGGAGTAGAAAGTTATGATTTAACTAATTTAAAAGAAGAAGTACCAGATGAGTTTGAATTTAGTGTTGATTATAGAAAATTTATTGGAATAGGAGATAAACCTGAATATTCAGAAATTGATGGGGATTGGAGTTTTAAGGTTCCTGTTAAAGTTGATAAATCATTAGTTAAGAAAATGAAAGTTAATGATATTAATAAGGATGGTATTGGAATTAAAGAAATAATATCAACTCCAATTAAATTAAAATTAGTTACTACTGGTTATGATACAGAAAAAAATGATTATTGGGTAAGAGTTTATGATGAAAAAGGAAATATATTAAGAACAGATAGTGGAGACGTAGTTTTTAAAGATGGAGAATATTTAACAGATATTGCCAAGGAAGGTGAAGATATTAAAAAAATAAAAGTTGAAATTTATAAACCATTTGTAGATGAAAATGGAAAAGATTATTTTCATGATCCTAGAGAAACTATATTATATTCTAAGGAAATAAATTTAGAATAAACAAGTCTTATAATATTAATTTATTAAGTTTAAAATAAAAAATATATTAACATAAAATAGTTTTATAAAGAGAAGTTAAATGAGAGTTTATAGTAATTTTCATTGACTTCTTTTTTATTTGCTATAGTTTTAAATTTTAAAGTTTAATTTCCTATTATAAATATTTTAGTAGCTTGTATATTAACTATTTTTAAACTAATAACCATATAGTTAAATATTTTATTATTTAATGATAAAAATAGTAAATAAAAACTTTTGAAAAGGATTAATGAAAAGGTTGACACAACATATACGTATATGTTAGTATAAAGCCATAAGATATACGTACAAGTTATGGAGGGAAAAAGATGAGTAAGTTTGAAAAAGATGCAAAGTTACTAACAGAGTACATAGGCGGAAAAGAAAACGTAGCTGCAGTTACTCACTGTGCTACAAGAATGAGATTCGTTTTAAATGATACAAGCAAAGCAGATGTTGAAAAAATAAAAGCTATTCCTTGTGTAAAAGGAACTTTTACTCAAGCAGGACAGTTTCAAGTAATAATTGGACCAGAAGTTGCAACTTTTTATAATGATTTTGTTGGACAGACTGGAGTATCTGGAGAAAGTAAGGAAGAAGTCAAGAAGGCTGCCAAGAAGAATATGAATATAGTTCAGAGAGCAGTTGCAGGCTTAGCAGAAATATTTGCTCCATTAATACCAGCTATCATAGTTGGAGGTCTTATATTAGGATTCCGTAATGTAATCGGAGATATGAAATTATTTGAAGATGGAACTAAGACTTTAGTTGAAATTTCTCAATTCTGGGCAGGAACACATAGTTTCTTATGGTTAATAGGGGAGGCAATATTCCACTTCTTACCTGTAGGAGTTGTTTGGTCAATTGCTAAGAAAATGGGAGCAGATCAAATGCTAGGAATAGTTATTGGTATAACTTTAGTATCTCCACAATTATTAAATGCATATAGTGCAGGTAATGGAGCCGCTGCTCCAGTTTGGGACTTTGGATTTGCTCAAGTTCCAATGATAGGATATCAAGCACAAGTTTTACCAGCAATCATGGTTGGATTCACTTTTGTTTACTTAGAAAGATTATTTAAGAAGATTACACCAGGACCTATACAAATGATAATAGTACCATTTTTCTCAGTAATTCCAACAGTATTATTAGCACACACTGTTTTAGGACCTATAGGTTGGAAAATAGGTAGCGTAATATCAGGAGCTATAGTGGCAGGCTTAACATCATCATTTGGATGGTTATTTGCAGGAATTTTTGGAATGATTTATGCACCATTAGTTATAACAGGATTACACCATACTTTATTACCAGTTGATTTACAACTTATAAGTGATATAGGTGGAACATTCTTATGGCCAATAATTGCATTATCAAATATAGCTCAAGCATCAGCAGTTTTAGCTATGATATATGTAAATAGAAAAAATGAAGATGAAAAACAAATATCAATACCAGCATGTATTTCAGGATATTTAGGGGTAACTGAACCTGCAATGTTTGGGGTTAACTTAAAATATCTATATCCATTCATAGCCTCTATGATTGGAGCAGGGGTTTCTGGTATGTTCTCAATGGCAATGGGATGTATGGCAAACTCAGTAGGAGTTGGTGGATTACCAGCGATCTTATCAATGCAATCATCTAGTATGTTAATGTATTTAGTTGCAATGGGAATAGCAATAGTTGTACCATTCATCTTAACAATAGTGTTCTCAAAGACAAAATTAGCTAACATGGCTTCAAAATAATATAAAAAGGTGGGGGGGACTCCACCTTTTGATTATATAGATTTTAGGTGAAATAATACATGAAATACTAGGTAAGATCTATTAAATTACGTATTTAAATATAATTAGAAATTATATTTAAAATTTAACAAGTGTTGACAGAAAGAGTGAATTAGAATATATTTAAAATAACTTATACGTACAAGTTGTGTGAGGTGTGAATTATGAAAGATTTTAAGAAAAGTGTTGTTTATCAGATATATCCAAAATCATTTAAGGATTCAAATGGAGATGGTCTTGGAGATTTAAGAGGAGTAATTGAAAAATTAGATTATCTTAAAACTTTAGGAGTAGATTATATTTGGATGACTCCATTTTATGTATCTCCTCAAAAAGATAATGGATATGATATAGCAGATTATTATAAAATTGATCCTAGATATGGAACAATGGAAGATTTTGAAGAGCTAGTTAAGGAAGCTAAAAGTAGAAATATAGATATTATGCTTGATATGGTTTTTAATCATACTTCCACAGAGCATGAATGGTTTAAAAGAGCTTTAAAGGGCGAAGAAAAATATAAAAATTATTACATTTTTAAAGAAGGAAAAAAAGGAGAACCACCAACAAATTGGATTTCAAAGTTTGGAGGGAATGCTTGGGAGTATGTTGAGGAGCTAGGAGAGTATTACCTACATTTATTTGATGTTTCACAGGCTGATTTAAACTGGGATAATAAAGGGTTAAGAGAAGAAATTTATAAAGTGGTGAATTTCTGGATAGATAGAGGGGTTAAAGGATTTAGATTAGATGTTATAAATCTTATTTCTAAGCCAGAAAAATTTGAAAATGATTATGAAGGTGATGGAAGAAGATTTTATACTGATGGACATAGAATACATGAGTATTTAAAAGAACTCAATGAAAGAACTTTTGGTAAAGATGTAGAAATAGTAACTGTTGGTGAAATGTCATCAACAACTATAGAAAACTGTATAAAATATTCTAATCCTAAGGAAAAAGAATTATCAATGGTATTTAATTTTCATCATTTAAAGGTTGATTATAAAGATGGTCAAAAATGGTCTTTAATGGATTTTGATTTTATTGAATTAAAAAAACTTTTTAATAATTGGCAAAGAGGAATGATTAATGGAGGAGGCTGGAATGCTGTTTTCTGGTGTAATCATGATCAACCAAGAGTTAATTCAAGATTTGGAGATGTAAAGAAATACTTTAATGAATCTTCAAAAATGCTAGCTACTTCAATTCATATGATGAGTGGAACTCCTTATGTATATCAAGGAGAAGAAATTGGAATGACAAATCCAAACTTTGAAAGTATTAAAGATTATAGGGATGTAGAATCAATAAACTATTTTAACATTTTAAAAGAAGAGGGAATTGATGAAAAAGAAATAATGGAAATCCTTAAGAGTAAATCAAGAGATAATTCAAGAACTCCTGTTCAATGGAATGAAGAAAAAAATGCTGGGTTTACTACAGGAACTCCTTGGATAAATATTGCTAATAATTATAGAGAAATAAATGTTGAAAGAGCTTTAGAAAATAAGAATTCTGTATTTTATCATTATAAGAAACTTATTGAATTAAGAAAGAATGAAGATGTAATAGCTTATGGAGATTACATTCAGCTTTTAGAAGATCATCCTAAAGTTTATGCTTATGAAAGAAATTATAATGGTGAAAAGTTACTTGTTATAAATAACTTCTATGGAGAAGAGTGCTTAGTAGATTTATCAAAGGAAATTGAAGGGCTAGAAAATTACAATAAGAGTATTTTAATATCTAATTATAAGGAGAGTACATTAGATTTATTAAATTTAAAGTTAAGACCATATGAATCAATAGTTTATAAATTAGAAAAGTAATATATAATAATTGAAAAATTTTAGGCTTAAATAGTATAAAAGATATACTTTGCGCATCAATTATATATTACAAATTAAGAAGGGGTTGTATTTTAAATAAGATGCAACTCCTTTATTTTTTTGAAATTCACTTAAAACTTACTATTATGTTAAAATATAATTGAATTTTAATATTTATAGGTAATAATAAATATTGAGTTATTTGTTATAAGAAGTTTTAAAAGTAGTAAAAGTTATAATTATAGGTTGGGGAGAGTTTAAAATATGTCTAGTAAGTATTTAAAAATATATAATGATATTGTTGGAAAAATAGATAGTGGAATTTTTGAAGCAAATACTAAATTGCCTTCAGAATCACAACTTATGGATGAATACAATGTATCTAGAGATACTGTAAGAAAATCCTTAAATTTATTAGAGCAAAATGGGTATATTGAAAAATCTAAAGGTAAGGGATCCTTTGTACTTGATATGAATAAATTTGATTTTCCTGTGTCAGGTATAAAGAGCTTTAAAGAGATTGAAAATAGCTTAGGAAAAGAGTGCGAAACTATATTAGAGGAATTAACATTAAAAAGTCCTAGTGATAGCCTTATGAAAAAATTAGAGGTTTCTCCTAATAAATATGTTTGGAGTGTAGTAAGAGTTAGAAATATTGATGGTGAAAAGATAATTTTAGATAAGGACTATTTAAATGCAGAGTTTGTTCCAAGACTTACAGAAGAAATATGCAAGGATTCTTTATATAAATATATAGAGGGAGAATTAGGGTTAAAAATAGCCTATGCTGAAAAAGAGATAACAGTACAAACTGCTACTGAGGAAGATCAAAGACTTTTAGATTTAAGAGGATATGATATGGTAGCTGTGGTTAAAAGTTATACATATTTAGAAGGAAGAAAATTATTTCAATATACAGAGTCAAGACATAGACCAGATAAATTTAAGTTTGTAGATTTTGCAAGAAGATAGCTTTAAAATGGTGATGAGGCTGTATCAAAATATAATAATAAAACTTGCAAACATTATAAAAAGAGTAGTTAGATGAGCTTTAGAATGTTTGCAAGTTTTATTAAAAGTTATTTTGATATAAGCCTCTTTTAGAATTACTAATTATTTTAAATAAAAAAATGAGAGCACTTTACGTACTCTCATTGACTGAATAATGTTTAACACCTAAAATAGCAAAGGAAAAAGTTTCGATGTAGTAAAGGCTAATTTAGGAAAGCCACTTAAGTATCAAACAGTTTTTAAAAAAAAGTTAATAATGTTTACAAATTATTTATAAAACTTTTTGCATTTAATGTCAAATAAATGGAATTAAATAATTTTAATATTTAAGCCTATATTTTGAAATTAAATAATTTTAACCATTAAATAATTATTTAAATAAGGAATGTATACATTTTACATTAACAAATTTTTAATATCCTAAGGTTAATGTAATTTTTGAATTTCCATTTACAACTTCATCAGGTGAAATACTTTGCTTAGTTACAGATGGTCCTTCACCAACAAATTCTCCTATAAGTCCTAACTGATTAAGAAGTTTTTCAGCAGATTCTTTAGAATAGTTTTTAAAGTCTGGAATTATAACATCACTATTTAAGTTTGAACTATCACCAGCTATTAAGGTTATTTTTGTATCAGGAGATATTGGATAGCCAGGAGCAGGATTACTTTCAACTATAAATTCACCTTCACCTTCTATTTCGTAAGATATACCTAATTCTTTTAGCATACTTGTAGCATCATTTATAGGTAATCCACGAACTTCAGGAATTATAACAGTTTCTTTTTCAGGAAGTTTTTCATCTAAGTGGAATTCTGTTAAATCTATATAGTTAAATATATTTTGGAATAGCATTCCAGCTAAAGGTGCTGCAACTCTACCACCATAATATTCTCCATTTTTAGGATTATCAACAGATACCATAACAGATATTTGTGGATTATCATAAGGAGCAAAACCAACAAAGGAAGCTACATATCCTCCACCATATCCACCAGTTTCAGGATTAACTTTTTGGGCAGTACCTGTTTTACCAGCAACTCCATATCCTTCTTTATAAGCTCCTTTGGCTGATCCATTTTTTACTGCATTTTCTAGGGCTAATTTTATTTGATCAGCAGTTTCTTTGCTTATTAAATTTTCTGTTTTTTTAGGGACAAAGGTTTCATCTATAACTCTATCATTATTTTCATTTATATAACTTATTTCTTTAACAACATGAGGTTGAATTAATGTGCCACCATTGGCAACGGCATTAACTGCAGTCATGAATTGAATTGGGTTAACAGTATTAGTTTGACCAAAAGAAATAGTTGCTAAGTCCATATCTGTTATATTTTCTGTTTTCTTAACTATTCCAGGAGATTCACCAGGTAAATCTACACCAGATTTTTTACCAAGACCAAATTTTTTAATATATTCATTTAATTTTTCAGCGCCTAATTTTTCTCCTAAATTCATAAATCCAACGTTACATGAATTTTGTATTATTTCTTCAAAGGTTTGAGTGCCATGGCCACCTCTTTTCCAGCATTTAATGAATCTATCACCTTTTTGAAGACCACCACTACAGGTATAGGTTTCATCCTTACCAGCTACCCCTTCTTGAACTGCAGCGGAAGCTGTTATTATCTTAAAAATAGAACCAGGTTCGAAGGAGTCTGAAACAGATCTATTTCTCCACATTTTTTGAATTCTATCTGAGGAAGTATTTCCTGAAAAATTTTCAGCCCCATCATAAGGTTTATTTGGATTAAAGTCTGGTTTGTTAGACATAGCTAAGATTTCACCATTGTTTGGATTCATTATTATTACTGATGCTGCATCAGCATTATGATGTACTAAACCTATTTCAGCGATTTGTTCAGCAAAGTATTGTAATTTTTCATCAATTGTTAAGACTACATCTTTGCCATCTACAGGGGCTGTAAATCTAGAAATAGTATAAGGATATTCAGCACCGTCTTTAACCATCTCAGTTATTTTTAATCCAGGACTTCCAGATAAAACTCTATCGTATTTTAGCTCAATACCATTTAGTCCAACACCGTCAGAGTTAGTAGTACCTAATACATGAGAAAGAAAATTATCATTAGGATAGTATCTTTGAGTATCTGGAGAAACCATTACTCCTGGTATTTCTAATTCTTTAACTTTATCAGCTTTCTCCTTTTCTATTCTTCTAGCAAGGATTGCAGCACCAGCAGGAGCTCCAGAAGGAAGTTTAAATTCTAATTTTTTTAAAACTGTATCCTTATCCATTTCAAGAACCTTAGAAATTTCTAAAGCTAATTCTTCATTAGTTTTTCCAGTTTTCTTTGTATAAGATCTAATTGCATTTAGGTTGAAGTCAACTCTATAAACGTTAGAACTAACAGCAAGCTCATTTAGATCTCTATCTAGTATTTTTCCTCTTCTTGCAGATATTTTAACTTCGTTTGTCCATTGTTCAACAGCTAGTTCTGCATATTCAGGTCCTTTAACTATCATTACATAAGATAATCTAATGCTTAGTATAAAACACATAATTATAATAAATGCTAGGATAAACGAAAGTCTTTTTCTTATTATGGCCATATCTCTATATGATCTTTTCAATATTAAATACCTCCTCCAAAAAAACTTATCTATACATAATATTAGTTAAATAAGAAATTAATTATAAAATTTAAAAAAAAGCTTATTTAAAATAAAAGTTTATTTTTATGTGTATAGTAAGATTCATAATAATTTAAGGTTAGGATTTAAAATATTTTAAGTATGGAATAAAAAATTATAGGGGCAACAAAATGTAAATTCTTAAAAATAAGGTAGAGATTAAAAAGAATTTTGTTTATTATTTACATATAAGGTTTTTAAATACTATGGTGTTTTTTAATATTTTAAAATAGGAGCTGAAATATTGGGGTGCTATATTAAAAAATAAAAGGGGGAAGAGCAGAGTTGGAGCATACTAAAATTAAGAATATTAATTTATCAAAGAGAAGAAAAAAGATTTTTAGAAGAAGACTTATATTTTTAATTAGTATTATATTGATTATTTGTGGGAGTATTTTCTTTGTTTTTTCTAAAATTAATAAAGATGAGAGTTATAGAGATGCTTATAAAAAGAATATTTCAAGTAGAGAGTTAGAAAAAATGAGACAGGAATTAGATATAAAGGAAGTTGATTATAAATGGGGAAGTGGGCTTAAAAAGGGGAATTCACCTAAAAGATTAATTATTCATCATTCAGCAACGGATTCACCAGAAACTCCAGAAGATATTCATAAGTTTCATTTAGATAATGGATGGAGTGGAATAGGCTATCATTTTTATATAAGAGAGGATGGGACAATTTATAAAGGTAGAGATGAAAATGTAATAGGAGCCCATGCGAAAAATGCAAATTATAATACCTTAGGAATATGCATTGAAGGAAACTTTGAAAAAGAGGGTTTAAATGAAGCACAAAAAAATTCACTTGTTAGATTAGGAACTTATTTAAGCTTAAAATATCCAATAAAAGATATACTTCCACACAGGGAAGTTGTGGATACTTTATGTCCAGGCAAACTTTTTCCAATGGATAATATAAAAAGTAGCATTATTGAGGAAATAAAGAATATGTGATGATTATATAGTGAGAATTAGATTTTATAAACTTAATACTGAATTGACATGAAAAAGTTTAAATGGTAATTTATAGATATAATTTAATAAAATTCTTCAGGGCAGGGTGAAATTCCCTACCGGCGGTAAAGCCCGCGAGCTAGTTTAGCATGATTCGGTGAAACTCCGAGGCCGACAGTAAAGTCTGGATGAAAGAAGAATATCTAATAAGTTATCTTTTTATTATGTTTTATATGCATATTAAATGGAGTGTTGTGCTTTAGAATCTTTAGCTCTGAACATTTTTTTGTTCAGAGCTTTACTTTTTATACTATTTATATCTGTATCAATTATTTTGAATTGGTTAAAATTTTTATTTTTAGAAATATATTTAAAGGATTTATTTAAATCAGTTTAAAATTTTATTAAGACTAATATTCTTAGATATATTAATTAAAATTTTAAGATTCTATTTAAATAACTTCAATTACTTGGATAACTAATAAAAGCCCTGAGTTTAAATTTACTCAGGGCTTTTATTTTTTATTAGGTACTTCTAAAGAAGAATTTGGAAGGAGAGGATAACTTGGATGAATTTTTTATGAAAAAAGCTTTGGAATTAGCTAGAAAAGGAGAGGGATATGTAAATCCAAACCCTTTGGTAGGAGCTGTTATTGTTAAGGGTGGAGAAATAATAGGACAAGGATATCATGAGTTTTTTGGAGGAAATCATGCTGAAATTAATGCTATTAATAGTTCTATTAAATCTACTGAGGGAGCAACAATATATGTTACATTAGAACCTTGTTGTCACTATGGTAAAACTCCTCCATGTGTAGAAGCCATAATTAAAAATAAATTTAAGAGAGTAGTAGTTGGAACCTTAGACCCAAATCCTTTGGTATCAGGAAAGAGTATTAAAATTTTAAGAGAGTCAGGAATAGAAGTTAAGGTAGGAGTTTTAGAAAAGGAATGTATTAGATTAAATGAGATATTTAATTTTTATATTAAGGAGAACAGACCTTTTATTGCACTTAAATGGGCAATGACCTTAGATGGAAAAATAGCAACTAAGGATTTTAAATCAAAATGGATAACTAATAAAAAGTCAAGAGAGTTTGTTCATTCCTTAAGAAATAAATATAGTTCAATAATGGTTGGAATAAACACTGTTTTAAAGGATAATCCAGATTTAAGATGTAGGCTTAATAAAAATAAAGAGTTAGAAAGAAAGCATTTTAGGATAGTACTTGATAGTAAATTAAGAATTCCTTTAGATTCAGAAATATTAAAAAATCAAAGTGAGTCAAAAACCTTAATTTTTACAACAAATAAAAAGGATAAGATAAAAAATGAAAAATTAAAAGATAAAGGTATAGAGGTAATAGAAGTAAATTTAGATGAAGGAAAAATTAATATTAATCAGGTTTTAGAGTGTTTAAAAGAAAAAAATATTGATTCAGTTCTTATTGAAGGAGGAGGAATTTTAAATTTTACTTTTTTAGAAAATAAAAAAGTAAATAAGATATATGCCTTTGTTTCACCAAAAGTTTTTGGAGGAAAAAATGCTATTACTCCCGTTGAAGGGGAAGGAATAAGAAATGTTTTAGATGCCTTTGAATTTCCTGAAGTAAATTTGAAGACCTTTCATAATGATATTTTAATTGAATGTAGCCTTAGTTAATAGAAAAAGGAAGTGAATAATATGTTTACTGGTATTGTAGAAGAAATAGGAGAAGTTATAAGCATAGATAAAAATGAAAAATCATCTTTACTGAAAATAAGAGCTAATAAGGTCTTAGAGGACACAAAGATAGGTGATAGTATATCAACAAATGGAGTTTGCTTAACTATAACAACTAAGGGAAAAGATTATTTTACTGCATATGTTATGGGAGAAACCTTAAGAAAAAGTAATCTTGGAAATTTAAAAAAATCAAGTAATGTGAACTTAGAAAGAGCCATGAGTATTAATGGCAGATTTAATGGACATATAGTAACTGGCCATATTGATTCCACTGGAGAAATAATTTCTTTTAAAGATGAGGGGGAAGCAATATGGGTAGAAATTAAAGTTTCATATGAGTTAAGCAAATATATAGTTTATAAAGGCTCTATAGCTATTGATGGAATAAGTTTAACTATTGCAGAGGTTAAAGGGGAAAGTTTTAAAGTTTCAGTAATTCCTCATAGCCAGGAAGAGACAACATTAACTAAAAGAAAAATTGGTGATTTAGTAAATATAGAATGTGACTCTATTGGTAAGTATGTTGAAAAGCTTTTAGGATTTAATAAAGACAATAGAAAGAAAAAGTCTGTTTTAACAGAAGAGTTTTTAACTATTAATGGGTTTATTTAAATTGTATTTTAAAATTTAATATTTATTTTAATATATTGTTTTAGATCAAGTTTGATTTTACAAAGTAGATATATCAGTTACCAAAAAACAATATCTAATAATTTTAAAAATTCTTGAAAGGTGGTGTTGGGGATTTTTATCTCCTGAAAAATATGAAGAAGTTTAATTTAATAGAAGAGGCAATAGAAGATATAAAAAATGGGAAAATGGTTATTGTTATTGATGATGAGGGAAGAGAAAATGAGGGGGATCTAGTTATGGCTGGAGAACTTGTTACTGGAGAAAAGATAAATTTTATGGCTACTTATGGAAAGGGTTTAATATGTGCTCCAGTAAGTGAGAGGATAGCTGAAAATTTAGGGTTGAATCCTATGGTTTCACATAATACAGATAATCATGAAACTGCCTTTACAGTATCTATAGATTATAAAGATACAACTACAGGAATATCAGCCTTTGAAAGGGCTCATACAATTAAAGAATTAATAAATGAAGAAAGTAAAGCAGAGGATTTTAGAAGACCAGGACATGTATTCCCTTTAATAGCTAAGAATGGTGGCGTTTTAAAGAGAGCTGGGCATACAGAGGCGGCAATTGACTTAGCAAAGTTAGCTGGATTAAAAGAAGTTGGGGTAATATGTGAAATAATGAAAGATGATGGAACTATGGCTAGAACTGATGAATTATTAGAATTTGCAAAGATTCATAATATGAAAATAATAACTATAGAAGATTTAATTGCTTATAGAACAGAAAGAGATAATTTTGTTTATAGAGTTGTTGAAACTAATATGCCAACTAAATATGGAGAGTTTAAGGCTATTGGATTTATAGATAAACTTACAGGAGAGCATCATGTGGCTTTAGTTAAAGGAGAGATAAAATCAGAGGAGCCAGTATTATTAAGAGCGCATTCAGAGTGTTTAACTGGAGATGTTTTTGGATCAAGAAGATGTGATTGTGGAGAGCAGTTTCATAGGGCTATGGAAAAAATAAATGAAGAGGGAAAAGGAATATTACTTTATATGAGACAAGAAGGAAGAGGAATAGGTCTTATAAATAAGTTGAAAGCTTATAAGCTGCAAGATGAAGGATTAGATACTGTAGAAGCTAATATAGCCTTAGGATTTCCAGAAGATCTTAGAGATTATGGTGTTGGAGCACAAATTTTAAAAGAGTTAGGTGTAAGGGAAATCAGGTTAATGACTAATAATCCTAAAAAAATAACTGGCTTAGAGGGATATGGACTTAAAATAGTAGAAAGAGTACCTATAGAAATAAAGTGTAATGAGGAAAATGAGTTTTATTTGAAAACTAAGAAAGAGAAAATGCACCATTTAATAATGCAGTAATTTTATAGAGTTATTTAAAATTTTAGATTTAAAGATAGATTAAAAGTAGATAAAAAAGTATCAATATTAGATACGAAGAATTAAAAAAATACTTGAAGTATAAAAATGTTTAAAGGAGAGATTAGAATGAGGATTTTAGAAGGAAATTTAATAGGTCAAGATAAAAAGTTTGCTATAGTTGCAGGTAGATTTAATGAATTCATTGTATCAAAGCTTATAGGGGGATCTTTAGATGCTTTTAAAAGACATGGAGTAGAGGAAGAGAATATAGATCTTGCTTGGGTTCCAGGAGCTTTTGAAATACCATTAATAGCTAAAAAGTTAGCTAAGTCAGGAAAATATGCCGGAGTTGTTTGTTTAGGAACAGTAATAAGAGGAGCTACCAGTCATTATGATTATGTTTGTGGAGAGGTATCAAAAGGAATAGCTAATGTAAGCTTAGATACTGAAGTACCAGTTATCTTTGGAATCGTAACAACTGAGAATATAGAACAAGCTATAGAAAGAGCCGGAACTAAAGCTGGGAATAAAGGGTTTGATGCAGCTATGGCAGCCATTGAAATGGCAAATCTTTTAGAGAATATATAAATTCCAAAGTTAATTTAGCATTTAATATAAACTTATTAATATGTAGAATTAATGGTTAAAAATATATTGTAAAATGAAAGGTGCTAATTAATATAATTATGTTAAACTACTAAGATTAAGCATATAAGTTCAAGTTATAAAATTAAAGATTCTATAGCTTGAACTTATAATAAAAGTATTTATATTAAAATTAAGAATAACTATTTAAAGAAACTCAATGTTAAAGTTTGTTTATTTAACACATAAGTTACAAGGATCAGATTTTCCTTTATTTATAGCTTCATTAAGGCTCATGCCAAGGATAGAAGAGCTTCTTTTTAAGGCTGTACAATCTTTGCTATAGTGATAGCTTTTACCATTTGGAGTTACATATACAATAGAATGGTTTTCATCTTTTAATGGTGTTGCTATACCGTTAGAATCTATTTTCCAACCATCAATAATTGTGTTAGTAACCATCTCACCAGAACTATTTAAATAGTACCAAGTACCATTGTCATTTAGCCAGCCAGTTTGCATAACCCCGTTAGAATTTGAATAATACCATTTAGAATCAACTTTATACCAACCTGTAGCCATAGAGCCGTTGTCGTTTAAATAGTACCAAGTGCCATTATCATTTAGCCAACCAGTTTGCATAACTCCATTAGAATTTGAATAATACCATTTAGAATCAACTTTATACCAACCTGTAGCCATAGAACCATTGTCGTTTAAATAGTACCAAGTGCCATTATCATTTAGCCAGCCAGTTTGCATAATCCCGTTAGAATTTGAATAATACCATTTAGAATCAACTTTATACCAACCTGTAGCCATAGAGCCATTGTTATTTAAATAGTACCAAATACCATTATCATTTAACCAACCAGTTTGCATAATTCCATTTTTATAGAAGTACCATATTCCATTTGTATTAATCCAACCTTCTTTAGAAGATTTAATTAAATTTTCATTTTTTATGTTATATGAGTTAGATAAATTTAAGTTTGATACTTGGATTTTTGAATTAAGTGTTTCTGCATTTACATTGATTGTATATATGCTTGAAGATATTAGTCCAAGTGTTAATACAATCGATGTTATTCTGTGATTGATTTTCATAATATTCCCCCTAAAACAAATTGTTTAAGTAAATTATACTAAAAAACAGAAAATTTTGGATGAATATTATTAAAAATATAATTAATAATAAATTAATTAAATATTATCCCTTAAGAATCTTAACATAAAAAGTTCTGTTTCTTGGACCATCAAAGTCGCAGAAATATACATCTTGCCATTGACCTAGGATTAATCTACCTCTATGTAATATTAATTGCTGAGATACTCCAACTGTAGAACTTTTAAGGTGTGAATGTGAATTGCCTTCAAAGTGTCTGTATTTATGATCATTAGTTGGATAAACTTTCTCAAATCCATAAATTAAATCTTTAACAACATCAGGGTCTGCATTTTCATTTATTGTTATACCAGCAGTAGTGTGTGGACAATAAACAACCACAATTCCATTTTCAATATTACTATTTTTTATATCCTCTCTTATATAAGATGTAATTTTACTCATACTTTGAGGTGTATGAGTTTCTAGTGTATGTTTAAAAAAATTATTCATAAAAACACCCCTTTAAATCTTAATATATAAACATTATATAATATTTTTTTATTTGAAATAACATAATATTCTTAGGTTTAATATTAATAAATGTGGATAGAATGGCATATGAAGAACTTATATTGGAGGAAGTAGTATGTTTGATTTCATATTTGATAAAGAGGATAAAAAGATTAAGGGGAGAAGCTTTTTAGATGAGAGAAATTTTATAGTGTTTTTTCTTTCACAGATGTATTTATAAAATAATTATTTATTTGAAATTTTTTAAATGAAGTAATAATCAGTAAAACAGTATATTGTAATTATTTTTTGTAAATAATAATTAAAGATTATGCAAGAAAAATTTACTAATATATGCTAATATGTAATTAAGATTATTATTTATGGAGGGATTTATTATGTACACTATAATGGCTATCAAAATATCACCTAGAACTGTTGCAGCACCAAGAGTTCAAGAAATACTAACTAAATATGGTTGTATAATACATACTAGAATAGGCTTACACGAAGCTACTGAAAATACATGTTCAACTTCAGGTCTTATTCTTTTAAACCTTACACCAAGTGCTGAGGAAGAAATAAAAAATTTAGATAATGAATTAAATTCTTTAGAAGATGTAACAGCTAAATTATTAAACCTTTAATAAGATTAAAAAAGGGAATGGATTAAAATAACCGTCTATAAAACTTACAAACCATGTGAAGAGAACTTTTAGTAGTTCTTAGAATAGGTTTGTAAGTTTTTTTGTTTTAATAAAGTACTTTTTAATTATAAATTATCATTAAAAATAATATACTCAAAATTTTCAATGATTTAGTAAATAAATTACATGTAAACGTTAATTAACAAATGTTAATATTAAACTGTAAGAAAAAGGTTATATTAATATACATGACTTTAAATGTTTATATTGAGGGAAATGGAGGAGAAATTTATGGGAGAGTTAAAGGGAAGAGTTACAATACCAACTGATTCTAATATGAAAGAGGAAATAAAAAGTATTATAGATAGATGGGGAGCAGATGCTTTAAGAGATTGTGATGGCACTAAGCTTTCTAAGGATATAGTTGACTTAGGGGTTAAGTTATATTCTACATACCTAACAGTTAGAAGTGATCAAAAATGGGCTAGTGAAAATAAAGATGAATTACAACAACTTTACTTAATGTCAGAGCCTGTTATTGCTAAATCAGAAAAAACTGAAATAAAAATATTAGCTGGATATTATTCTGAGCAATTTGAAATAGATAAGGTTCATGATGAAAAGAAATGGTGGGAAGTTATAGATAGAACTACTGGTGAAGTTGTAGATCCTTCAAAATGGAATTTTAATAAAGAGAGTGAAATCTTAACAGTAGAAGAAACTACACTTTATCATGAATATACAGTAAATTTCTTAGTTTATATGATTTGGGATCCAACTCAAATGTATAATCATATAACTAATGATTGGGGAGATAAACCTCATGAAATGCCATATGACTGTAGACAAGCTAAGACTAGTGTACATGTTAAAGAAGCTTTAAAAAAATGGATTGATGATAATCCGGAAGTAGATGTAGTTAGATTTACTACTTTCTTCTATCACTTTACATTATGCTTTAACGAGGTTGCTAAGGAGAAATTTGTTGATTGGTTTGGATATAGTTCATCAGTGAGTCCTTTAGCTTTAGAGCAATTCGAAAAAGAAAAAGGATATAAATTAAGACCAGAAGATATAGTTGATGCTGGTTATTATAATTCAACATTTAGAGTGCCAACAAAACAATATAAAGATTTCATAGATTTTCAATGTCAGCATGTTTCAAAAATGGCTAAAGAATTAGTGGATTTATGTCATGAAAATGGAAAAGAAGCAATGATGTTTTTAGGTGATAACTGGATAGGTACAGAGCCTTATGGAAAGTATTTTTCAAGCATTGGATTAGATGCAGTGGTTGGTTCAGTAGGTAATGGAACAACTATGAGAATGATAGCGGATATTCCAGGAGTTAGGTATACAGAAGGAAGATTTTTACCATACTTTTTCCCAGATGTATTTAATGAAACAGGAGACCCTGTTGGGGAAGCAAGGGAGAATTGGTTACAAGCAAGAAGAGCTATTTTAAGAAGTCCACTAGATAGAATAGGATATGGTGGATATTTAGGACTTGCAGTTAAATTCCCAGAATTTGTTGAGCAAGTTGAAAAAATATGTGATGAATTTAGAGAAATTCATGAAACTATAAAAGGAACTAAGGCATATACAACCCCATTTAAGGTTGCAGTATTAAACTGTTGGGGTAAATTAAGAAGTTGGCAGACTCAACAAGTAGCTCATGCTCTTTGGTATAAGGAAATATACTCATATGCTGGAATTGTTGAATGTTTAAGTGGTATGCCTGTAGAAGTAGAATTTATTAGTTTTGATGATATACTAGAAAATGGAATTCCAGAGGATATTGGAGTTATTATAAATGCTGGAGATGCTTACACTGCTTGGAGTGGTGGGGTGTACTGGAAAAATCCTAAATTAGTTTCTATGATTAGAAAATGGGTTCATAATGGAGGAGGATTCATAGGGGTTGGAGAACCAACTGCAATACATTATGAAAATAAATTCTTCCAGTTAGCAGATGTTTTAGGAGTTGACAAAGAAGTTGGATTTAGCTTAAGTACTAGAAAATATAATGAATTAAATCCACATCATTTTATAACAGAAGAAATTGGTGAAAAAGCTATTGATTTTGGTGAGGGGATGAAGGGCATTTATGGAAAGGGTGATAGTTACCAAGTTTTAAGAATGGACTTTGGTAATGAGCATTGCTTAAAGAATAACTTTAGAGGAGATACTACTTGTGCTGTAAATACATATGGAAAAGGTAGAAGCGTTTATTTTGCAGGATTTCCATATACTCCAGAGAATTGCAGAATTTTATTAAGAGCAATTTATTGGGCTGCAAGTAAAGAGGATGAAATGAAAAAATTCTATGTAACTAATATAGATACTGAGTGTGCTGCCTTCTTAGAAGTAGGAAAAATGGCTGTAATAAACAACACTCAAGAAGAAAAAATTACAGATGCATATATAAATGGTGTTAAGGTTGAAACTTTAACTTTAGCTCCAATGGAAATAAGATGGTTAAATATAAATAAATAAGCTTTTTCTTTTAATTCCCTTATATATATAGATCCTTAGTGAGTTTTTCATTAAGGGTCTTTTTAAATTTTATATAATCTTTGTAAAAATTAGGAAAATAAAATATTTAGCCTAGGAAGTTAGTTTCAAAAAAATACCATATATGATAAAATGTTAAAAAAGAATATAGAATTTATACTAAGGAGTGAGGAAAATTATAAAGAAAATAACAAATACCTTAAGAGGAATATCAAATTTCCTTAGAAAAACTTCTATTAAAAATAGACTTATAGCATCATTTTCCGTAGGAATAATTTTTTGTAGTAGTATTTTAGGAATACTTCTATATAAAAAAGCTACTAATGCATTGAAGAATAATGCAATAAATTATTCGGAAAATATGCTTTCTATCATGAGTGAAGACATTTACAAAAATAAAGAATTCTTAGAACGAGCATCTATTGAATTATCAATGAATGAAGAAATAGCTAATAATCTTATAAATTACAAATTTATGGATGCAAAAGAAAAGAATGAATTTCTAAAATATATGAATGATTACTTATCTAAAAAACTTTCTCTTTTACCTAATCTAGCAGAGGTTGAAATAATATCAAAGGATTATGAAGTTACTTATATGCAAGGTTTTAAATATTTTAAAAGAGAAGATATAGAAAGATATGCAGATGAATCTGAAAATGGACTGTTTTGGTTTTCTACACTTTTAAATAATGAACCACACATATGTATAGTAACTCCAGTGAAGCAGGATAATAGCATTGTGGGATATGTTTTTATGGCTATAAAAAGTGAAGTTTTTGCTTCGTCTTTTTCTCTTTTTAATATTGGTAAAGGTAGTGAAATTTTTATAATAGATGAGAAAAATAACATAATAATTTCTGAAAATAATTTAAATAGTAATTTTATATTAGAGGAGCCTGATTTAAATAAATTCCTTAAAAATAAAGATTCTAAGGATACAGCAAGAAGTATAGTGGTAAATGGAAAAAATTACGTAGCTACATATAAAAAATTAAAGGGATTTAATTGGTATATAGCTTCAATGACACCTTATGATTTTATAAATGCTGATATTCAAAGTTTAAGAAAAGAAATGACTATAATAGGCTTACTTTTCACTTTGGTAGTGTTAATATCTTCATATTTTCTATATTCAAGTATTAAGGTACCTTTATATAACCTTTTAAATAAGATGAAAAGAGTATCTGAAGGAGATTTAAAAGTTTTAGTAAATGATACTTATGAAGATGAGATCGGTGTTATTTCTGATAATTTTGACTCTATGTTAAAAAGAGTAAATGAATTAATTGAAAAGACTAAATTACAAGAAATTGAGAAAAGAGATTTAGAGATAAGAATGTTACAGGCACAAATTAATCCTCATTTTCTCTTTAATACATTAAACTCTTTAAAGTGGACAGCCTTAATGAATCAAGATTATACAGTAAGTGAGGGGCTTAGTTCCCTAGCAGAATTATTAAGAAATACAATTATAGATAAAAATGAGCTTGTAACTATTAGAGAAGAACTAGAGAATATAAAGAATTACGTTGTTATTCAAAAAATAAGATACGGTAATTCCTTTGATGTTGAGTATGAAGTAGATGAACTCTTATTAGAAAATAAAGTTATAAAGTTTATTTTACAACCAATAGTAGAAAATTCAATAATTCATGGAATTGATGAAAATAAGGAAAATCAAAAGATTATTATTAAAATTATGTCAGAGGAAGAAAATATTTTAATATCGATTAAGGATAACGGAAAGGGGTTTAATAGTAAAGAAAAGGTTAAAGATAATAAACTTTCAGGTATTGGATGGAATAATGTTGATGAAAGGATAAAGTTAACATTTGGCTTAGGTTATGGGACAACTATTTACAGTGAGGTGAATAAAGGAACTATTGTTAAAATAGTGATTCCTAAGAGTATATAGGGGGAATTTTTTATGTTCAAGGTTATTATTGCTGATGATGAAAAAATAGTTAGAATTGCTATGAGAAATATAATAGACTGGGAATCTCATGGGTTTAATATAGTTGGATTAGCTCAAGACGGCTCAGAAGTTCTTAATATACTAAATGAAAATGGTGCTGATCTTATTATAACAGACCTTAAAATGAAAGGATTAAATGGGATTGAATTAATTGATAAGCTTAAAGAAGAGAATTTTAGGGGTAAGATACTTGTTCTTAGCAATCATGGGGAGTATGAATTAGTTAGAGAAGCAATGAAAAAAGGTGCAGACGACTATTTATTAAAAATAACTTTAAGACCAAAGGAACTAGAAGATATAATTGATAAATTTAGGGAGAGTTTAGAAGAGAGGAAAGAGGAAGAAGAGAAAGAAGCACAGTTTAAAAATGAATTTGATAAAACAAAAAAATTAGCTGAGATTTCTTTATTAAAGGAATATTTAAAGGATGACATATCCTATGAAGAACTTTTAGATGAGTTTCCAAAGATTAATTTTTTAGATGATAATTGTGAATATTATACTGGTGCTTGCATTTATATAGATAATTATAAAAAGATTTATGAGGAAAAAATTAAAGATAAAAATAAATTGTCTATTACTATAGAAAACATAATAAAAGAAGAATTTAGTGTAAATGGGGTTAAGATTGTTCCAATAAATAATCATAAGTATATTTTTATATCTAAGATGGATTTTAATAGTTTAAAGATAAAAACAATAAATATACAGAATTTAATAATGCTTTATTTAAATATTAAAGTTAGTGCTGTCTTAATAAAAAGGATAAAAAGTGTAAAAGGCTTAAAAGAGAGTTTTAAAAAGGTTGAGGAAATTCTTAGTCTAAAGTTTTATGGGAAAGAAAACTTTTTAATAATAAGTGAAGAATTTTTGGGATTTGGTGATGCTATTAAGCTCAGAAAGGAAGTAACTGATGCAATTTTAGAGAATATAGAGTTAGGAGAAATTTCTGCTAATAAGGAACTTATAAAAGAATTTGCTAGAAGATGTTCTAATATGAATGTAAAACCTTCAGCTTTAATAAATTATGTAAATTTTATGTGCGAATTAATAGAGAATCATGAGTATGTACAAGATGATTTAAATTGTATAAAAGAATTAAAAGGAAAGATATTAAAGAGTGATAATATAGAGGAATTAATAAATAATTCAACTCTTTTAATAGATTACATCAATCAAAGATATATAAAGAGTAAAGAGCTTAGTTATAAAAAAGAGGTTAATGAGATTATAAAGTTTATAGAAAAGAATATTGATAAGAGAATAACCTTAGTTATGGTAGCCAATGCTGTGAATTTAAATGAAAGTTATTTAAGTAGAATTTTTAAAAATGAAACAGGAAAAAATCTTATGTATTTTATAAATGAAGTAAAGATGAAAAAGGCTAAGGAATTATTAAAACAGCAAGACACTTTGGTTAAAGAGGTTGCTAACAGTATTGGAATGACAGATCAGTTTTATTTTAACAGGGTTTTTAAGAAGTTTTATGGGGTAAGTCCATCTAAGTTTAAAAAGGATTATAGTAATAAAGTTTTGTCATAAATATAGATTATTTTTATTTTGAATGGATATTGTAAAAAAAGTACATGTTTAAGTAAAATCCTTATATTCAAAAAAATTCCATTAAGAAGTATCATGAAAGTGTAGAGAAAATGTTTACAAAAACGAGTAAGGGTATTGGAGGAGAGAGTTTATGAAAAGAAAATTAGTTAAATTGCTAACTGTTGCATGTGTTACTGCTATAGCTGCCTCTACATTTGTTGGATGTGGAAATAAAGAGGAGGCACCAAAAGGTAATGACAAACCATCAACTGAACAAGCAGAGGGTTCAGGAGATAAAAAGGTTTTAGAAATAGCTGTTTTTGAAGGTGGATTTGGTAAGGATTACTGGGATGCTTGTATAGATGCCTTTGAAGCTGAGCACCCAGATGTAGAAGTTAAGATGGAAGCTAATCCTAAAATAGGTGATATTATAAGACCTAAATTATCATCAGAGAATACACCAGATTTTATATATTTAAGCACAAATGATCCATCAGGTATAGCTAATGCTTTAATAAAGGATAAAGCTTTAGTAGATTTAAGTGATGTATTTGATAGAGAAGATCCAGATAATCCAGGACAAAAATTAAAAGATAAAATATTACCAGGATTTTTAGATACACCACTTACAACTCCATATGGAGATGGAAAAGTATTCTTAGCACCACTTTACTATAATGTTACAGGTATGTGGTATAACAAAGCATTATTTAAAGAAAAAGGATGGGAAGTTCCAAAAACTTGGGATGAGTTCTTTGAATTAGGAAAGAAAGCTAAGGATGAAGGAATAGCTCTTTATACTTATCAAGGACAAGCTCCAGGATACAATGAGGCTGTAATATTCCCAATGTTAGCTAGTGCTGCTGGTGAAGAAGCTGTAGAAAAGATATTCAACTATGAAGAAGGTGCTTGGAAAGATCCAAATGTTAAGAAAGCATTAGATGTATTCCAAAGAATGGCTGATGAGGACATGGTTCTTAATGGAACTGTTGGTATGACTCATACTCAAGCACAAGTTGAATTTTTAAATGGAAAAGCATTATTCTTACCATGTGGTAGCTGGTTAGAAGGAGAAATGAAAGATGCTATACCAGAAGGATTTGAGTTTGGATTTATGGCTCCACCAGCATTCAAAGAAGGGGATACTCCATATGTAACTACTACAATAGAGCAAATGTATATTCCAGCTAAATCAGATCAAGTTGAATTAGCAAAAGAATTCTTAGCATTCCAATATACAGATGCTATGGTTCAAAAGAATGCTGAAATAGCTAAGGCTGTAGTTCCAGTTAAGGGAGCAGTTGAAAAAGCTAAATCTTCATTAGATGCATCAGGATATGAGTCTTATAAGGTTGTTGAAGAAGGTGCTAAACCAATTCCACTTTCATTTAAACCAACAAACTCTAAGTTAGACTTTAGACAAGATAGTTTATTTGGACCAGTAGGAAGTATCATAAATAAAGAATTAACAGTTGATGAGTGGATCAATAACTTAGAATCTGATTCACAAACTCTTGCTAAAGAAGTTGTTGAATAATTATTAAGATAAAATAAAATTTATTGAGAAGGAGAGGAGGTTCTTCTCCTTCTTTAAAATTATAGGGGGTGAAATTTCATGAACAGTAATAAAAGAAAAATATTTTTAGCAATGTGTGTGTTGCCTGCACTTATACTATTTACAATATTTATGTTGTACCCAATTGGAAAAGGTTTCATGATGTCTTTATATGAATGGAGTGGGATTTCAGGAGAACCAGTATTTGTGGGGTTAGATAACTTTAAAGCACTTTTGAATGATAGATATTTTAAAGAAGCATTTGGAAATACATTTTTCATAATAGTTTTATTTCCAGCAATAACAATAACCCTTTCTTTATTCTTAGCTGTAGTAATAACTCAAAGTAAGTTAAAAGAAAAGAATTTCTACAGAGTTATACTATTTTTCCCAAATATATTATCAATGGTTGTTATAGGGGTTTTATTTACATATGTTTATGACCCGTCAATAGGAATTCTTAAAGCATTTTTTGAAATGATAGGATTAGATAAGTTAGCAGGTCTGGCATGGCTTGGAGATTCTAAGTTAGTCCTATGGGCATTAGTTATAACTATGGTATGGCAAGCTGTTGGTTATTATATGGTAATTTATATAGCTGGATTAGATGGAATATCACCTTCTCTTTATGAAGTATGTTATTTAGAAGGGGCTTCAGCTTGGCAAAAGTTTAGATATGTAACATTACCGCTTTTATGGGATGTAGTTAGAGTAACCTTTGCATTCTTTATTACGGGGGCACTTAACCTAAGCTTTATATTTGTAACTGTAATGACTAAGGGTGGACCAAATGGAAAATCAGAGGTTTTATTGACATATATGTATAAACAAGCATTTACAAATTCTCAATATGGATATGCTATGGCAGTTGGGGTAACTATATTTGCCTTTGCTATGATCCTTGCATTAATAATCAATAAGTTAAGTGATTCTGATGCAAGGGAAGAAAAGAGAGTAAAAAGATTACAACAGAAGGGAGTGAGATAACATGTTAGAAACTAAAAAGAGAAAAAATGTAGGTTTAGATACTGAGAATAAAACTAAAAAAGTAATATCTAATACATTATTAAGGATTATATTAATAGCTGCAACAATTTTAGTTATAGTGCCAATTATATGGACAATAATGTCTTCTTTTAAAACTACTAAAGAATTCTACGCAAGTCCATGGGCATTACCAAAAAGTTTTGGGTTTGCTAACTATATGACTGCATTTACAGAAGCTAACATGGGAGCTTACTTCTTTAACTCAATATTAGTTACTATAATAGCTATGGTTTTATCCCTTTGCTTAAGTGTACCAGCATCTTATGTTTTAGCTAGACAAAAGTTCTTTGGATGTAGTTTTATAAAGAATTTATTTATGGCAGGATTATTTATCCAACCAGTATATATTATAGTACCTTTATTTACAATATTAGAAAAAATGAAATTGTTAAATAATTTATTTGCACTAGCTCTTGTATATGCAGTGCTAAGCTTACCTTTCTCAATCTATATAATGAGTGGATTTATGAAGGGGATTGCAAAGGATTATGAAGAGGCAGCAATGATAGATGGATGTACTAATCTTCAAATATTAACAAAGATAGTAGTTCCATTAGCTAAACCAGGTATCATAACTATAATGATATTCAACTTTATGAATTATTGGAATGAATATGCTATGGCAATGACTTTCATAACAGATGCAGATAAAAAGACATTACCAGTAGGGTTACAAAACTTAATGGAAGTTCAAAAGTTTGCAACTGACTGGGGAGCATTATTTGCAGGTTTAGTTATAGTAATGGTACCTACAATGGTCATATACTCACTAGTTCATAAAAAGTTAACAGAAGGTGTTAATATTGGTGGAGTTAAGGGCTAAATTTATTAGCATCTAAAAAAGAAAATACTATTATTAAAATAAGAGTAGATGTCACTTTTAGTGAGATCTGCTTTTTTAGTTAAAATAAAATTAAAATTTAAATTTACAATAATCAGTATAGTTATTTAGAATTTTTGCTATATAATTAATTAGTGACTTTAAACTAATAATTTAAGGTTTGCCAATTAGACTTAAAACCTAATAAAAACATTATTATTAATTTAAGCTAATCTTTATTTAAAAGGTTAACTTTAAAATTAAGGTTTAAAGTTTTTTAGATTAACCTTATTAAAAAGTAGAGGTTTATTTTATAATAATGAAATATTGATTTAAATGGAGGTAATAATTTGAAGAAAATAGTTAAACCTTGGGTTGCTACCTTAATTATTTTAATAGCAGCTTTTTTGGTGTATTTTTTTGTTCCAACTGCTAATAGTAAAATAAATCAGATGATATTTTACTTAAGTAGTATGAATTTAGATATGATAAAGGAATATATATTATCTTTTGGAATATGGGCACCTATAACATCATTTTTATTAATGGTACTTCAATCTGTAATAGCACCAATACCAGCTTTTTTAATAACCTTAAGCAATGCAGCTATATTTGGATGGGTTAAGGGTGCTATATTATCATGGAGTAGTGCCATGGCTGGGGCAGCATTATGTTTTTATATAGCAAGAGGATTAGGAAGAGATGCAGTTGAAAAGTTAACTAGTAAATTTGCATTAAAGGATATAGATGGTTTCTTTGAAAAGTATGGTAAACATACTATACTTATAGCAAGATTGCTACCTTTTATATCTTTTGATTTAGTTAGTTATGCTGCGGGGCTTACATCAATGAACTTTTGGTCATTTTTCATTGCTACAGGTATTGGACAATTACCTGCCACAATAGTATATTCTTATGTTGGAGGTATGCTTACTGGGGGAGCACAATTACTTATGAGTGGACTTCTAATTTTATTTGCTTTAAGTATAGCAATATATGTAGGGAAAAAAGTCTGGAATGAGAAAAGAGGTAAAAATGACAAATAAGGAACTAAAGAAAAATTTAGAGGATTGTGTTAATTGTGGACTTTGCTACAAGGTTTGTCCAATGATGAATACTTTTGGAGAAAGTCCTAAAAATATATTAAGAGATATAGATGAGAATAAAATAAGTTATGATGAAATTTCATATTCTTGTATGCTTTGCAATGCATGTACTGAAGCATGTCCAAAAGATATAAACTTAAAAGAAATGTTTCAAAATTTAAGAATAAAATCTTATAGAGAAAATTTTAAAAATACTAGCAAGAAGTTTAATTTAAAGGTTGTTCAAAATCATCAAAAAGGTAGCTTTTCTAAGTTTTTAACATCAAAAAATAATCATAAAAAAATAAAAAGAGTGTTTATTCCAGGGTGTAGCTTAAGTGGATATAACAATGAAATTATTTTTAAAATAAAGGACTACTTAATAGAAAATTTAGGAGAAGTAGAGATACTTCTAAAATGTTGTGGAAAACCTTCAAAGGATATTGGAAACTTAGAATTATTTGAAAGCAATTTAAATGATATAGAGAATAATCTAAAAATTAAGGAAGTTGATGAAATAATAGTAGCCTGTGAAAATTGTTATAAGACTTTTGGAGAAGCTTTTAAAGATATTAAAGTAATAACACTTTGGGAAGTTATAAATGAATTTGGAGTACCAAAGGAACTAAAAAACAAATATTCAGATTTTAAAGAAGAATTTGCCCTGCATGATCCATGTCCTATAAAAAAAGAAGAACAAATTCATGAAGCTGTTAGAAGCATACTTAAAGATTTAGGAATTAAAATAGTAGAATTTGAGAAGAATAGAAGTAAAACTGAATGCTGTGGTTGTGGAGGAATGGTAGGAGTTACAAATAAGGAATTATGGTTAAGTCAAAAGAATAAAAGAGCTAATTCTACAGAATGTGAAAATATAGTTTCTTACTGTGAATCCTGTGTAAATACCTTTAAATCTTCAGATAAGAATGCACTACACATATTAGACTTTATTTTTAATGAAGATGTTATTAATGGCAAAGCTAAAAGCCAAAAGAATATAAGCACAATTAATCAATGGATAAACAGAATTAAATTAGCAAACAAAGTAGGAAAAGAGAGTTAATTTAAAATTGGGGTAGGAACTACCATATAAGCTTGGGGAAACTTGTACCGTTAGGTATATTACCAAGAAGCTTCCACTTCTATAAGGGGAGAGTAGTTTGCATACTTATCTAATAAAAATAAAAGCAAATGAAAGTTTAAAATAGAGGGAGAGAAAAATAATGTTAGATACTTATGGAAGAAAGTATGTAAATCCAATAATAGATTTAGGTGCTAATACATTATTAAAGTTAAGATTAACACCAAATGGTGTTAGTACAATAGCTCTAATAGTAGGAGTTTTAAGTTCGGTATTTCTTTATTTTGATAAATTGATTTTATCAGTAGTTTTTCTTTGGATATCAGGATACTTAGATTCTGTTGATGGTGCTATGGCAAGAAAAAAGAATTTAACTAGCCCTTTTGGAACACTTTTAGATATAACCTTTGATAGAATTGTTGAACTAAGTATAATATTTGTCTTAGCTTTAAAATTTCAGAATAGTAGATTAGAGCTTTTAATATTAACAATGATGATTTTAATATCTATGACTATATTTTTAACAGTAGGAGCCTTAGCTCAAAATAATGGTATGAAGTCTTTTAGATACCAAGCAGGACTTGCAGAAAGATCAGAAGGATTTATTTGTTTTTCACTTATGATTTTATTATCATCTATAAAATTAGATTTAGTAACAAATATATTTTCCTTAATAATATTTATAACCATAATACAAAGAGCTTTAGAAGCTAAAAGACTTTTAAAATAAAATATAATTGAAGTGTTTTTAATAAAATATTAATAAAGTGCTGAGTCATATATAATACAATGTTAAGTGGATTTACATATAATTAATAATATAATAGATTTTTAAATGGTTTTATTTAATTATATTAAATAAAATGAGGTGTATTTATATAATAAATGGATAAAGATACATTCTGTGTTAAGTGTAAGTTAATTAATTAATTGAATGTTAAATTTAAAAAAATATTATGATATACTAGATTTGTTCAATAAAAATTCATAATGAGAACCAGGAGATGAAATACGAATGTTTAACTTAAATCCTAAAGACGATAAATTTTATGATATGTTTATCGATGAAGCAAAAAATGTAGAAAAAGCAGCAGTAATATTAAGTGAAGCCTTAGACGATCTTGAAAATAAAACAAGCCACGTGGCTAGAGTTGAAGAGTTAGAACATAAAGGAGATGAAATAGTTCATAGACTTATAGAAGAGCTGAATAATTCTTTTATAACTCCTATTGATAGAGAGGATATATTTTCTATAACAAAAAGAATGGACGATATTTTAGATTCAATAGAAAGTACTATGCATAGATTCACTATGTTCAACATAAATGAATCTAAAGAAGGTGCTAAAGTTTTAGGAAGTTTAATAGTTGATGCATCAAGAGAGCTAGTATCTTTAATGGAAGAATTTAAACATATGAAAAAGAAAAATAAAGAAATTACAGAAAGAGTAATTTCAATAAATAAAATAGAAAACAAAGGAGATATTTTCTATAGACAAATGATATCAGAATTATTTGATGAAGATGGAAAAACTCCAGTTCTTGATATAATAAAATGGAGAGAAATATACAAATTCTTAGAGGCAACTTTAGATAGTTGTGAGGCTGTAGCCAATATAGTTGAGGGAGTAGTGATGAAGTATGTCTAGTACTTTAGCTGTAACAGTTGTTATTATTCTCTTAACATTAGCTTTCGATTTTATAAATGGATTTCATGATACTGCAACAGCCGTTGCTACATCAATTTCCACAAGAGCTCTTTCACCTAAGGCTGCTATAGCTTTATGTGCTGTATTTAACTTTGTTGGAGCATTTTTAGGAACTGAAGTTGCTAAAACTGTGGGAGATGGTATAGTAGATCAAAGTAAAATACCTCTATGGGTTATTGCAGCAGTTATATTAGGGGCTATTATATGGAATCTTATTACTTGGTATTTTGGAATTCCAAGTAGTTCTTCTCATGCCTTAATAGGGTCTTTAATAGGTGGAGGAATAGCTTATTCTCATTCAATTAACATAGTAAGTTGGGGAACTCTTTTTGATGAAGTAATTCTTTGGCTTATATTATCACCAATTATAGGTCTAATAGTTGGATACATATTTATGATTTTATTAAACTGGGCACTAAGAAGATGCAAACCAGGACCTGTAAATAGAATTTTCTCAAAATTACAAGTGGTTTCAGGAGCATTAATGGCTTTAAACCATGGTGGTAATGATGCTCAAAAATCAATGGGTATAATTACTATGGCACTTTTAAGTGGAGGATTTTTATCTACTTTTGAAGTACCAACTTGGGTTATAGCTTTATGTGCAATTGCAATGGCAACAGGAACTTCAATAGGCGGACAAAAAATAATTAAAACAATGGGAAGTGGCGTTGCTAAATTAAACGCTGTTAATGGATTTGCAGCACAAACTGGGGCAGCAGGAGTTATAGGAATAGCTACTATGTTCCATGCACCTGTAAGTACAACTCACATAATAACAACTACCATAATGGGAGTTGGAGCTTCTAAAAACCCTAAAGCGGTTAAGTGGGGAGTTGCTAAGAATATAGTTTGGGCTTGGATATTAACAATCCCAATAAGCGCATGTATAGCTGCTATAGTAGTTGAAATATTTAAATTTGTATTATAGTTTGAAAAAGTAAGTATATAAATATAATAGAAAATTTTAATTAAAGATTAGATAGAATCATAAAAAGAATTTCTATCTAATCTTTTTTATTTATTAAAAAAATAAAACCATCTATTTTCAGGTGGTTTTAACTTATTGCTTAGTAGTTAAATTTTAATTACTTAAAATACAAAGGTTAGTTATAAAAAGTTAAGAATAAAACTTACAAACATATTCCGAGAATTACTAGATTTCGCTAATAATTTAAATTCTAAAGCTCATCTAGATATTCTCTTCATACTGTTTGTAAGTTTTATTAAGACTTATTTTATATATTAACTTATTTATTTATTTATTTCATTTACAGGTTTCTTTAAGAATCCTATTATTAGGGCAGCTACAACGGAGCCTACTAATATTGATAGAATATATAAAAGAGGATTTCCTTCAACTACTGGAACTACTAATATTCCACCGTGAGGAGCAGGTAAACCTATTTTAAATATCATTGATAATCCTCCTGCTAGAGCTGAACCTATAACACAAGCAGGAATAACTCTGAATGGGTCAGCTGCAGCGAATGGAATAGCCCCTTCAGTTATAAAAGTTAATCCCATTATATAGTTAGTAGCACCAGCATCTCTTTCATCTTTAGTAAATTTATTTTTGAAGAAAGTAGTTGCTAACGCTGTAGCTAAAGGAGGTACCATACCACCAGCCATTATAGCAGCATGTGGATAGTAATTTCCAGAAGATATCATAGCTATACCAAAAGTAAATGCAGCCTTATTTATAGGGCCTCCCATATCTATAGCCATCATTCCACCTAATACTATTCCAAGAATAACTAAATTTCCAGTTCCCATGTTTTGTAACCACATTGTTATGCTATTATTTAAAGCAGTTACAGGTCCAACAATTACTAAGTACATTAAGGCACCAGTTATTAGGATACCAAATAGAGGATAAAGTAAAACAGGTTTAATACCTTCTAATGATTGTGGTAATTTACTAAATATTTTCTTTAATAATACAACTACGTATCCACCAAGGAAACCAGCGATTAATCCACCTAAGAATCCAGAATTACTATTATAAGCGATTAAACCACCAACCATAGCAGGAGCAAATCCAGGTCTATCAGCTATACTTGATCCAATGAATCCAGCAAGAACAGGAATCATAAGGAAGAAAGCATTTCCTCCACCAATGTCTTTTAATAATTTAGCTATTGGATTAAAAGTAGGATCATTTATTTCAGCTGAATGAATACCAAACATAAAGGATATGGCTATTAATATACCACCACCAACAACAAATGGTAACATATTTGAAACACCATTCATTAAGTGTTTATAAAATCCTCTTCTTTCAGTCTTGCCAGAAGATTGATTAGAAGAATCTCCAGAATGAGAATAAACTGGAGCAGAGCCACTTAATGCTTCGTTTATTAATTCTTTTGGTCTTTTCATAGCTTGAACTACAGGAACTATTACAACTTTTTTACCATTAAATCTAGCCATTTCAACTTGTTTATCGGCTGCAACTATTATACCATCAGCCTTATCTATGTCTTCTTGAGTTAATCTATTTTTTACTCCTGTTGAACCATTAGTTTCAACTTTTATATGTATATCCATTTCTTTAGCAGTTTTGTTAAGTGAATCAGCAGCCATATAAGTATGAGCGATACCAGTTGGACATGCTGTAACAGCTAAGATATATTTTTTATTTGAATTATTTTCTGTTTCGTTAGAATCTTGAGTTTCATCAGATTCTTCATTTTCTTCAAATTTATCAAGAAGAGAAATAACTTCCTTTGGTGTTTTAGCATTTAAAAGTCCACTTTTGAACTCAGGATTCATTAAAAGTACTGAAAGTCTAGATAGAGTTTCTAAATGTTCATCATTTGCTCCAGCTGGAGCAGCAATCATAAATACTATATTAACAGGTTCACCATCAAGTGAATCATAATCTACACCGTATTTGTATATACCAAGAGCTAAAGATGCATTTTTTACTGCCTTTGTTTTAGCATGAGGAATTGCTATTCTTTCGCCAATACCAGTAGAAGATAAACTTTCTCTTTTTAAAATCTCTTCTTTATAAAGATTTTTATCAGTTAACTTCCCAGCATCCCATAAAACATCAACTAATTGATCTATAACTTCATTTTTATTAGATGCAGCAAGGTCAAGTTTTATTGTGTCAAGACTTAATAATTGAGAAATTTTCATATTTTAAACCTCCTCATATTTTTCAATTTTTATAATTGGTAATAATTTATTGACATCTTCAGCAAGAGCTAAATCTAGAGAAAATGCACTAGCACTTCCTGAGGCTATTCCATTTTTGAAGGAAGCAATTAAATCTTTAGTTTCAACATATTTTGCTAAGAAACCTCCTACTAAAGAGTCGCCAGCTCCTACAGAATTTTTAACTTCTCCTTTAGGTGCGTTTCCTTTGAATACACCATCTTCAGTTATTAATAGAGCTCCATCTCCAGCCATAGAGATTATTACGTTTTCTGCTCCAAGGGAAACTAAATCTTTTCCGTATTTAATAAGTTCTTTCTCAGAATTTATTTTTACATCAAATATCTCTTCAATTTCATGATTATTTGGTTTTATTAAAAAAGGTTTATTTTTTATAGCTTCTAAAAGAGCTTTTCCTGAAGTATCAACTACAACTTTTACATTCTTTTGAGAAACTCTTTTTTGTATTTGAAGGTATAAATCCCTAGGAAGAGTAGATGGAATACTACCTGCAAGAACTAATATATCTCCTTCTACTAATTGATCTAATCTATTAAACAGTGATTCTAAGTTTTCAGCTGATATCATTGGACCAGCACCGTTTATTTCTGTTTCTTCATTAGATTTAATTTTTACATTAATTCTTGAATCACCTTTTACTTTTATAAATTCTGTTTTTACTCCTAAAGAGTTTAGATTATCTTCAATGAACTTACCAGTAAATCCACCAAGGAATCCAAGGGCTATATTATCTATTTTTTGATTTCCTAAAATTCTTGAAACATTAATTCCTTTTCCACCAGGAAATTTAAAGTCTTTACTTGTTCTGTTTACTTTTCCTAGCTCTAAGTTTTCTACATCTATTACATAGTCAATAGATGGATTAAGAGTAAGAGTATAAATCATTAAATATCAACCACCTTTATATCAGTTTTCTTATCATATGTATTATCTTCAGGTTTTTCGTTTGTTATTATTACACATTTGTTAATATCAGAGAACTTTACTGTTGAAATTTCTCCAAATTTAGAATCGTCAGCCAGTAAATAAGCTTTTCTAGAATTGTTTATTGCACATTCCTTTAACATTGCTTCTTCAGTATCTGGAGTAGTCAGCCCATAGGTATGATGAACTCCATTAGCACCGATAAAGCATTTATCGAATCTAAATTTTGAAAGACACATTAATGCATCACATCCAGTTATTGCTTTTGTAGAAATTTTAATATTTCCACCTATTACATAGCACTTAATATTTTTTTTGATTAATGTATCTATATGAGATAAGCCATTACTTACAACAAGTATATCTTTTCCCTCTAAGTAATCGATTAATTCATATGTTGTAGTGCCTGCATCTATAAAAATACAATCGCCATCTTCTATTAAAGAAGCTGCATATTTTGCTATAGCTCTTTTTTCGTGAATGCTTTTGGATGATTTTTCATTATAACTTAATTCTTTTGAAACATTAGCCAATGATTTAGCACCACCGTGAACTCTTTTTAATAGATTTATAGATTCTAAGTAACTTAGATCTCTTCTTATAGTTGATTCAGAACTTTCAGTAGCTTCGAGCAATTCAGTTAGGCTAACAAAACCTTTTAGTTTTAATAAGTTTAATATTATCTCATGTCTTTTTTCACTTAACATAATAACCTCCTAAAACCTTGTAACTAAATTATACAACCAAAAACAATCAAAATCAATAAAAAACGTTCAAAATTACAAGGTATTATATTAAAAATTTTAATTATAAAATATTTTTTGATTGAATTTGCCTTTTTATGAATTATATATTCTATAACTTATTATAAAGGAAAAAGATAATTTATTAAGATATTCTTTAATTAAGATAAGTATAAGTAAAAATAAATATAAAGTTTTGGTTAAATACTGTAGACCTTATTTAGTTAATATATTTATAAACTCAAAAATTAAATTATATATGGAAAGAAAAGTAATAGTTAGTTTAGGAATAATAAAAAAGTTGTGTTTTAAGGGAAAAATAAATTATAAGAAAAATAATTGCTAATTTAGAGATGATTAGTAGCTAAATAACATTTAATTATAATTTAAAAGTTTAAAACATATAAATTAATAAAGTCCTAAGATTTTAAAAACAAGAGGTGTTTATATATGTTAAATAAATCAGATAATGAAATTTATATTATGGCGCCAAGTGATGGAAATGTTTTAGATTATATTGTTTTGAATAAGGGTTTTAATTTGGAGGATTTAGAAGATATAATTAGTTTAAATTCACATAATGAATTTTTCTTTTCTCCAGTTGATGGAGAAGTTATTAATATTTCAAAGGATTATGGCTTTATAGAGATAGTGATAAAAGATGGAGTTAATATAATAGTAAGCACTCATATAAACAATAATATAAAAGCTGTTGAGCCTATGATTGATATTGGGGGAAAGGTTTTAACTGGACAAATACTTATGTATTTTGAAAAGGAGAATGAATGTGATATACCAGTTACTGTAGCAGTAAAAAAATCTCATTCAATATTAAAAATTATAAAATCAAAAAATAAAAATATAGTTGTAAATGAGTATATAATGAAATTAAATTTGGTTTAAAATATATTTAAGTAAGAAAAAGAAGTTGCTTTAATACAACTTCTTTTTCTTATTCTGCTCTATATTCAAATTTTTTAATTAATTTTAAAGTATAGATTCTAATAACTGACATAACTGGACTTCCAAGTATCATACCTATAGGACCATAGACAGCCCCGCCAAGAGTAACTCCAAGTATTACTAGAAATGGACTTAGTCCAACTCTGTTTCCTATAAGTTTTGGATCTAAGTACCAAGCATCAAATTGTTGTAATATGAAAAGATATATTAAAACAATAACTGCTTTCATTGGACTTATAAATACATTTATAAAGAATCCTACAACCATACCTATAAATGGTCCAAAGTAAGGAATCATATTAGTTATACCAACTACCACTGATAATAAAAGTGCATATTCAGACTTCATTACTGTTAATCCAATAAAGGCTAGTACACCTATTATTAGGGAATCTATTGCTTTTATTCCAACATAAGTTCCTATTTTTTCATTAAGTATCTTTACAAATTCTAATATTTCGTTTCCAAGATTTTTACCAAAAACAATTCTTGTAACCTTACTACTATGAGCTAAGAATTTATCTTTATCTACTAAAACATATATGGAAATTAAGAATCCAAATATCCAGTTTATTATAGAACTAGTTAAGCTTATGGCAGCATCTAATAACCAGTTTGATAATACTGTAACCATAGACCCAATAAATGTTATTAGTTTATTAGTATCTCCATGAGGTAAATAGGAGTTTATTCCTTCAGGAACTTTAAAGCTTGCCATTATTTCTGTAAATAGGTTTTGTACATAATTAGTAAATGCAGGTATATTATCTATTAACTCAATTAAACTTGTATATAATTTAGGCAATAAATAAGTTGCTGCTAGTGAAATTGATGTTACAAATATTAAGTAAGTTATTACTATACTAATTCCTCTTGATAATTTAAATTTTTTGCTAAATAAATTTACAATTGGATTTAATATATAGGCAATAATAAATGCTAATAAAAAAGGTAATAGTACTGCTAAAATTGTATGAATAGCAGACATAACACTAGGAATATTATCTATTAACTTTATTGATAGATAAGATACTATTATTACTAATACCATTTTTATATATGATTTATTGTTTCTAAAAAAATTATTCAATATGTACCCTCCTTCTCTATAAGATTTAACATTTGGTAATATAAATTACTCTTTGATTATATGGGTTTAAAATCAATTTATCAAATAAGAGTTCATGTTATATAAATATAATAAAGGAAATTATTTTATGTAATTTTTAAAAATTTCTTAAGAATCAATTCTTTAATTAAATGTTAAAAATATCTATAATTATTGATAAAGATATGAATTGGTTACATAATAAAATAAATATAAAAAAATATAGGGGGATTTAAATCATGGATACTAAAGAACTATTATTAAATGAAAGTAATGAAATGATAAGTGGAATTTATGAAAGACTTCAATCCTTAGAAAGTTTAGATTTAAAAAGTTTAGATAAGAATAGAACAATGCTTTTAATAGTTGATATAAATAAAGGATTTGCTAAAGCAGGAGCTTTATATAGTGATAGGATAGAGAAGTTAATAAATCCAATAAGTAATTTAGCAAAGTATGCTTTAAATAATGGAATAAGAGTTAAAGCCTTTACTGATTATCATGCAGAAGACTCAATAGAATTAAAAGCATATCCTAAGCATTGTATGAAAGATACTGATGAATGGGAACTTGTTGATGAGTTGAACTTAGAGGGAATAGAAGTTATAAAGAAAAATTCAACAAATGGATTTTTAGAGGAGAACTTCATATTAAATAAAGAAGGGATAGACAATGTAATAATAGTAGGAGATTGTACAGATATATGTATTTATCAATTAGCTATAAGCTTAAGAGCAGAGTTTAATAGAGTTAATAAAGATGGAGAGATATATGTACCAAAAAAATTTGTAGATACATTTGATATGCCTATGCATAAAGCTAATTTTATGAATTATGTATTTTTAAACTCTATGATTGATAATGGTGTGAATGTTATTGAAGATATTATTTTAGATTAGAAATATAATTTCTTCAGTAAATTAATATAAGTAGTTTTAAGTGATTATAAGTTTTTTATAAGTTGAAATTTTATATCTTAGTTAGAATTTGAAAAAATTTTAATCCTTATAAGAGTTTTTTACTATTAATGTATATTTTCTAAGTAAATTAGTTAATGACAAGTTATTAACTTAGTTTGATTTAAAATTGAATATGGACAATTATTTATAATTATGTTACTATTTTAAAGTAATTTTTATAGGCGATGGAGTTCGCCATTAAATGCTTTATGCTAATGACTCCTACAAAATACAAGTTATATGTTTATATAGCTTATATTTTGTAGGAGTTATTTTTTTGATCAAAAATTATTAATATCAATGAAGGGAGAATATAAATGAAGCAAAAATCTAAGAAATATTTAAAGTATATTAGTAGCAATAATACTTTTCTTCTAGGAAAAACATTTTTAAAGTGGTTATTAATAGGAAGTTTAATAGGGGTTTTTATAGGAGGAGTAATAGCTATATTTTTAAAATCTTTAGAATGGGCAACTGATTATAGAGTTAATCATGGCTGGATTTTATTTTTACTTCCTATTGGAGGGGCTTTAGTAAGCTTTCTATACTATAAGTTTGGAAGGAACTCAGTAAAAGGTAATAATTTAATTATTGAAAATATAAATGATTATTGTGGAGATGTACCACTTCGTATGGTTCCTTTAGTTTTCTTTGGAACAGTTGTAACTCACTTTTTTGGAGGATCAGCAGGTAGGGAAGGAACTGGAGTACAGATTGGTGCAAGTATAGCAGAGACTATAGGAAAGTTATTAAAATTAAATAAGGAAGATTCAAAGATAATGCTTATGTCAGGGGTAAGTGGAGGATTCTCAGCTATATTTGGTACACCACTTGCTGGAACTATATTTGGATTAGAAGTCTCTGTATTAGGTAAAATGAGTTATGAAGCTTTAATACCAAGTTTCTTTGCTAGCATTGTAGGAAATGAAGTTGTTAAAAACTTAGGAGTGCATCATTCTCATTATAAGGTTTTAGGAGTACCAGATATCTCAGCTCTTATTATTTTAAAAGTAATAATTTCAGCAATTTGTTTTGGACTAGCTAGTAGATTATTTAGTAAACTTACACATAAATTAAAAAAAATATTTTCTAATAAGTTTAAAAATACCTCATTAAAAAGCTTTGTAGGAGGCTGCATTGTAATATTATTAGTTTATTTAGTAGGAAGTAGAAAATATTTAGGTTTAAGTCTTCCTTTATTATCAGAAGCTTTCAATGGACATGTATCACCTTTTGACTTTTTAGGGAAACTTATTTTTACATCAATAACTTTGGGTGCTGGATATCAAGGGGGAGAAGTAACTCCTTTATTTGTTATTGGATCAACCTTAGGAAATACATTATCAGGAATATTAAATTTATCACCTTCATTTTTAGCTTCTTTAGGGTTAGTAGGTGTATTTGCAGGAGCAACTAATACTCCTATTGCTTCTTTTGTTTTAGGAATAGAGATGTTTGGAGTAGAGGGGGCAGCATATTTATTTATGGCATGTGCAATAAGTTATATCTTCTCAGGGCATACTGGAATATATACTTCTCAAAAAATAGGAGTAAGTAAGAGCAATTTAATAAATTTTTCTCATGATTCAACCCTTGCATCATTGAGTAAAAGGGAAGAAATAAAATTATAGTCAATCAAATAAGTCACTTTCTAATTTTTTTATAAGAGTATTTTTATAAATAGCTTATAGTATTCTTTAAAAATTCTCTAAAGAATACTATAAGTTAATAAAAAGTAAATAAATTCATAAAAAATACACTTTTAGGATTAGGTATAAGTTAAAAGCTATTTTGTTTTAAAATAAACTTAATTTTAAAATTAAATTCGTAAATAACCTATAGAAAAATTATATGAAGTAAAATTTTTGAGTTTTGATTTTGAAATTATTAACTGTTTATAATATTTTTAGAAGATAAATTTAGAGGTGATTTATATGGATATAAATTTAGATGCTTTAGTAGAAGCTAATAGAAAATATACAAAAGAAGGACATGTAGCTACATATATTCCAGCCCTTGCAAAGGTAAATCCAGATCAATTAGGTGTTTGTATTTATGATTTAAAAGAAAATAAAGAGTTTTCAGCTGGAGAATATGATGTTAGATTTGCAATTGAGAGCATATCAAAGGTTCCTACATTAATATTAGCTATATTAGATAATGGAATAGAAAAAGTATTTTCAGAAGTTGGAACAGAACCTTCTGGATTTGCTTTTAATTCAATTATGAATATGCAAATAAATCATAAAAATAAACCATCAAACCCATTTATAAATGCAGGAGCTATTAAAGTAGTATCCTTACTTAAAGGGAAAAATGATGAAGAACGTTTTAAAAGAATTTTAGATTTTTATAGAAAGATTATGAATGATGATGAAATTACTTTAGATACTGAAATATATTTATCAGAAAGAGAAACAGGGGATATAAATAGATCTCTTGCTTATTATATGAAGGGTAATGGAATCATGGAAGGTGATGTTACTGATATTTTAGATTCATATTTTAAACAATGTTCAGTTTTAGTTACAGCTAAGGATTTAGCAAGATTAGGTGCTGTATTAGCTAATGAAGGGGTTATGCCTTGGAATGGTGAAAGATTATTTTCTGTAGAAACAGCTACTGTTGTTAAATCATTAATGACTACTTACGGATTATATGATGAATCAGGAGCTTTTTCAGTTCATATTGGACTACCATCTAAAAGTGGTGTAGGAGGAGGAATATTATCTTCAGTTCCTAATAAATGTGGTATAGGATTATTTAGTCCAGCTTTAGATGTACCAGGAAATAGTGTTGCTAGTATGAAACTTCTAAAGGAAATAGCAGATAAATTAAAATTAGATATATTTAGATAGAAGTTTTTAAATAAGTAAATTAGGTTTAAGTATGTTTAGAGTGATTAAAAATCTAAATATATTTAAGCCTATATTTTTTATATTTTAACAACTATTTTATAGGTTAAAGAATATTTAATAGTGTAGATATTAATAACTAGATTAATATTTATTTTATATTTAATAGCATACTTTATATAAATATGTTGTTTAAATTAATTCTAAAATAAAAATATTCTAATATGAATTAAGACTAAATATTTTAACATTTACTTAGCATATCTTATAATAAGTTCATTTAAAGTATTTGAGGAGTTTATTATGGGATTAACTTTAAGTTTTAAAGATATAATTATAAGGTTGTTATTAGCAACAATAGTTGGAGGTGTTATAGGTTATGAAAGAGAGTATCATAATAGAGCTGCTGGATTTAGAACACAAATATTAGTTTGTGTAGGCGCAGCTATAGTTTCTTTAATAGAAATAAGATTAGGCCAGGATGTCTTCGAATTTGTAAAAGATAATTATTATATAAGAAGTGTAATAAAAATTGATTATGCTAGATTGGGAGCTCAGGTCATTTCGGGAATTGGCTTTTTGGGCGCAGGAACAATATTACAAAACAAAGGATCAGTAAAAGGGTTAACAACTGCTGCATCACTATGGGTTGTGGCTTGTCTTGGTTTAGCTATTGGTATGGGGTATTATAACTTAGGCATTTTAGGATTTTTATTTATATTCTTAACCTTAGTAAGCTTAAAGAAGTTTCAATCTAAATTTATAACCAAGGCTGGAGAAAAATGTTTTGAAATAATATATGAGAAAGATTCACAAGTTTTAGAGTTTATAGATAAGATTTTCACTCAAAAAGGTGTAAAGATAAAAAGCATAGAGTTTTTGGGAAGAAATAACAATGAAGCTGTGCAATATAAAAATGCTATATATAGAGTTGAATTACCTAACTATATAGAAGTTGGTGAAATAATAAATAAATTAAGTATAAATGATGGAATTATAAAAATAAGTGAATATAATGACATATAATAATGATTTATTGTAATTAAAATAAAGAAAAAATAAATTTAATACTTTGCTTTATAATTTGATATTTATGAAAATGTAGTTTTTTTCTACATAATAAGACAATAAATGAAAGCAAACTTATCCAAGTGTATCAATGTGGTTATTTGAAAGAATTATTTAGAAAAAACAAGAAAAACATATTTAATTTGTATAAATGACTATAAAAAGCTTAATTTATGGGGTTATATATGGTAAGATAAATCTCGTCGCTGAGAGACACACAAACAATTCACTTTCAAAATTAAATTTAATTAAAAAATTAAAAAATATTTTGAAAAAAGTTGTTGACAAGATTTCGAAGTGGTGATAAACTAAGGAAGTCGCTTGAGGGCGACAAAGAAATGGTCTTTGAAAATTAAACAGAAGATATTAACATAAACCAGCAATTCTTTTATAAGTAATATGAGTATAGATTAAACTTTTAAATTGAGAGTTTGATCCTGGCTCAGGATGAACGCTGGCGGCG
>NZ_BAAABF010000006.1:0-183570 GCF_054767895.1 Clostridium sp. CTA-17
GTGTGGGAGAGTAGGTGGTCGCCAGGTTTTTCTTTTATGGCTCGATAGCTCAGTCGGTAGAGCAGAGGACTGAAAATCCTCGTGTCGCTGGTTCGATTCCTGCTCGAGCCACCAAAAGCTTAGTGAATAATTCACTAAGCTTTTTTTATTTATAAATTTCAAATTATTATTTAGAATAAGGGATTATAAATAATAAATTATAATATTATATTGAGGTTTGAAGAAGTCATAAATACCTGTGAAACAGGTAGCTTACACTAAGACTATAGTCTAAAAATAAATATATATTTTAATGAAAAACTAATTCCTAAATATAGAAATTTTTTATTAGTATTATAATTATTTATCTGCTACATACATAGAAGGTGATTTTATTTATGCTAGATAAAAAATATTTTTATATGAGATTATTAAAATGTAAAATAAGTATATAATTTATATTTTTAATTTTATTTCTTTTAATTTATCTCTTTTAATTTATCTCTTTTAATTTATCTATAACTTTTTCTATGTGTCCTTTAACTCTTACTTTTCTAAATTCTTCTATTAATATTCCTTCTTTATTTATTAAGAAAGTGCTTCTTTCTACACCCATATATTTTTTGCCATACATATTTTTTTCTTTTATTACATTATATAATTTACAAACTGTTTCATCTGGATCACTAAGTAATACAAATGGAAGTGATAATTTAGTAATAAATTTATCATGAGATGCTAAAGAATCTCTAGAAACACCTAAAATAATTGCATTTAAATCATGAAAGTTTTGTATGTTATCTCTAAAATCACAAGCTTCTGTAGTACAACCAGCAGTGTTATCCTTAGGATAAAAATATAAAACTATATTTTTTCCTTTGTAATCACTTAGTGAATGTTCTTTTCCATCAGAGCCCATAAGTTTAAAATCTGGGGCTAATTTATTTATTTCAATTGACATAAAAATCCCTCCTTTAAATTATATATATTATATAATAATTACTATTCATTATCAACAAAGTACAAGAGAGATATTCATATGTATTAAATTTAAATATAAAAATTTAAATTTTAGGGTAGGAATTTATTATCTTCTAGTAATTAATGTAAACTTTATGGAGAAGAGTTATAAGTTTTTATTAGTTTATATAAATTTTAGAGGATAAACTAAAGTTTTTAATAATTAAATTTAAAGTGTTAATTGTAGGTTTTGGTAATTAACTTTAAAGGGAGAATTATAATTTTTTTAGAAATTAGAAATTAGAAATTAGAAATTAACTTGAATTTTAAGTGTTAGAAATTTTAAAATTTGTGTTTAAAATCTTAAAATTTAAGAATATAAAAAATATGTAGTATTAATTAGTTAAACTTGAATAGGATTATAAGAAAGAAAATTTATAAGAAAGTAATTTTTAATTATATCTTATTAAAATATAAACTTATTTTATAGATTAGGAAAATACTCAGAATTTCTTTTTAATTCATTAAATGTATGTTAATATATGAAGTATAGGAAAATAAAACTTTAATTAAAAAGGAGATAATATATATGGAAAAGAAAGTTCTAGCAACAGTTGGGAATACAGAAATAACTTCAGACTATATAGATGAGATAATAGCAAGATACCCAGCTCAACAACAAGCTATGCTTGCTAGTGATGAAGGTAAAAGACAAGTTTTAGAGCAAGCTATTGCTTTTGAATTAATGTCTGAATTTGCAAAAGAAACTGGATTAGATAAGACTGAAGAGTTTAAAGATCAATTAAATAAATTTGCTAAAGAATTATTAGCTCAAATGGTAATGAAAAAGACTTTATCATCAGTTACTGTAACAGATGATGAAGCAAAAGCTTTTTACGAAGAGCATAAAGAAAACTTCGTTGAGTTAGAAACTGTAACAGCTAAGCACATCTTAGTTGCATCAGAAGAAGAAGCTAAAAAAGTAGAAGAAGAAATAGCTTCAGGTTCAATAACTTTTGAAGATGCTGCTAACAAATACTCAAGCTGTCCTTCAAAGGAACAAGGTGGTAACTTAGGTTCATTCTCAAAAGGAATGATGGTTCCAGAATTTGAAGAAGCTGCATTTAACTTAGAGTTAGGAGTAGTTAGTGCTCCAGTTAAAACTCAATTTGGATATCACTTAATAAAAGTAGAAGATAAAACAGAAGCTAAAACTAAGGCTTTTGAAGATGTTAAAGAGCAAGTTGTTAATGTGTTAATTCAAGAAAGACAACAAAAGAAATACTTAGAATTAATAAAAGAATTAAGAGAAAAATATGGAGTTAAATTAGCTTAATTTAAGACTCTATTAAAAAGTTAGGTGTAGAATTTTATTCTATATCTAACTTTTTTTATTGTTTTTAGTGTAGTAATATGTATAAATGACAATACTTAAGTTAGAGATTCTTAATAAATTTAATTTATATTTTAGAATTTAGAATAATGAGAATGTCCTAGTAACTTTATTATTAATTAAGATTAATTTATATATCTAGTATTTATATTTAATAGTTTTTAGTGAATTTGGATTTTATATGAAGTTAATTTATTGAAAGAAGTATTAGCTGTATTGGTAGCTTTTAAGAAAAGGCTTAAATAAGAATTATATTTTGCTACTTTGTAAGATAAATGTATAAATATTTATTAAGTATTTGTGGTATAATTAGGTTTAGTTATTTTACAAAAAAATAGATGATAAGCAGAGGTGAACAACTTGAAGGATTGGCTTGAGATTGAGAAAAGTATTTTTTCTCATTGGAGAATGATATTTAGCATATCCAAGAAAGAATTTAAAAAAGAGTTTGCTGGTTCTAAGTTAGGTATGGCTTGGGCTATAATAAGACCACTAGCTATGATAACTGTTTTCTGGATGATATTTTCAACTGGAATGAGAACAACTAGTTCAAATGTACAGATTAATTATTTAGTTTGGCTAGTCTCAGCATATATACCATGGATATTTATTTCAGATGTAATTATGTCAGGCGCAGGTTCCATAAGGGTTAATTCCTTTTTGGTTAAAAAGGTTAAATTCCCTGTAGAAATCTTACCTACTATAAGAATAGTAATTAGTTTTTACACATTTTTAATTTTGCTAGTAATAAGTTTTATAATATTTGCAGTTAATGGTAACTTAAATCTAATAAGTATACCTAAATTGATTTATGCCATTATCATAACTATAATATTTTTGGCAGCTTTATCAAGATTACTATCTGCATGGGTAGTAATGTCAATTGATATATTACATGGAATATCTGTATTTATGCAATTTTTATTCTGGATGTGTCCAGTTATGTGGCAAGCAGGAGAATTACCTGTAGGTGCTAGTATGCCTTGGATTGAGAAAATACTAAAATTAAACCCTTTATATTACTTAGCTGTTTTATTTAGAGATGCATATTTAGGAACACATACAGTTAGTTTAGCATATGGAGTTTATTTCTGGGTAGTAACTATAATATTATTCATATTTGGATCTAAAGTATTTAATAAATTTAGACCAGAATTTGATGATGTTTTATAAAAAGAGAGGTACAGAATATGTCTGTTGCTATAAGAGTTAAAGACTTAACTAAAAAATATAAATTATATCAAAAGAGATCTGAAAGATTAGCTAATGCTTTTGGTAAAGAAAAGAATATAAAAGAATTTTATGCTTTAAAGGGCGTTTCTTTTGAGATAAACAAGGGAGAATGTGTTGGTATTATCGGTCATAATGGGGCCGGTAAATCAACACTTTTAAAATTACTAACAGGAGTGGCTTTCCCTACTTCTGGAGAAATTGAGATAAATGGAAGATTAGCATCTATGTTAGAATTAGGATCAGGATTTAATCCAGAGCTTACTGGTATGGAAAACATTTATTTCAATGGTAGTTTAAATGGTTTAACTAAGGAAGAGATAGATGGAAAATTAAAGGATATACTTGAGTTTGCTGATATAGGTAATTTTATAGAACAGCCAGTAAAAAACTATTCAAGTGGTATGTTTGCTAGACTAGCATTTGCCGTTGCTATTAATGTAGACCCTGACATATTAATAGTTGATGAGATTTTGTCCGTTGGTGATGTTGGTTTCCAAGTTAAATGCATGGAAAAATTCAATGATTTTAAGAAAAAGGGAAAAACAATACTTTATGTTTCACATGGACTTGGAACCGTGAAAAAGTTCTGTGATAGAGCAATTTGGCTTCAAAAAGGTCAAGTTGTAGATGATGGGAATTCCGTAATTGTAGTAGAAAGATATTATAATTTAAATTTCAATCCGGCTAATATAGAACAATTAAAAGATCATAAAAGTGACATAATAAATAGTATAGTAGTTAAATCTAATACAAAAAATGTAGAATATCTTGAAAAACTAGATTTAGAGGTTGAATATGATCTTATTTCAAATGATTTAAAAGATCCTAATATAGTTTTAGAGTTTAGAAAAACTGACTATGAGCCAGGTACAACTAGAGGAAATGATCAGTTTGTTTGTGGTATAAATAGTAAAGATAATATAAAAAGTATTCCTTTTAATTTAGGCGTTAATAAGTTAAAAGTATCTTTAAATAAGGTTAACTTAGTGGCTGGAGTTTATTATATTGACTTTGTTTTAAGAGATGGTGAAGAGGAAGTTTATAGAAAAATAAATGCATATAGTTTTACTTTGAATGACAAGTATAGAGGAGAAGGATTCTTAATACTGGGGCATTCTTGGGGTAATTAATCGGAGGAATAGTATGAGTGTAGGTAGAATTGCTAGGAGAACAACGGAAGTTCTTAAAGAAGATGGTTTAATAGAAGTTATAAAGAGAGTTTTAAGATATATAAAAAGACGTATTAAGGATAAATTAGACAATAATGCATTAACTTATAGAAAGAATTATGAAGAAGCTAATGCTATATTTCATAAGATACTAAAAAAAGAGAAATTTAAAGCAATAGTGATTTTTGATTCAAGAGTTGGATGGAATATTCCATTATTCCAACGTTCTCAACATATGGCTAATGAGCTTACTGATGATGGATATCTTTATTTCTATAGAACTTCAGAGCAGTTTGATCCACATATAAAGACTGTTGAAAAGCTGAAGGATAGACTTTACTTAGTTAACATGGCTAATTTTGCTTTACAAAATGCTATGTTTGATCTTCTTAAGGAGTATAAAGGTCATAAATTTTTATCTCTTTATTCAACAGATGTTTATTTAGATGAACAATATATTAAAGAGAAATACATCGATAATGGTTTTAAAATAATATACGAATATATAGATGAACTTTCAGATGAAATATCAGGACACTTACCTGATTTTGTATATGATAGACATAAGAATATCATAGAAGATAAAAGTAATATAGCTGTAGGATCAGCAGATAAGCTTATAGAAGAAATAGAAGAGATTAGAGGAAAAGCAAATGTTGCAATGATAACAAATGGAGTTCAATATGATCATTGGCAATATAGAAGTGATGAGGTTCCTGAAAAGTTAAAGGATATAGTAAGCAAAGGTAATCCTATAATAGGATATTTTGGAGCCTTAGCAAAATGGTTTGATTATGAGTTACTTAAAAAAGTAGCTAAAGAAAGACCTAATTATGAAATTGTGTTGATAGGATTTTTATATGATAACAGCTTTAAAGATAGTAAAATAGATGAACTTGAAAATGTTCATTATTTAGGTATTGTTGATTATAAGGAATTAAATCAATATTCTCAATACTTTACAATATCAACTATACCATTTTTATTAAATGATATAACTGAGTCTACAAGTCCAGTTAAACTTTTTGAATATATGGCAATGGGGCATCCTATAGTTACTACTGATATGAGAGAATGCAGAAAGTATAAGTCAGTATTAATAGGAAAAAGCCATGAAGATTTTATAGAAAAATTAGACTTTGCATTAACTCTTGATAAAAAAGATGAGTATTATAAATATCTAAGGGAAGAAGCTCTAGCAAATACTTGGAGAGAAAAGGCTGCTATACTAGATAGATTAATTGATAAAAACATTTAAGAGTGAGAGGGTAATAGTATGAGTTTAAAAAGAAGTTTAAAAAATTTATTAAGACCTATATTGAAGCCAATGTTGCTTAAATATAGAGAAAAAGGACATGAAGATCAAAAACAAGTATTTTTTGATGAAATAACTGGTGCAATAAAGAATGGAAATTATGATGCTATAGTTATATTTGATGTTTACTTTGGATTTGAGGTTAAAATGTTCCAAAGACCTCAGCATATAGCTTTAAATCTAGCTAAGGAAAATGTTTTATATTTTTATAAAGCATCACCTTATGTTGATAAGGATATTAAAACTTACAAAAAGATGGAAGAAAATCTTTACTTAGTTAACACAGATCTTTATTGGTTACAAGAATGTTTAATAGATATAGTATCTCAAAGTGGAGTTCCTGCTTTTGGTCAAATATATTCAACTTCATTTGTTGAATATGACAGCTGGTTAAAGAAATTTACAGATAGGAACTTTAAAATAATATATGAATATGTTGACGATTTATCAGATGATATTGCTGGATTCAAAATATCAGATGAAATTAAAGCAAGTCATAAGAGAATGCTTGAAGATACAGAGAAAGTTTATGTAGTAACTACTGCAGATAAGCTTTATCAAGAAGCTAAAGAGCTAAGAGGAGAAAATAAATTAGCTCTTGTAACTAATGGAGTTCAATATGAGCATTTTGCTAATATTGATTGCAAAAAGGTTCCTGAAAAAATGAAAAGTATTGTTAAGAGTAAGAAAAAGATAATAGGATATTTTGGAGCCTTAGCTAGTTGGTTTGATTATGATTTAATTAAGGAGCTTGCAGAAGAATTTAAAGATGATTATGAAATAGTTCTTATAGGAATAGATTATGATCAATCCTTAGGAAAGAGTGGAATATTAAAATTGGATAATGTTCATTACTTAGGAACTGTTAACTATAATGAACTTCCAACATACTCTAAGTTCTTTAATGTTTCTATAATTCCTTTTGTGGTAAATGAGATAACAGAAGCTACTTCACCAGTAAAATTATTTGAATATATGGCTTTAGGTAAGCCTATAGTTACAACAGCTTTACCAGAGTGTAGAAAATATGAATCACCTTTAGTAAGTGATTCACATGAAGATTTCATAAATAACATTAAGAAAGCTGCTGAGTTAGAGAATTCTAAGGAATATATAGAATTACTTAGAAAAGAAGGTAATCAAAATACTTGGAGACAAAAGGCAAAGGACATTAAGGAGCTTGTACTAAACTCTTAATGGGGGAGAAATCATGGAAAAGGCAATAGAAGTAAAAAATCTTTGTAAAAATTACAGAGTTTATGATTCAAAATCAAGTAGAATAAGAAACATAATAAATCCTTTTGCAAAAAAAGAAGTTAAAGAGTTTAAAGCCTTAACTGATGTTTCTTTTCATGTAAATAAGGGTGAAATAGTAGGTATCATTGGAAATAATGGTGCTGGTAAATCTACTTTGTTAAAAATACTAACAGGAGTTTCATTTCCATCATCAGGAGAAGTTAATGTTAATGGAAGAGTATCTTCTCTTTTAGAATTGGGAACTGGTTTTAATCCAGAGCTTACTGGAGAGGAAAATATATATTTTAATGGAAGTCTCATGGGATTAACTCAAGATGAAATTGATAAGGTAAAGGATAATATTATAGAGTTTGCTGATATTGGAGAATTTATAAATCAACCAGTAAAAAGTTACTCAAGTGGTATGTATGCTAGATTAGCCTTTGCCGTTGCTATAAATATTAATCCAGATATACTTATTGTAGATGAAATATTATCCGTTGGAGATGTTGGATTCCAAAAAAAATGTATGGATAAGTTTAATGAATTTAAAGAGGCTGGTAAAACAGTTCTTTATGTATCACATGGGCTTGAAACTGTTCAAACCTTCTGTGAGAGGGCTATATGGCTTGAAAAAGGAAGAGTTGTTGATATTGGACCATCCTTTGATATAGTTGAAAAATATTATGATAAACTTATGAAAAGTGATGACAAAGAAGAACTTGAAACAGGAAAATTTGTTGAGCTTATAAACGTAGAAATATTAGATAATAAAAAAGTTTATAAAAAGGGCGAATCTATAGAATTTTTAGTTGAATATGATGTATTTAATCCATCAGTTAAAAATGCTGGTATTACTATTGAAATGAGAAAGGCATACAAAGAACCTTGTGATTATAGAAATGCAGATCAGTTTATATTCTCAGTAAATAGTAATGTTGATGAATTCACTATACCTTGGGAAAAGGGAAGAAATAAAATTACTTTTAAAATTGATTCTCTAGATGTTAAGGAAGGAATTTATTATTTAGATGCTATATTTTCAGAAAGTCAAAATCTTGTTGCTTTAGAAACACAAGAAGATGTAGTTTCATTTGAGGTGAAGAATGAAGGTGAGTCTGAAGGCTTTGTATTCTTAGATTCTACATGGACATAAAAAATAGAGGATATGACCATAGTTTATATGGCTTATATCCTCTTTTGTGTACTAATTATATGAAAAGATGTTAATAATGAAAAATATTAAAGTCTTTTGATAAGGAGAATTTTTATGAATAATATTTTTGAGGTTATGTTAAAAAAGAATATTGGCGATTTTACATATGAAGAGAAAAGGGAGTTAAATAACTGGCTTATAGAAAATTTAAAACTTAAAGAACTTATATATTCGGGATTAGAGCTTAATAAAGTGCTTAATGAGAATGGCGAAGAAACAGCATACTATGAGAATAAAATAACAGAGGATGATATTTTATCAGGAAATTTCAATGAAGTATGTTCTAAGACATCAAAATATATAGATGATGCTATAAGCTCAATATTATTCGAGGGACAGTTTAATTGTTTTTATAAAAAGATTAAAAGTATATTGGAGTCAGAAGACTTTGATGAAGTTATTGTTTTTCATGCTTCATTTGGATGGAATATAGAAATGAAACAAAGACCTCAACATTTAGCAGAGGCATTAAGTCAAAAGAAAATATTATATATATATAGAAGCGATGTGAAAAATGATAACATTTATTCAATTAAAAAGATAAAGGATAATTTATATGTTCTTAATTTAGATATGTATAGTTTAAATGTGGCATTTTTTGATGCAATAAAATCAATTAATAAGCCTAAATTTGTACATGTTTATGCTACATGTTTAAACTCAGTTGATTACGAAAAGATAAAAACATATATGGATAAAGGCTTTAAAGTCATATATGATTTTGTAGACGAGTTATCTAGTGAAATAAGTGGATATAACATAACTTCTAAAATGATAGAGGATCATGAAAAACTCTTGAGAGATAAAGAAAATGTATTAGTTATTTCAACTGCAAAAAAATTAAAAGATATTGCAAATAACTTTAGGGGAGAAAATGAAAATAATATTTTAGCTCCCAATGCTGTTAATTTAGAAGACTTTAAAAATCATGGACATGAAATAGGTGAAAAAATTCAGTCTATAGTTAATAAGAGAAAGCCTATAATAGGTTATTATGGAGCTTTAGCTAAGTGGTTTGATTATAAATTAATTGAACAATTAGCAAAGGAAAGAGAAATTTACGAAATAGTTTTAATAGGAATGGATTATGATGGTTCTTATGATCAAAGTAATCTAAAAGATTATTCAAATATATCTTATCTTGGTATGATTGATTATAAAGATTTAATAAACTATTCAAGATATTTTGATGTGTGCATTGTACCTTTTATAAAGAATGACATAACTGATTCTACATCACCATTAAAAATATTTGAGTATATGGCCTTAGAAAAGCCCATAGTAACTACTGATATAAATGAGTGTAAAAATTATGAATCTTGTTTGGTTTCAAAGGATTATGATGAATTTATAAGAAATATTGATAAGGCATTAAAACTAGAAATAGATAACAAAGAATATTTTAATATCTTAAGAAGAGAAGCTGAAGAAAATACCTGGGATAATAGAGCTGAATTAATAAAAGAGGCTATTAAAAACCTAGAATAAAATAGATTTTACAAAAAAACTCAATTTAAAACTTAGTAATGTTTTAAATTGAGTTTTTATTATTATAACTACATAAGTAGTTTATCTTTTTGTTGTGTATATTGAGTTTTATAGTTTTTATTATGTAAGTATAATATTAATTTACAAGTAAATCATTAAATGAATCTATGTATTCATGTACAATTTCTTTGATTTGTGCTTTTTCTTCTTCAGAAACAGTATGTTCTTCCACAGCAAAAACTTTCATTCCAGCACTAAGAGCTCCTTTAACTGCTGGTAAGATATCTTCAAAGACTGCACACTCTTTAGGCTCTAATCCTAATCTTTCAGCAGCTAACAAGTAAACATCGGGAAAATCCTTTCCTCTAGATACTTCACCTGTTATTGTTATTGAATCAAATAAATGAAAGATATCATTTGATTTTAAGCAAACTTCTAGTAAAGGATAAGAGTTACTAGTAGCTAATCCTATTTTTACATTAGATTCTTTTAATTGCTCAAGAAATTCTCTTGCACCAGATTTAAGTTTGATATTATTTTTATACTCTACATAGGCCATATCATGCCAAGTTTTCATTATTTCTTCTTCTGAACTTGCTATATTAAATCTTTTCTTAAAGTATTTAGCAACTTCTTTGAAGCCTAAATGAGTGATTTCTTCTTTAAGGTTTTTAGGAACTTCAAGACCAAGGTCGGTTAGGTAATCAGAATCTATTTTAGCCCATACTCCCATTGAATCAACTAAAGTTCCATCTAAATCAAAGATTACACCTTTTATATTGCTAAGCATTGTTGCCTCACCCCCAATACAGTTTAACATATAAATTATATAGAAGGTAAGGCTAAATATTAAGCTTATAAGTAAATATGTTTTAGAATTCTCTTTCAAAAATAGATATTTTTTCTTTATCCTGAAAAGACTCTAATGAGTTTATTCCTAATCTTAATAGGACTTCATCCATAGTATGGCTATGAGTAGCAACTTTTATTGGAGAACTATAAGCAACTTCATCAACATGCTTTTTACCTATGCTAGGATCAACTATTCTTTTAGGGCCACCAACGCATCCACCAACACATCCCATACCCTCAATAAAGTTTGCTTTTAATTCACCAGCTTGAACTTTATTTAAGAGTTCTTTACATTCTTTAACTCCATTAGCTTGAACTGCCTTAAATATCTTAGCTTTATCAGGATAGAGTTCTTTAACCACATCATTTATGGCCTCTGATACGCCGCCAGTTCGAGCGTAAAGCCTTCCACCTCTAGAGGTGTATTCTATAGAGGGAACACCTTTCATAGATGATGGATCAATTTTTAATGCTTCAAATATGCCCTTTAATTCTTCAAAGGTTAAGACATAATCTATAGCACCAACTAAGTCTTTTTCTCTTGCTTCAGCTTTCTTAGCTATACAGGGACCTATAAAAACTACCTTAGCATCTTTATTTAATTTTTTTATTACTCTCCCAGCAGCTACCATAGGTGAAACAGAAGGGGAGACATCCTTTACTAAATCCTTATAACACTTTCTTAACATTGCTACCCACATAGGGCAACAGCAAGATGTTATTAATATATCACCAGTTTTTTCTACATGATGATTAAATTCAACAGCTTCTTTAATTGAAAGCATATCAGCGGCAAAGGCAACTTCAATCATATCTGAGAAGCCTATTTTTATAAAAGCTTCTCTTAACATATCTAAGGATACATTTTCACCAAATTGTCCAGCTATAGCAGGGGCTACTGCAGCAATTACAGTTTCATTATTTTTTATTAAGTCAATAATAGGAAGAAGTTCAATTCTATCTAAGAAATGACCGTTTTCGCAGACATGAACACATATACCACAATTTTGGCATAGGTTTGGATCTATATATTTACTATTATCTATAGGATCAGTTAGGATTGCATCAAATGGACAAAGGCTTTGACATTTACCTTTACTTTCTTTTGAACAGTTTTTTGTACATACGGAAACTTTATCAACTATATTTTTTTTAATTTTATGTGCTGTGATAGCTTTTCTTATGGCATAAGCGATATTATCTGAATTTTTATCTATATCAATGCCACACAATGATGAAAGAACTTCAATAGCCTCATCTCTACTATTAAAATTATTTTTTACTATATTATTTAATTTCTCATCAAAGTTATCTTCAGAATAATATGAAGAGATAAGCTCTTTAAATAAAGAGTCATACTTTTTATTCATAATAGTTCCTCCTAAATTAGTTTAATAAGATTATTATGTACATAAATTTAAATCGTATTAGTAAGGTGTATAAATTTTTATATTTTGGAGAGTATTTTAAACAAATAGTAATTAGAAAAGAGGGAGATATACAATGAAATATATTATATTAACTGGAATATTAGCACTTATATGGATGTTTTATATGGCTTTATTTAATGCAGCAGCAAAGGAAGATAGATACTTTGAAGAGGAATTTGCAAAGAGTATTAAAGAAGAGGGTAATGATAATTTAGAATAAAAGATGTGTTTAAGAATATAATTTATTGATAGCATTATTATAGAGGATATATTATGACTAAAAATAAAACAAATATATTAAATTACACTTTAGAAAATAAAAATCAAACAAAACAATTAGCGAAAAATAAAGTGACTAAAGGATACTTTCATAGGATTAGCTGATTTATTTTAGTATATATTTATAATTTTTAAGATTATTAGGTAATTTTAATAATACTCCAATTAAGTCTATATAGCTTTAACTGGAGTATTAATAGCAAAGTTTTATATAAATTTAAAAAAGGAATTGCTATTGCAATTCCTTTTGGTCGGGGTGACAGGGATCGAACCTGCGACCTCATGGTCCCAAACCACGCGCGCTCCCATCTGCGCCACACCCCGGCGACATTTATTATTATATGAGAAAATAATAAGGTTGTCAACAAAAAAATAAAAAAAGTTTAAAAAATTAAAAAAATATTATATTCTACTTATTCTATATTATATTTCTGTAAGGATGTTATAATGTTAAGTAGTAATTTAAAAATTAAAAGATGAGGTGAAACAAATGAAGATAAGTTCAATTGTTATGCTAGCAGCTAGTTTTTTCTTAATAGTTATTGGAATAGTATTGTTTGCAAACAAAAAAAGATTTGAAGGAGAAAATCAAGCAGGAAAATATAGTGCTAAGTACATACAAAGCAATGCAATAGGAAATATTTTTATAGGATTTTTAGGAACTATTTTAGGCGTTGTTGATAACTTTGTTAATGGAAATTCAATAAAAATAGCTTTCGTAGTTGTTATAATTGGTGGATCAATTATACAGAAATTAATTGGAAAACAAATCTCAAAATAGTATATATATGTAAGAAGAAGTTAAAAAAGTGTAAAAAAAGTGAAAAAATTATATTTATTTAACAAAAAAATGACAAATTTATATTGTTACAAAAAGGTTTCAAATGCTATAATGTATAAGTGTAAAACTTTTAACATAGGGGAGGGATGAGTTCCTATTTTTCATTAAATGGGAGCAAGTAGATATGAAGAAAAAAATAATTTCAACAGTTCTTGCTGCTACAATGACATTTGGAGTAGGACATAGTGTATTCGCAACTCCACTTACAGATGATCAAAAGCAACAAATGGAACAAAGTCAAGATAAATATGCAGATATAAATAGTAAGATAAGAGAGTTAGAAGATAAAATAGATGGTTTATCAGCTAAAATAGAACCTTTATTTTTCCAAGTAGAAAAAAATAAAGAAGAAATAGCTAAAACAGAGGAATCAATTTCAACAGTTAAAGTTCAAATTGAGGAATCAAAGAAGAAAATAGAAAAACAACAAGAAGTTTTAGGGCAAAGAATAAGAGCAACATATAAAAGTGGTGGACAAGCAAACTACTTAACTGCTTTATTAGATTCTAATGGAATTGGTGACTTCTTATCAAGAGTACAAGCTATAAGTAAAGTAATGGGTATGGATAAGCAAGTTATTGATGAGTTAACTTCTGAAAAAGAAAAGCTTGATAGCCAAGTTAAAGAATTAGAAGATAAGACTGCCGAATTAAATAAGCTTAATTCAGAAACTCAATCAAAAATAGATGAGTTAAACAAAATGAAAGCTGAGCAAGAAGGCGTTATAAAAGACATGAAAGCTGAGCAAGAAAAAGTTGTTGGCGAATTAGCTCCATTAGAAAGACAGTTAATTGAGCCATGGACTTCTAAAATAAATTCAAATAGTTCAGTAAATGATTTAAATCAAGCTGTTACAGCCTTAAGAGGTTTAAGAAATCAAATAAAAACTCCAGAGGTAGATGCAGAAGCGGTTCAAGCTATAGAAAAAGCTAAAGATTTAATCGAAACTAAAAAAGCAGAAGAAGCAGTAAGTAGCGCTCCTAATAGAGGTGGAGATGTTAATACTGGTGGAAGCTCATCTTCATCTAGTAATGGAAGTTCATCATCAAATAGTGGAAGCACAGTAGCTCCTCCAAGTGAAGGTGCAGCTTCAGCAGTAGTATCATATGCATATCAATTTATAGGAAGACCATATGTATTTGGTGCAACTGGTCCAGATTCATTCGACTGTTCAGGATTTACTAGTTATGTGTATAGAAATGCAGTAGGTAGAGAAATTACTAGAACTACTTATTCACAAATAAATCAAGGTAGAGCTGTATCAAGAGATCAATTACAACCAGGAGATTTAGTATTTACTAATGGAGTAGGACACGTTGGAATATATGTAGGTGGTGGACAAATGATTCACGCTGCTAGACCAGGTGTTGGTGTAATAGTAGGACCTATATATAATTTCTCATCAGCAAGAAGAATATTATAATTTAATATATTTATGCCAAACAGTAGAAATAGCTGTTTGGCATATTTTTTTATAAAAGGTTAAGAATTTTGAGTATATGCTATAATATAGACTATAACAATTAAAGAGGCCTTAATTTATTTACTGATTTTAGAGGCTACTGATTACAATAAAGGTGAGTGTGAAGAAGTATGAATAAAACTTTAAAAGAGTTGGATTTAACTTTAGTTAATGAGAATGAAACCCTTGATGATCTACAATTAAATGGATTACATTTAATTCAGAAAAAAGAGGGATTTAGATTTGGAGTAGATGCTGTTTTATTAGCTAATTTTGCTAATGTTAACAGAAAACATTCTGTATTAGATTTGTGCACAGGTACAGGAATAATTCCTTTCATTATTTACGGAAAAAAAAATCCTAAAGAAGTAGTTGGAATTGAGATACAAGAAGAATTTGCTGAAATGGCAAATAGAAGTGCAAAGATTAATAATATTCAAGATAGAGTATCTTTTGTATGTGGAGATTTAAAGGATAAAGAGCTTAGCAAATCAATACCTAAATTTGATGTTGTTACAGTTAATCCTCCATATAAGTTAAATAATGCAGGTATTATAAATCCAGAGGATAAGCTTGCTATAGCTAGACATGAGATTATGTGTAATTTAGAAGATGTTATAGCAGCAAGTAGAAGATTTTTAAAGGATAATGGAAGACTTTATATGGTACATAGACCTGAAAGGTTAGCTGATATATTTTGTCTTATGAGAAAATATAAAATAGAGCCTAAAAGGGTTAGAATGGTTCATCCAAATACAAAAAAAGCTGCAAACATAGTTTTAGTAGAAGGTCAAAGAGATGGCGGAGCTTTCTTAAAATGGGAAGCACCTTTATATGTGTATAAAGATGAAGGTGGATATAGTGAAGAAATAGATAAGATATATGGAAGGGAGAGTAAATAAAAATGAGTAAAGTTTATTTAGTACCAACTCCAATAGGAAATTTAGGAGATATAACTTTAAGAGCTTTAGAAGTTTTAAAAAATGTTGATTTAATAGCTGCTGAGGATACAAGACAAACACTTAAGCTTTTAAATCATTTTGAGATTAAAAAGCCTTTAATTAGTTATCATAAGCATAATGAGCAAGGTAAAGGTGAAGAAATACTTAGAAGAGTTAAAGAAGGAACTTCAGTTGCTATAGTTAGTGATGCCGGAACTCCAGGAATATCAGATCCAGGAAGTGTAGTTGTTGAGAAATGTATAGAAGAAGGTATAGAATTTGAAGTTTTACCAGGAGCAACAGCTTTTACAACTGCTTTAATATATTCTGGATTAGATACAACTAAATTTATGTTCAAAGGATTTTTCCCAAGAGAAAATAAGGATAAAAGATCTTTTATTGAGGATATAAAGGATAGAACAGAAACAATAATAATATATGAATCACCATATAGAATATTAGATACTATAGATACTTTAAAAGAAGGATTAGGAAATAGAAAAGTAGCTATATGTAGAGAATTAACTAAGCTTCATGAAGAAATATTTAGGGGAACTTTAGAGGAAGCAAAAATTCATTTTGAAGAAAATGCTCCAAAAGGTGAGTTTGTTTGTGTAATATCAGGAAAAACAGATAAAGAAATAGAAGAAGAAAATACTTCGAAATGGATTAGTATGTCTATAGAGGAACATATAATACATTATATAGATAATGAGGGAATGAAGAAAAAAGATGCTATAAAACAAGTAGCAAAGGATAGAGGAGTTGCAAAATCAGAAATATATAAATTTTCATTAGATATTTAGGGTTAACATATAAGATTTAAGTATTATAATATTTAATTTAAGATATGTGGTAACTTTTAATAAAATTATATTTTATCTAAAGGGAAATTTAGCATATATAATTATTTGATTAGGATTAACAAATAAAAAATACTAGTTTAAAATTAAAGAATTGTAATTTAAAGAAAATATTTATTAAAATATAGATAAATAAAAATAAAGCACTTCATAGGGGATTATGAAGTGCTTTAACACTATAAGGGGATATAGTGTTAAAAATTATTATTGGTTAGGGTTAAAATGTTAATTAATTATTTATATTAAATAAGTTAATTACTATTTTTTTAATTCATCTAAACATTTTTGGCAGATGTTTTTACCTTTGTAGTTAACAACATCTCTAGCATCTCCGCAGAATATACATGCTGGCTCATATTTCTTTAATATGATTTGCTCTCCATCTACATAGATTTCTAAAGCATCCTTTTCTGCTATATCTAATGTTCTTCTTAACTCTATAGGAATAACTATTCTTCCTAATTCGTCTACTCTTCTTACTACACCTGTTGATTTCATTATACTTCCTCCTTGCATTTTACAACTTTCGACAAAACGCATTATAATATTAACAAACTTGTCATATTAAGTCAATATGTTTTGTCAAAAAAAATGTTTGTTTACAATTTTTTTATTCTCAATCAATTATATATTAAATATACTACCATTTTTTTGAAAAGTCAAGGTAAAGATTAATTTATTTTACATAAATAGACTAATTTTTGTTTGACAAAAAGTTAAAAAAAAGGATAAAAATTGATATATTAATATAAATTTATACTTAGAAAATAACAATTAACTTAGAAAATATATATTAAAAAATAAAATTGGAAAAAAATAATAAAAATGTCGCATAAAAAATTATTTAATTTATATAATATTCTATGATTAAATTAATGGATTGTTTATTATTATTTAAGAAAATAGGGTAAAATATATGAATTTAAAAATTTATGATGAAATATTTACTTTTTAATAAAAAAATTACATTAATAGATAAAATATATTTAAAGTTTTTGAAAAAAATTTGAATATATTTTACTTATATAGTATTAAATATAAAAAACTTTTAGAATAAATATGATTTATTCTATATATTGTTTATAAATTTAAGTTCTGTAAAACAAAATAGAGGGTATTAACTTGTAATGTGATTATAAATACTATATAATACATAATAAGGGTTTAAAACGAAATTTGAGGTGTGCTATGGATATTAATAATTTTAATTCTGAACAAATAAAAGTTTTGGCAGAAGAAATGTCAAAAAACAGTATGGTTTCTTATGATGATTTGCCAAAGTATGATTTATTTCTTTCACAAGTTATAGACTATCTAAATGATAAGTTTACGGAAGATAAATTTACTAACAATATAGTTCAAAACTATATTAAAAGTGAGGTAATATCAAAGCCGGAAGACGGAAAAAAACGTGGATATACTAAGGTACACTTAGCTCAATTGGTTTTATTAAGTTATATGAGACCCCTATTAAAAACCGATGAGATCAAAAAAGTATTTGCTTTAGCATTTAATGATATTAATGATAGAAGCGATGATATAATATCTTGGGAAACGGCTTATAAGATGTTCGGAGAAGTACAAGAAGAGAGTATAAAAAGATTCTTAGAGGTGCCATTAGTTGATAACGATAAAATAGAAGAAATAATAAAGGTTTCTGATATAAAAGAAGAAGATAGAGATTGCATAGTTACTTTCCTAACTGTTATGACATTAATAGCACAGGCAAGTGTAGTAAAGAAAGTAGTGCAAAAAATAGTTAATGGATATCATAAAGAAGAAAAATAAAAAAGTTGAAGATAAAGCTTCAACTTTTTTATTTTTTTATTCAAAGAAAGATATATTATAATTGCAATTGAATTCTTTAGTAGGCATAAGTGATTGGATTGCAGATTTATCCTTAAATTCTCCATCAAACCCATCAAAGTCTGCATGTCCAAACCAAGGTTCTATACAAACAAATGGAGCTCCAGTATCTTTTGTCCATAATCCTAAGTAAGGGAATTCACCAAAATCAAATTCTAAGTACTTTTTATGATTTTTTGATTTTAATGAAATTTTATTTGATTTTAGATTTTTAAAAACTAAAGCATCATTTTTAAATAAATCAGTAGATAGATTTATTATATTTTCATCCTTTAAATATGGTTTTTCTTCTTTTGAGAAATAACCAGGACCAACTAATTGCATTATGCTTGCATTTTCTTTTTCATTAAATTCGAAGTAGTAATCATCAAATTTATCATTTTCAATAGGACACATAAATGCTGGATGTGCACCGATTGAGAAAAGCATTTCTTTATTATCTAAATTCTTTACAATATAGTCTATGCTTAAGTTTATATCATTTAAAGTGTATTTTATTATAAGTGAAAATTTAAAAGGATAAACTTTTAATGTATCTTCAGAGTATTTTAGTTCAAAAGATATTGAGTTTTTAGTTTGTTCTATCATTTCAAAGTCACGAACTCTAGCTAATCCATGTTGAGGAAGTTCATAAGTTTTACCATCAACTGTGTATTTACCATTAAATACTTTACCAACTATAGGGAAAAGTATTGGAGCATGATATTTCCAATAAGCTTCGTCTCCAGACCATAAAAATTCAGTATTCTCTTTTTTTCCCTTTATACTATGTAATTCGCCACCGTGATTACTTAAAGAGATTTTTAAGTGTTCGTTTTCAAGAGTATAAATCATAATCTCATCCTTTCAGAGTAGTATATTTTAAAATAATTATATCATTAATTATGTATAGTAAAAAAGCTGAAAAATAATCTTTTAAGATTATTTTCCAGCTAGTTAATATATTATTTTGGATTAACATCTTTGTAGATATAATCTTGTATTTGTTCCTTTGTTTTAGCTTCATTAAATGTTAAATACCAAACACCATCAATCATTTCACCTTTACAATATCCATCAAGAGGGAAACGCATATTTTCTACTGGTGGAATACCAGTTGAGGCTACAGAAGTAGCAATACTAAGTATTTTAGATGGAGTTAAGTTTGTTTCAACATAAGGTAAAAGTTTTTTTACTGTTTCAGGATATTCAGAAGGCTTTAATGTTGAAAGTTTTTTTATGATTCCATCAAGAACATTTCTTTGTCTTTCAGTTCTTTCATAATCTCCATCTCCAACATAACGAACTCTTGAGTATCCAACAGCTTGAGTACCATTTAGTACTTGTTCACCTTCATGAACTGGTTTATATTCTGTGCCAGTTATCTGAGCAACATTTTCTACATATTTATTAACTTCATTAACTTCATAAGACTTCATGTTTATAGAAACTCCACCAATATCATCTATTATCTTAGCTAAGTTATCGAAATTAACAGTTACATAGTCTTTTACATCTAATCCAAAGTTCTCATTTATTGTTTTTAATGCTAAAGTAGGACCTCCGTAAGCATAAGCGTGAGTTAATTTAGTTTTACCATGTCCATCAACTTCAACATAACTATCTCTCATAAGGGATGTAAGTTTTATTTTATCATGTTTAGTATCTATTGTAGCTATCATTATAGCATCAGAACGTCCAACATCATTATGATCTCTACTATCTACTCCAAAAAGAGCTATATTTAAAATACCATCTTGGAATAGATCTTTATTTGATTCATCAATACCTAAAGATTTATCATCTTGAGCTATTTTCTTTATGTCCATCTTATTCAACGTTGAATATACATATGTAGCTCCAAGACCTATACCTATAAGTAATAAGAAGAATAGTGTTAATACTATCAATTTAACTTTATTTTTTTTCTTAGGTGTATTACTTTTACTATTAGAATTGTTATTTTTTGCATGTTTGCCTTGCGACATTGATTTCACCAACCTTCACCCTTTTAAAATTTTACGTAATTCACTATTATAATTTTATTCCTATAGATTAACAGAAAAGTTACATTTTTATTAATTATACATATTAATTATAAATGTGTATAATTAATATATCTATAGTTAATTATAGAATTAGTATGGTTTATAAGGAGCAAGTTATGAAAAAGAAATCAAAAGGTTTTTTGAGAAAAGCCGTAATATTTCTTGTTATGTTTATAAAGAAGATAGGGGATGATGATGTTTTTGCATTGGGAGCTCAATTGGCATACTATATGGTATTATCATTTATTCCTTTTTTAATGTTCTTAATGACTTTAGTAGGATTTAGTCATTTAAACAGTGATACAGTTCTTAATTTATTAAGTAATGTAATGCCGACAGAAGCTTTCAATCTAATACAAAGTACTGTTATTGAAATAGTGGATAGAGAACAAACAGGATTATTATGGATAAGTATAGCTTTAGCCATATGGGTATCATCTTCAGGGTTTAAAGCTGTAATTAAAGGGTTAAATAAGGCTTATGGAGTTAAAGAGACCAGGTCTTACATTAAGTTAAAATTAATTTCTATGATATACACAATTTTATTAGCATTAATTGTTATAGCCACTTTATTCTTATTTGTATTTGGGGATGTAATAGGTGATTTCTTTATAAAAATATTAGAGCATCCAGAGTTTATATATTATATATGGAATATGCTAAGATATGTAGTAGTTATTTTAATAATGATATTATTTTTTATGTTTTTATACAATGCAACTCCTTGTGTAAGGTTAGGATGGCTTGAGGTAATTCCAGGAGCTGTAATAACAACATTAGGATGGATATCAATTTCTTATATTTTTGCCTATTATGTAAATAATTTTAGTAATTACTCAAGATTATATGGAAGTTTGGGAGCTGTATTTATGTTTATGACATGGATGTTTATAACTTCTATGATATTAATTTTAGGTGGAGAAATAAATGCTGTTTTAGCTGAAAAAAATAGATTAAAAGATTTATAGAGAAATAAAAAAGAGTCATTACCTTAATGGTTAAATGACTCTTTTTATAATATATTTATTATTTTTTATATCCATTTGGATGGTTTTTATGCCAATTCCAAGCAGTTTCAATTATTGTTTCTAATGAATTGAATTTAGGTTTCCAATTTAATTCTTCTATAGCTTTATCTGATGAAGCTATTAATATAGCTGGATCTCCAGCTCTTCTAGGAGCTACCTCGGCTGGGATTGGATGTCCAGTTACTTTTCTTGCAACTTCTACAACTTCTTTTACAGTAAATCCAGTACCATTACCAAGATTGTATATTCTACTTTCTCCACCATTCATTAATCTTTCTAATGCTAATGAGTGAGCTGATGCTAAATCTGATACATGGATATAATCTCTTACACAAGTACCGTCTTTAGTATCATAATCATCTCCAAACATCATTATTTTATCTCTTTTTCCTAATGCAACTTGTAATATTAAAGGAATTAAATGAGTTTCAGGAGCATGATCTTCTCCAATTTTTCCGTTAACATGAGCGCCAGCAGCATTGAAGTATCTTAAAGCAGTGTATTTTATTCCGTAAGCAGTATCACACCATTTTAAAATCTTTTCAACAAGAAGTTTAGATTCTCCATAAGCATTTGTAGGAAGATTTTTATCAGTTTCTAATATAGGAATATTTTCAGGTTCTCCATAAGTAGCAGCTGTTGAAGAGAAAACTATGTATTTTACATTATGATCTCTCATAGCTTCTAATAAACTTATAGTTCCTGAAATGTTATTGTTGAAATATTTTAAAGGCTCTGTCATACTTTCTCCAACAAGAGAGTAGGCAGCAAAGTCAATAACAGCCTCTATGTTATTTTCAGTGAAAATCTTGTCTAATATTTTTCTATCTCTTAAATCACCTTTATAAAGTTTCCCACCAAGAATAGCGTCTTCATGTCCTTTTTCGAAGTTATCTAAGATAACAACTTCTTTATTGTTTTCAATTAACTCTGCGACCATATGGCTACCTATATAGCCAGCACCACCACAAACTAAAATTGCCATTTTAATACCTCCAGTAAAATTTATTCTAATATCATTATATACTATTTTAAGTAAAAGTTTTACTAAAATAAACAAAATTTCATATGAATTTTGAATAAATTTCACTTTTTTGGTTAAAATAACAGGTAAGAATTTTTTAGGAGGTAATATTGAATGAATAAAATAGTTTTATTAGGACGTTTAGTAAAGAATCCAGAGTTAAGATATGTAGAGGGTGGGGAGAAGGTATATACAAAATTCACAATTGCTGTGGCGAGAAATTTTAAATCTTCCACAGGAGAAAGGAAAAAAGATTTTATTCCAATAATAATGTGGGAGAAAAAAGCAGAAATAGCTTGTAAATATTTAAAAAAGGGTGACTTATTAAGTGTTAGCGGGAGGCTTATAACAAGAAGCTTTGAAGATAATGAAGGTAAAAGAAGATATATTGTAGAAGTATCTGTAGAAGATTTTAAATGTGTGAATTTTAATCATGATAGAGTAGATAATAACTTTTAATATAAAAAAAGTAGTAAGTAAATATTTACTTACTACTTTTTGGTTAATGTATATTTAGTATAATTAAGTTAAGAATTATTTTAAAGCATTTCCTATTTCAACACCAAAGTCGAAAGCTTTTTGAGCTTCTTCTTCTGATGGCTTAAATTTAACTCTTAAACCTTCAACAGGCATTTTCATTCTTAATTCTTTTAATCTACTTTCTATTCTAGGAACAGCTTCACCACTCCATCCATATGAACCAAAGGCACCAGCTATTTTTCCACCATGAATTACAGGATTAAGTTTTGCCATTAAATCTCTTACTGGCTCAACAAGTTCATTTACGATTGTTGGAGAACCAAATAATATAGCATCTGATGAACCAACTTCGCCAACTAATTCTGTCATATCATGTTCTATTATATTAAATAGATTTATTTCTAAGTTTCCAGTTGATTTAATACCTTCAGCTATTTTTTCAGCTAGTTGTTTAGTATATCCATATGCAGAAACATAGAATATTGAAGCTTTTTTAACTTCATTAGCTGGAGCTGGAGTACTCCATTCTTTATAAAGGTTAACTACTTTATATGGGTTAGATCTTAAGATTGGACCATGACCTGGACAGATTATTTCTATGTCTAATCCTTTTATTTTATCAAGAGCTTTTAAAACATATGGTTTAAATGGTCCCATTATACAATCAAAGTAGTATTTTAATGCTTCCATATATTCTTCTTCATTAGGAATTAAATCATCAAACATCTCTTCACAAGAATAGTGGCTTCCGAATGAATCACAAGTGATAAGAGTTTTATCTTCTTCTACATAAGTGTAGATTGTATCAGGCCAGTGTAAGAATGGTACTGACATGAATTTTAAAGTTTTATTTCCTAAAGAAATTGAATCACCATCCTTAACTGGAATTGATTCGAAATCTCCATTAACTATTTCTTTTATATAGTTAATAGCTATAGGTGATGCTACTATTTTAGCATTAGGAGCTAATTCTAATATTTTACCTATAGAACCAGCATGGTCAGGCTCAGTATGACTTACAACGATATAGTCAATTTCTGAAGGCTCTACACCTAAGTCTTTTAATCTTGCTATATATTGATCAAAGAATTCAGCTTTTACAGTTTCAAATATTGCTGTTTTTTCACTACCTTTTACAACATATGAATTATAAGTTGTTCCGTAAGGTGTGTACATTATTATGTCAAATACTCTAAGGTTTGGATCTAATGCTCCTACCCAAAATAAATCGTCTTTAATATTTAAGTGCTTCACTACATACGCTACATATTTTTTGTAGAATAATATGCAGCTACCTCCCTTCAAAATGTAATATTTTTTATAAATTAAGAATTATTTTATACATAAACCTAAAATGATATTAAATTAATTAAAAGTACAAATTATCTTTATATATAATTACCAATAATTATTTTACTATGTTAAGCAAATTTATAAATTTTTGATAAAATGATATAAAAAAGTGTAATTAGCCTCTTAATTAATTAATAATATCAATTAATAAAATTTATTATTTGATATTATTAATTATACACTTTTAGGGTTAAAAGTAAATAGAAATTGGGCATTATTAACTGATTTTTAAACTAAAAAACAATTGAGAATTTTCAGAAAATTAGCATGAATATTTAATAAGTTTTAGTTAAAAATTGCATCAAACCCTTGGTATAAACTGTAAAAATATATATGAATAGAAGTAAAAATAGCCATACTTTAGTATGGCTATTTTAAATTGATTGTTATTTATAATTAATTATTTATTTTCTTTTTTTCTTTAATGTTAAATAAACACCAGCAGATGATAAAGCAATTCCAGTAGTAGCTAAAGCACCAGCCCCTATAGGTGATCCTGTATTAGGTAAATTTCCATTATCTTTTTTATTTGTAGTAACTTCTAATGATATTTTATCTGATTCTTTTCCGTTTTTATCAATTGAAGATACTTGGAAGTTATATTTAGTATTAGGTTTTAAGTCTTTAGCTAAGAACTCAAGTGGAGTTTTGTCAGTAGGAACTCTACCAATTTCTTTTCCATCTTGATAAATAACATACTCTTGAATTAAGTCTACTTTTTCAGGAGCTTTCCAACTTAGTAAAGCACTATTTGCAGTAATTTCCTTACTAACTAAAGCTGATGGCCCAGCAGGTTTTCCCTCTGAATTTTCTGTATCACTAGGATTGTTTGGAGTTTCTGGTTTTTCAGAATCGCCAGGTTGATTAGGATTAACAGGTTTATCTGTATTACCAGGATTATCTGGGTTTTCAGGTTTATTTGGTTTATCTGGTTGATCAGGATCAACTGGTTTATTTGGCTCATCAGGATTTATTACAGGAGGTAAATCTACATTTCCATCTAATCCCTTTACTGCCACTTCGTATATTCTAGCGGCAGAGTCTGCACCTTGAGTTGGTTGAATAATGTTTAATCTAACATATCTAGCTTTAGTAACAGGGAAAGCATCATTACTTATAGCCTTTGTATTATCATTTACGTTTAATACAGGAGTAAAGTTTTCGCCATCATTACTAACTTCAAGAGAGTAAGCTTTAGTGTTCATGCCGTTGCTTTCTCCACCTGCTTCTGCATGGCTTATTTCTAGTTCTCCTATAGTTTTAATATCTCCTAAATCTATTGTTAATATATGAGGAGAAGAGCCTACGGCACACCATTTAGTTTTAACATTTCCATCTAAAGCATATTGAGGAGCTTCATTCTCGTTTACAAAGCTTGATGCTTTAGCTGATTTATTAAGTGATAAGTTTACTAAACCATCTTTTGCAGCATTTGTAACAGTTATAAGTTCAGTTTTAGTTTCTACATTTTCTCCAGAAGAGTTTTTAGCAGTAAGTATTACTGGATAAACACCTTCTTTTTCATAAGTAACAGTTGGATTTTGTTCTGTACTACTTTCAACTTTAGCACCTGGGAATTTCCATTGGATTTCTTCGGTAACTTCAGAACTAGTGTTAGTAAAGGTTACTGATTGTCCTGGGGCTATTAGGGTATTTGAAACCTTAAATGATGCTGTTGGGGCAGGATAATCAGGCCATTCCATATTTATACTTTGACTATTTCCTCTGTTAAAGTTTTTATTAACAGCAACTACCTCAAAATTAGTATTTGTTTCTTTATCATTTCTTCTTAAATCACTAACATAATAATTTGTATTAGGAGTTGCACCTAGTAAAACTTTAGTTCCATCATTCATAACTCTGTAAATTTCATAATGATGTACATCAGAATAATTTCCTTCAGGACTCCATGAAAGTCTAGCACCTGCATATATTCCATCTTTAAAGTCAACATCATTTAATTTAGCATTAGATATATTTACTTTTGAACTTGAGTTAGGAATTTCTATTGTTATATTACCTAAGTTTGCTGAGAAGTTATCAACACATACTGGGCTTGAAAGTTTATAAGAAATAGTTTTAATTGATTTTCCCAGGTATGGTGAAACATCATAAGTAAGTTTAGTCCAATCAGTACCAAGTTTCTTATCGGCAGAAATAGTAGCTTCTGTACCATCATGGAATGTAAGAACTAAATCCATATCTACAGTATTTCCATTAGCCTTAGCAGTAGTAGTGAATTGTACCCCTTCAGGTAAAGTCAAATCAGAACTATAAAGTTTTATTGTAGAAGCTTTTCCTTCAGCTAGGTAACCAGAAAGTTTAATTGAGTTACCACCATAGTAAGCAGTAGTATAATCTATGTCAGCTTTTAAATTATTATTTTCTTCATTTGAAATAACCCATCTGTAAGTTGGCATTATATCATTTAAACTTCTATTATTCCAATCTTGAGTAGATACTTTATTACCATCAACATAAAAATCATATCCATTACCCATATTAAAGTTGGTTGTAAAAGGAAGGCTAGTTACAGCACTTTTTTCAACAGAGTATGTTGAGATTCCTCTCCAATCAACTCCTTGAGCATTAGTTGCCTTTGATGGGTCACCATGTTCATTAACCCATAATTTGCTTTCATTTTCTTGGAATTGTTCTGGTGTTTTAGCATCAAAGTAAGTCCAGCTTGGACAATATAAACCTAATGAAGTAAATGGAGCTTGGTCATCTCTTTGATAATGAGTCCATCTAAGAGGAGTTTTATATCCATTTGCCTGAACATCAATTCCAGCATATAAGTCATAAGGGTTTATTCCTATTTTTTTAGCTTTTTCATTAGATACTCTTAATAAATCTTTATCTTTTAAACTATTATATGTCCACCAGAAATTTAAGAACATACTATCAGCAACTTTGTTTTTATCTCCATCTAATAAGAAATATTCATTTTTATCAGTTAAAGCATTTTGCCAATCCATATCTCCATCTTTTGTCATTGAATCATACCACATGATTTCAAATTTTCCATTAGACTTAGCTTTAAATTGCTTTATTAATTCTTGCATAAGCTTAGCATGTTCAGGAGTTAAAGGCTCTTGTTCAGTTCCTTCAGTTTCTTGATTTATGAACCAACCATCAAAGCCATAGTTTTCTGCAACTTCAATTAATTTATCTACTATAGGGAAGTTTCCATTAGCATCTTTTTCAAGAAATTTATTTAACCATTCCATTTTTCCACCATGAGCTGTCATAGGGAAAAATACAGTACCTAAAACAGGAACACCATTTCTATGTGCTGAGTCAGTAACATCTGGGCTTGGAGGAACTATTAATCCTTCTCCAGCTGATCCACCCCAGTAAACTAATTTATCTATGTATTGCCAATAAGAGAATGTATTAGAACTAAATTTATTAGAACCTTGTGATGGGTTACCACTAGTGTTAGCATTCATTATTGAAATTGCTACAACTTTAACATCCTTATTTTGGGTATTATTAATAGTGTCAAGTTTATCTTTTTCGACTCTTTTTGCTAATGGAACTGTGCTTTTATTGAATTGTACATCTTTATCATTGTTAGCACTCCATTTTAATAAATCTTCTGGATACCAATAAGATGAGATTGGTTGATTCTGAATTGAGTTTGAAGTTTCCTCGTGAGCTTGTACGTAATTTACAATACTTGAGTTTTGTTTAGGTGTTGCATAAGTTATTTTTCCTAAAGGGTTAAAAGAAAATGCAAATGCTGCAAAAACACAAAGTAGAGCCCTTCTACGCTTACGCATTTTTTGTTTATTCGTCATAAAAAATCCCCCTCGCATTTTATTTATATATAACGATTACAGGAGAATTATTACATAGTTATATACTTTGATAAATATAACTAATTATATAATAAGTGGATAAATTATAGCTTTTATATCGTTTTCATAAAATTTATTAGTAAATTATGAAAAAATAAAAAAAAATAGATAAAAAAGAAGAAATTTTCACAGAAAAATACAAAAAAAATGAAATTTAGCTTTTGATTAAGAGACTTATGTCGTTAAATAACGATAAAAAATATATTTACATGTCCACGATTTGACATGTTTTTTTAAATAAAGGTGATAAGATAAAGATGATTGAGGTGTACATGCATATAACATAGGGAAATAAGGAGGAAATTAAATGAAAATCGTAAAAAACTTGTGTAAGGAAATAAACATAGAAGATAAATGCTACAAATTTTGTTATAGATTGATAGAAACTTGTTTTAAGGGAACAACAGTGTATGGGATAGAAGTTGAAAGAAAAGATTTTATGGATTCAGATTTAATTAATGTAGAAAGAGATTCTGTTGAGAAGATATCTCCTAATAAAGATAAGGTAGAAATTTTAGTTGAGAAATTGCATAAATATGAAGTATCACCTATACATCTAATTGATGTTATAGGTGAAGATGTTGATAACTGTGTAGCTGATTTTGCATTCTAGTAGTATCATAGTAGATAAATATATTAATGATTAAGGGGAGAGGATCTCTATGATAATAGGTATTGGTGTCGACATCATTGAAATAGAAAGAGTTAGACAAGCTATTCAAAATAATAAAAATTTTTTAAGCAAGTTATTTACTGAAAAAGAAATAGATTATTTTATTAGTAGAAAAATGAATAGTGAAGTTATAGCTGGAAATTTTGCTGCTAAGGAAGCTGTAAGTAAGGCTTTAGGAACTGGTATAAGGGGATTCTCTTTTAAAGATATTGAAATTCTTAGAAATGAATTAGGAAAACCTGAAGTTATTTTGCACAATGGTGCAAAGTTAATAGGAAATAAACTAATAAGAAATAATAATTCACTAAAGATACATTTAAGTATCTCTCATAATAATAGTAATGCAATTGCATATTCTGTTTTGGAGGGTGAATATCATGGAAATATGTAGTTCTAATAGCATAAGAAATATGGATAAAGATTATATAGAAAAGTTTAATATGCCAAGCATAGTTTTGATGGAAAATGCCATAATTAAATTTTTAGAAAATATAGATTTAACTAAAGAAAGTTTTACTATTATTTCTGGAAGAGGCAATAATGGTGGTGATGCCTTAGGCATTGCAAGACATCTGTTAAATAAAGGTAAAAAAGTTTATGTACATATATTAGAAAAAGAAAAAAATGGGTCTGTAGATTATAAAACTAACCTTGATATATTAGAAAAGCTAGGTTGCTATATACGAGATATATCTAATACTAAGCATTTAGAGACACTAAAAAATAATATAATAAATAGTGAAATACTTATTGATGGTATTTTTGGAACTGGACTTAATAAAGAGATTTCTGGAATATATTTTGAGACTATAAAATGTATAAATGAAAATAGTAAATTTACAGTTTCTATAGATGTTCCATCAGGTATAAATTCAGATGAGGGTAGTATTTGTGGAATAGCTGTTAAGGCTAATGAAACAATAAGTTTTCAAGTTTATAAATTAGGATTTTTAAATTACAACAGCTTTGAATATTTAGGTGATTTAAAAGTTGTAGATATAGGAATACCTAAGAGTATAGTTTATAAAAACTCAGATAATATGAGATTTATAGATAGAGAATACATAAGAAATAAATTTCCTTATAGAAATAAATATGGTCATAAAGGTACATATGGAAGATCTTTGATATTTGCTGGACATAAAGGATTTATTGGAGCTGCTTACATGGTAGGGCAAGCAGCCATAAAGACTGGAGCTGGTTTGGTTACAGTATTTACTCATAAAGATGTCCAAAGTGAATTATCTATTAAGTTAAACGAAGGAATGACAGGAACATATAATTCTAAAGAAGAATACGAAGAATTTATTGGTGGGTCAAATGTAATTGCTTTTGGACCAGGTATGGGCAATAATGATTTAACATTTGAAGTGTTAAATAATATATTTAATATTTATAGTGGAAATCTTGTCATAGACGCAGATGGAATAAATGTATTAGAGGGAAAAAAATCAATTTTAAAAGAGTTTAAAGGGGACATAGTATTAACACCACATCCAGGAGAGATGGCAAGATTATTAGGTATAGAGATTAAAGATGTTGAAAGAGATAGAATTGGAATTGCTAAGGTTTTTGCAAAAGAAAATGGAGTTATAGTTCTATTAAAAGGATATAATACAATAATAACTGATGGAGATAAAGTATTTGTGAATCCTACTGGAAATAGTTCTATGGCATCAGGGGGAATGGGAGATACATTAACAGGAATTATAACTTCATTAATATCTCAAGGAGTAAATAGTTTTGATGCTGCTATTTTAGGATCATATATACATGGATACATAGGTGATGAATTATCAAAGGAGAATTTCACTGTAAGTGCTATGGAAATTATAAAAAATATTCCTAATAAAATTAAAGAATTGATTAGCTTTTAGAATAAAAAGGATTACTAATTAATAGTATGTAAGGTATAAGGTTTCATTGGGAGGATTTTCATGAGGAGTAAAAGAAATGCCATACTCATAATACTATTAATTATAATCTTAGGGGTTATAGGTGGATTAGCTATCTATCAAAGAACTTATAATTTAACACCAGAAGGTATATTGGAAGATATGTTTTCTATAGAATCTTATGAAACAGAAATAATATATGATGTTAAAAATTCTAGAGGTCAGTTCCAAGAAAAGGGTAGAATTTATTATGACGAAGAAGTTGGCACAAAAATTGTTTTAGATGATAGAGAACAATTATTTGAAAAGGACAAAATAATAATAAACTACGTTAAAGATGAAAAAACTTATGAAGTTGGAAGAGACTATGATCAGTTCTATAGATTTATGTTTATAAATGAATTAAAAGATTTGTGCAATGAAGAACATGAATTTACTTATAAGTGGAATGATGAAAATGAGAAGTCTGAAATAATATTAGAGTTTAAAAATTTAAATGGAAATGAAAATTTTTCAAGAGAAGTAATGGTTATAGATGCAAAGAAAAAGGTTCCTAAAGAAGCTACAATTTATGATAGGGATGATTCGGAAAGTGTTTCTATAAAGTTTAATAACTTTAGTAAAGTTAAAAATTAAGATTAATGCTGTGATTGCTTTTTTAAGCAATCACAATATTAAACTCAGAAAGTTATTTGAATTTAGGTATAGTTTTACATATTTAATATATTTTATTAGAAAAAATCATAGAAAACAAATTTAATAATAAATATTATGTCAAAAAATATCATTTGCTTAAGATAAAATCTTTGACAAGATGGCATATTTTGTAATATAATTTATACATAATTTTATAACTCTTTTTACATTTAGGAGTGATGTACATGTCAGTATCAAAGATCAATAAACAAAATTCAAAAAAAGAGAAAAAAATCGAAAATTTTAGTCAATTAAAAGGAAGAAATATAATAACATATAGTGAGGACAAAAAAGAAGACGACTTTTATGAAGCAATGAAGGAAGGATATAAGGCTATGGCTTTAATAAATTCACAATATGCTGAAGAAGGAACTTCTGTAGAATACTTTGATCAAATAGAATATGAGACATGGCTTTGCGGAGTGTGATATAAATGGCTAGTTTGAATGTAAAAAGAGGGGATATATTTTATGCTGACCTTAGTCCAGTTGTTGGATCAGAGCAAGGGGGAATAAGACCAGTCATAATAATACAAAATGATATAGGAAATAGGTATAGTCCAACTGTAATCGTTGCGGCTATAACTTCACAAATAAATAAGGCAAAATTGCCTACGCATGTAGAAATTTCTTCTGAAGAATATGGGTTAAATAGAGATTCTGTTGTTCTTTTAGAGCAAATAAGAACTTTAGATAAGAAGAGATTAAAAGAGAAAATTGGACATATGACAGAGGACGATATGAAAAAAGTAAATAAATCTCTGTTAATAAGTTTAAACTTACAATAATTAGATAACTTAGACTATGATTAAATATTTAATCATAGTCTTAATTTTTTGTCTAAAAAAGGAATTTTTTATTGTTTTTTAGCTAATAATATATAAAATTTAAAAAAATAATCAATTGTAATCGATATAATTTTTGTATAGTATTAAAGCTATAAATGTGATACTCTAATTAAAACTTTTTCATAGAAAAATTTATCCAGGATATACTATTATAGACTTTAATATTAAAAAGACGATTTTAAGTCGTGAAAATTAAAGATAAATAGAGTAGTCTAATTGCTTATTAGAATATACTTAATGAAAGTAAAAAGCATAAAAAGATTAGCATAAATAAAAAATTACTATATGAAAAATCATTTTTTTGTGATAGAATGAACTTGGCAAAAAGGTAAAACAATATTTTAAAAAAGTTTACATAAATGTACAGGAGGTCATTATGAGCAACAAGATACAAGAGTTAAAAAGCATGTCTAAGGTTATAAGAAAAGACATAGTAACTATGCTTACTGAGTCAGCATCAGGACATCCAGGTGGATCTTTATCAATCGCAGATATAGTAACAATTTTATACTTCGATGAAATGAATATTGATCCAAAAAATCCAAAGGATCCAAATAGAGATAGATTCGTTTTATCAAAAGGACATGCAGCACCAGTATTATATAGTGCTTTAGCAAGAAGAGGATATTTTGATCCAGCAGAATTAACAACATTAAGAAAATTTGGTTCAAACCTTCAAGGACATCCAAATATGAACGACTTACCAGGAATCGATATGTCAACTGGTTCTTTAGGTCAAGGTATATCAGCAGCTGTAGGTATGGCATTAGCTGGTAAATTAGACAACAAAGATTACAGAGTATTTACTATTTTAGGAGATGGAGAGTTAGAAGAGGGTCAAGTTTGGGAAGCAGCTATGTCAGCAGCTCACTACAGATTAGACAACTTAACTGCTTTCGTTGACTTCAATGGATTACAAATAGATGGTGACATTAAAGAAGTAATGAGTCCATGCCCAATAGACAAGAAATTCGAAGCTTTTGGATGGAATGTAATAGTTATAAATGGACATGATTATGAAGAAATAATGAATGCTATACAAAAAGCTAAGAGTACAAAAGGAGCACCAACTTGCATAGTTTGTAACACAGTAAAAGGTAAAGGTGTTTCATTTATGGAAAATGAAGCAGCTTGGCATGGAACAGCTCCAACTAAAGAGCAATGTGAGCAAGCTATAAAAGAGATCGGAGGGGACAACTAATGGCGAAAAAAATAGCAACTAGAGAAGCATACGGAAAAGCATTAGCTGCTTTAGCTAACGAAAATAAGAACATAGTAGTTTTAGACGCAGACCTTTCAAAATCAACTAAAACTGCAGATTTCAAAAAAGCATGTCCAGAAAGATTTATAAACATGGGTATTGCAGAAGGAAATATGATGTCAGTAGCAGCAGGTTTATCAACTTGTGGAAAAATTCCATTTGCTAGTACATTTGCTATGTTTGCTGCTGGAAGAGCATTTGAGCAAATAAGAAACTCAATATGTTACCCAAGATTAAATGTAAAAATATGTGCTACTCATGCTGGTTTAACAGTTGGTGAAGATGGAGCATCACACCAAGCTATAGAAGATTTATCTTTAATGAGAAGTATACCAAACATGACAGTAATATGCCCATCAGATGCAGTTGAAACAGAAGCCGCAATAAGAGCTATTGCTGAATATAATGGACCTTGCTACGTAAGATTAGGAAGAGCAGGAGTTAATGTAATAAATGATAGACCTGAGTACAAATTTGAAATTGGAAAAGGTATAGAATTAAAAGAAGGTAATGATGTAACATTATTTGCAACAGGTATAATGGTTGATGTAGCTATAGAAGCTGTTGAAGCTTTAGCTAAAGAAGGAATTAATGCTAGATTAATAAACATTCATACTATTAAACCAATAGATTCAGAGCTTATATTAAAAGCTGCTAAAGAAACTGGAGCAATAGTTACATTAGAAGAGCATAACATAATTGGAGGATTAGGATCAGCTGTAGCTGAGGTTGTTGGAGGAGAATATCCAGTACCAGTAGTTAGAGTTGGTGTTAAAGATACATTCGGAGAAAGTGGTAAACCAGACCAATTATTACAAGCTTATGGATTAACTTCAGAAGAAGCAGTTAAGGCTGCTAAGAAAGCAATAAGCTTAAAAAGATAATCTATAAGATATAGAAAAGAAGCAGCATGAGTAATTTTTCTCATGCTGCTTTTTATTTTATACATAAAAAGACAAAAAAGTATTATTTTGAATTTTATTGCCAAAATATGAATATAAATGTTAATATTAAGAATTGAAGGCAATAATATAAATGATGAATTAATAATTAATTTAAAATGGGGAGAGAAAATTAAATATAAATCTATTAAGAGGGGGTTTTTAAAATGAAGATTAGTATGAAGACATTAAAAGAGTATGGAATAATTACTTTAGGAGTAATTCTTTTAGCTGTATCTTTAGAATACTTTTATTATCCTAACGATATTGCTGCTGGTGGAGTATCAGGTTTGGCTCTAGTTATTAATAAGATAACAGGTATATCACAAGGAATGTTTATGAATGTTGCTAACGTTATATTATTTGCTTTAGCATTTTGGCTTATAGGTGGAAGTTTTGGAGGACGTAGTATATATGCAGCCTTTGGATTATCCATAACAATAAGTTTAATAGAAAGTTTTTTACCAACTTTTGCAGTAACAGAAAATATGCTTTTAGCTACTATTTTTGGTAGTGTAGTTGGAGCTTTTGGAATAGCATTAGTGTTTAGCCAGAATTCTTCAACAGGAGGAACAGCTATTGTAGCTAAAATATTAAATAAGTATTTACATATTGAAATAGGAAAATCACTTTTATGTGCAGATTGTGTTGTTGTAGTATGTGCACTTCTAGTATTTGGGGTTGATAAAGCCTTATTTGGATTAATTGGTGTTTTTATAATGGGAATATTAATCGACAAAATAATAGAAGGTTTTAACTCATGTAAACAACTTTTAATAATCAGTGAAAAAAGCGAAGAAATTTCTCAGGTAATAATGAAAGAAATTGAAAGAGGATGTACTAAAATAGAAGGTACAGGAGGTTATTCAAAGGAACCTGTAACAATACTTTATGTGGTAGTAAATAGAAGGCAGTTTATAAGTCTTAAAAAGAAAATTAAGGAAATAGATCCAAGAGCATTTATAACAGTAAATGATTCTAAAGAAGTCTTTGGAGAAGGTTTTCTTGATTTAGTAGAAATGTAGAACTTTGTTATGATATAATTAAGATGCTTTACATTAAGGTATAAAATATTAACAAAAATTAAGTAGATTAATGTAGAAAAGTAGGGTAAAATAGTAAAATAGATTAGTGTTGATAGCAATCGGGTAAATATATATATATTTTTTCTAAACCTTTGTTTAGATTTTAATTTGTTGAGTAGAAAAAAGTTATTAAGGAGTGTTAACAATGATAGAATTTAGGAATGTTAGCAAGGTCTATAATAAGAATGTCAAAGCACTTACAAATGTCAATATAAACATTGACAAGGGTGAGTTTGTATTCTTAGTTGGACCTAGTGGTGCTGGTAAGTCAACTTTCATAAAAATGTTATTAAAAGAAGTTGAGCCGTCAACTGGAAACATAGTTATGGGAAACGAAGATTTATCTAAGATAAAAAGAAGACAAATACCTTATCATAGAAGAAAAATAGGGATGGTGTTCCAAGATTTTAGATTAATACCAACTCTTAATGTTTATGAAAATGTTGCCTTTGCAATGAGGGTAGTAGGGGCTTCGCCAAAAGAAATAAGAAAGAGAGTTCCAATGGTATTATCACTAGTTGGATTATCTAATAAATATAAAATGTTCCCAAATGAATTATCAGGAGGAGAACAACAAAGGGTTTCAATAGCAAGAGCTATAGTTAATAATCCTAAAGTTTTAATAGCTGATGAACCTACAGGTAACTTAGATCCAGAAACAGCTAAAGAAATTATGGAACTAATAGATGATATAAACAAGGCAGGAACAACAGTAGTTATGGCTACTCATGCTAAAGAAATAGTTAACTCAATGAAAAAGAGGGTTATAGCTATAGATAAAGGTGAAGTAGTTAGTGATGTTCAGAAAGGAGGATATGAATATGAAGTTTAGTACTATAGGATATTTCATATCAGATGCTTTCAAAAGTTTAAAGAGAAATAGAACAATAAGTATAGCTTCTATAGCAACTGTTCTTACTACATTATTTATATTTGGAGCATTTTTATTAACTGCTTTAAATGTTAAAAATGGGGTTACAGATGTTCAAGACAAAGTTGAGGTTAAGGTTTTCCTTAAAGACGACGTAACACAAGAGCAAAGGGATGCAGTTGAAGCAAAGCTTAAGACTGTTCAAGGGGTAAAAGAAGTAGAATTTGAATCTAAAGATCAAGCTTTTGCAAAGATGGAGGGTTCAAGTGATTATAATAAAGAGATTTTAGCTGGATATAGCAAAGAAAATAACCCATTACCAGCTTCATACATAGTAAGATTAGAAAATCCAGAAGTAGCTTCAAGCGTTGAAAGTGCTATGAAAACTAATGATAAATATATGGCTGGTGTAGAAGATGTAGGTAATGACGAAGAGCTTATAGGTACTATAAACTCCTTTGTAAAAGTTATTAATACAGTAGGATTAGTTTTAGGTATAGTATTCGTAGGTGTATCACTATTCCTAATAGTAAATACAATAAAGATAACAGTTTACTCAAGAAGAAGAGAAGTAGGAATAATGAAATTCGTTGGTGCAACTGATTGGTTCATAAGATGGCCTTTCGTAATAGAAGGGGTTATAATTGGGCTTGTAGGTGGTATTCTTTCAACACTTTTATTATTTGCAGGATATAACTTCTTATACGGAAAAATTGTATCTTCATCATCATTATATATGCCACAATTTGTACAACCGATGTATGTTTTAACAACAATGTCATGGCAATTTATAATAGCAGGTATTGTTATTGGTGCAATAGGTAGTATAATAGCTTTAAGAAAATTCTTAGACGTTTAATATTTAATATAGAATATAAAAAGCTTAAAATACGTAAACTATTTAAATATAGCGTATTTTAAGCTTTTTTTTTTGGAAAGGGTGGGTTTTTATGAGTCACAAGGACGATGAAAAAAAGAAATATAATAATATTATTAAAAATTTTAAGAAGAAAAAAAAACTTAGAGTTTTAGCCATGGGTGTTGCTTTAACTTTAATAATTGGTGTTTCTGTATATGCAGGAAATAGACTAACTGCATTTGGAATTTTACCTATAACTAGTGTAAGTGCAGTTCAGTCATCATTAGAGAAAGTAAATGATACAGAAAATTTTAAAAAGGTATTAGAAATAAGAGAAATGCTCTATAGATGGTATGATGGAGAAATTGATGATAGTAAGTTGGCTGAAGGAGCTATAAAGGGTATGGTTTCGTCTTTAGGGGATCAATATACTTACTATATGAATGGAAAAGAGTTTTCAGATTTTAAAGAAAAAAGTCAAGGAAACTACATGGGAATTGGTATTCAAGTGGCTGCTAAAGATGGTAAGATAGTAGTAATTGCTCCTATTCAAGGAGGACCAGCTGAAAAGGCTGGAATAAAAACTGGAGATGTTATATTAAAGGTAAATGGAGAGCCAGTTTCAGTAAACGAATTAGATAAGGCCGTTTCAATGATGAAAGGTACTACAAAAGAAAATATAAAATTAACATTATATAGAGAAGGTAAAGGCGAATTTGACGTTGATGTTATGAGAGATGTAATTAAAACAGTTAACGTTAAAAGTGAAATGATTGATGGAGATATTGGATATATAGAAGTTTTAGCTTTCGATGAGGGAACAGCTAAAGACTTTGAAACTCAATTAAAAGCTTTAGAAGATAAAGGTATGAAGGGGTTAATCCTTGATTTAAGAGGAAATCCAGGAGGATTTATGAAAGAATGTGTAGACCTAGTATCAAACTTTGTTCCAAAGGATAAGGTTATAGTGTCTACAATAGATAAGTATGGTAATAAAGAGGAAAGTGTATCTAAAGGCGGAATTGCACAGGGAATGCCTTTAGTAGTTTTAATTGATGGAGGTACTGCTTCTGCCTCAGAAATAGTTGCAGGAGCTATTAGAGACTATGATTTAGGAACTCTAGTTGGAACAACATCATTTGGTAAAGGAATAGTTCAAGTTGTTTTAGATAAGATAGGTCAAGAAAAAGATGGTACAGCTTTAAAAGTAACTATTTCAAAATATTATACTCCAAATGGAGAAAATATTCATAAAAAGGGTATAGGACCAGATGTTACAGTTGAATATCCAAAAGAGCTTAAAGAAAAGACATATTCAAGAAGTACCGATCCTCAATTTGAAAAAGCCTTAGAAATCATACAAGAAAAGATAAAATAAATAAATTTTTGGAGGACTTAAAATGAATTTACTTATAGAAAATATAAGAGCTATATCTTATGCATTAGTAAGTCCTGCCTTGTCTTTAATGTTAATAGTAATAGCTATAATATTCTATTTTAAAAATAGGAATATAGCTTTTATGCAAAAGTTAATGCTTGGGAGGAGTATTCAATCTCCTCTTGAGATGACTTTATTGCAGATATTAATTGGTATATTAGGGGGGCTAATAGCCAGTTTATTACTAAGTATTTTAGGAGTAACCTTTGAAAATAGTTCTTTAATAGATGTTATTTTAACAGTATCAGTATTTTCCATTGTATATAAGAATAGATTTATTAAATTTCCTTATATAGCAGCATTTCTAGGTGTTATAGGAGTTTTAGTAAGTAGTAATACTGAATACTTTGGAAGAGGATTTAGTTTTTCTATTAATTTAACTTCAATCATTGTATTAATAGGTGTTTTCTCAATTGTTGAAGGTATTTTAGCAATGATAGATGGAGACAAAGGCTATTTACCTATATTTACTCAAAAAGATGGGAAGCTAGTAGGTGGATTTGGCTTTAAAAGATTTTGGGCATTGCCTTTATGCTTATTAGTTGTTTTAGGAGCTAATAGTGGAAATTCAATTATCAATGAAGTCAAAGATTTACCACAGTGGTTACCATTTTTTTATGGAGATAAAGCTAAGGCCGTAATGAGTGTTGCTGCCTTAGGAACTTTGTCAGCTTATGGAGCAACCTCATATGAAGGATCTACATTTACTCAAAGCAAAAGGTGTAAGACAATAACATCTGGATTAATTAATATTGCATATGGTATAGTGGTTATAATACTAGCTTATTTATTAAAAGAAAGCCTTGTTTTTACTATTGCACTAATTATTTTAATTCCATTACTATATGAACTTAGAATAAGAATGGAACTGAAATTAGAAGCTCTTAGGGAGCCTTTATATTTTTCAAATGATGATGAAATATGCATTTTAGATGTTTTACCAAATTCTATTGCATACAAGAAGGGATTAAGAAGTGGAGATAAAATAGTTAAAATTAATGAAGAAATCCCTAAGAATGAAAAAGAAGTATTTATGGCAATAAAGAGAAATTTTTATGGTTTAGATCTTGAAATAAGAAAAAATAATGGAAATATTGAGAAGCATACAATTACAGGCGAGGATAGGGGAAAGCAGTTTGGCATAGTGTTAGTTCCCAAGGGAATATCCTTTGATAAAGAGATAGATGAATTTTTAGAAAAATTGAAAAAAGCCAGTAAAGATGAAGAAGTAAAAAATAAATAATAAATAATGGTTAACTTGGCTGTATCTAATGTGCACCTATTAAGGTGAGAATTATTTTAAGATACAGCCTTTTATAGTTAGGAGGGAAAAATTATGGGAGAATTTAAAATACAATCAAAATTTAAACCTACAGGGGATCAGCCTAAAGCAATAGATACTTTAGTTCAGTCTATTGAAAATGGTAATAGAGGGCAAACTCTTTTAGGAGTTACAGGATCAGGAAAAACATTCACTATGGCAAATATCATAGAAAGAACTCAAAAACCAACCCTTATTTTAGCTCATAATAAGACATTGGCAGCTCAACTTTGTGCTGAATTTAAGGAATTCTTTCCCGACAATATAGTAGAATATTTTGTTTCATATTATGATTATTATCAACCAGAGGCTTATGTGCCTCAAACAGATACTTTTATAGAGAAGGATGCATCTATTAATGACGAGATTGATAAACTTCGTCACTCAGCTACTTCTGCACTTTTAGAGAGAAGAGATGTAATAATAGTTGCTTCAGTTTCTTGCATATATGGACTTGGTAATCCAGAAGAGTATAAAAAGCTTACAATATCTTTAAGACCAGGTATGATTAAAGATAGGGATGAAGTTATTAAGAAACTTATAGAAATACAATATGAAAGAAATGACATAGACTTTGCAAGGGGAACATTTAGAGTAAGAGGAGATAATTTAGATATAATTCCTTCATCTTCATCTTCTAAGGGTATTAGAATTGAATTCTTTGGAGATGAAATAGATAGAATAAGAGAATTTGATGTTCTTACAGGAAATATAATTGGAGAAAGACAACATGTTAGTATAACTCCAGCGTCTCACTTTGCTGCCTCTGAGGAAACCTTAGAAAAATCAATAAAGGTAATAGAAGATGAACTTGAAGATAGATTAAAAGTTCTTACAGCTGAGGATAAAATATTAGAGGCACAAAGGTTAAAGCAGAGAACAAATTATGATATAGAAATGATTAGAGAAATGGGATATTGTCAAGGAATAGAGAACTATTCAAGAATATTAGATGGAAGAATGCCAGGAACTCCACCTCAAACTTTACTTGATTATTTCCCAGAAGATTTCTTAATGTTTATAGATGAAAGCCATGTTACACTACCTCAAGTTAGGGCAATGTATGCTGGGGACAGATCTAGAAAGACATCTTTAGTTGAGTTTGGATTTAGACTACCTTGTGCATTTGATAATAGACCTCTTAAATTTAGTGAATTTGAAAGCAAAATAAATCAAGTAGTCTTTGTAAGTGCTACACCAGGAGAGTATGAACTAGATCATTCTAAAGTAGTAGCAGAACAAATAATAAGACCTACAGGACTTTTAGATCCTGTAATTGAAATAAGACCTATACAAGGGCAAATTGATGATCTTTATGGTGAAATTCAAAGAACTGTACAAAGAGGATTTAGAGTTCTTATAACTACTCTTACAAAGAGAATGGCTGAGGATTTAACTAAGTATTTAAAAGACTTAAATGTTAAAGCTACATACATGCATTCGGATATAGATACCTTAGAAAGAATGAAAATAATAAGAGAACTTAGACTTGGAGAGGTTGATGTATTAATAGGTATAAACCTTTTAAGGGAAGGATTAGATATACCTGAGGTTGCTTTAGTTGCAATATTAGATGCTGATAAAGAAGGATTCTTAAGATCTGAAACTTCCTTAATACAAACCATAGGTAGAGCCGCTAGAAACTCAGAAAGTAAAGTAATAATGTATGCAGATAATATTACTAAATCTATGGATAAGTCTATTAAGGAAACTGAAAGAAGAAGAGTTATTCAAATGGAGTATAATGAAGAACATAATATTACTCCTACTACTGTAATAAAAGGAGTTAGGGATATAATTGAAGCTACTAAGGTTTCAGAAGAAAAAGAAAACTATGAAAGCGAAGTTAAAAAGGCAGCTAAGAAAGATATTCCTATAGAAAAACTTATAGAGCAATATGAGGAAGAAATGAAGGAAGCAGCTAAGAATCTTCAGTTTGAAAGAGCTGCTGAACTTAGAGATATAATAAAAGATTTAAAAGAAAACTCTAAATAAAGATTTTTTTAGATGTATTTACATAATTATGTTTAATAAAGTAATTATTGTATTGAAAAGAGTTTTACAAATTTAAATTAGATGTTAAAATGAATAATAGATTATAAAAATAAACATAAAATGAGATAAAATATAATACAAATAAAAAAAGCATAAGTATATAATTAAAGGCACTATTAGAGGCAATTAAATAGATGTTAATGTTTAATTTTATAGGGAAATCTAAAAGAGCTGAAAGAATGTATTTAAGTTTTAGGAGGAATATATGGCTGTTAAAGTAATTACAGATAGCACTAGTTGCATACCAAAAGATTTAGCAGAAAAGTACGGAGTAGAGATAGTATCTTTAAGCGTTATAATGAATGGAGAAAGTTATAAGGAAGTGGATATAGACAGTGAAGCTTTTTATGATGAATTAGCTAAGTGTGATAAACTTCCAACTTCATCTCAACCACAAATGGATGAATTTTATAATGCTTTTGAAAAATTTGCTAAGGATGGTCATGATATAGTCGCAGCGTTTATATCATCTAAATTAAGTGGAACATACACAACATCACATATAATAAAAGATATGATTTTAGAAAAATATCCTGATGTTAAGATTGATCTTATAGACTCTCAAACTTCAGTAATGGCACTTGGAATTGGTGTGTTAGAAGGAGCTAAGGCGGCTCAAGAAGGAAAAGACTTTGATGAGGTTTCAAAAATAGTTAGAAATACTATAGAAGAATCAGAGATAATATTTGTTCCAGGTACTTTAGAGAACCTTAAAAAAGGTGGTAGAATAGGTGGAGCTGCAGCTTTATTTGGGAAAATGCTTAAAATAAATCCAATTCTAACAGTTAAAGAGGGCGCTGTTGTTGTAATGGATAAAGTTAGAACTAAAAAGAGAGCAATAGATAAGATCGTAGAAGTTGTTAAACAGGATTTAAAGGAAAAAGGAATAAAGCAAGCAGTTGTATGTCATATATTAGCTGAAGATGAAGCTAAAGATTTAGCTAAAAGACTTAAAGAAGAATTAGATTTAGACTCTATGATTGGTGAAATAAGTGCAGTTATAGGTGTACATGTAGGGGTCAAGAGTGTAGGTATAGCTTACGCTAGAGAATCTTAATTAAATATAAATTAAAAAAGAAGCCTGATAAACTTATTAAAGTTTATCAGGCTTCTTTTATTGTTTTAGGTAAATAGAACATATATTTATAAAAGAAGTTTTTAGCTAATTATAAATTTACGTAAAATAAACTACTAAGTATTAAGAGATTTTGTGGTTAAAATTGTATTTAAAACTATAATATGTATATGTAATATGTTAAAATAATGTTACTAAAACATTAAGGAGGGTTAAGAAAGTGATTAATTTAAAAGGGGTAGACAAGGAGTATACACAGGGAGTAAAAGCTGTAGATAATTTAAATCTAGAAATTAAAGATGGTGAGATATTTGGTATATTAGGACCAAACGGAGCTGGAAAGACTACTACAATAAGTATGATTACGGGAATAGCAGATCCTACTAGTGGAGAAATAAAAATAAATAATATTGATATAAATAAGAATCCTGTAGAAGCTAAAATGCAATTTGGATATGTTCCTGATAGTCCAGATATGTTTTTAAGATATAAAGGAATAGAGTATCTTAATTTTATGGGAGATGTTTATAATGTTAGTGAGTCAGATAGAGAAGACAGGATTAAAGACTTAGCTAAAAGGTTTGAAATGACTAATGCTTTGGGAGATAAAATTCAAAGTTATTCTCATGGAATGAGACAAAAAATAATAATAATGGGTGTTTTAATTCATAAGCCTAGTATTTGGATATTAGATGAACCTTTAACTGGATTAGATCCAAAATCTTCTTATATATTAAAAGAGATGATGAGAGAACATGCAAGTGAAGGGAATACTGTATTATTTTCTACACATGTCTTAGAAGTTGCAGAAAAGTTATGTGATAGGGTAGGCATAATAAAAAAAGGGAAACTTATTTTTGTAGGTACATTAGAAGAGTTAAAAGAAGAATTTAAAGGTGATGAATCACTAGAAAAAATGTTCTTGGAGATTACTGAAAATGAATAGAATTAAATTATTATTAAAATATTTTATAGGAAACTCTTTTTATAATGCTTCTAGTAACATAAAATCTAGAAATCTAGCTATAGTTATGTATATCTTAATAATAATAGGAATATCTACACCTATAGCTAATATGATAGATTCTATGTACCCTAACTTTGCTAGTATTGGACAAGAAGGATATCTTCTTTCAATTATATTTTTAATTGGATCACTAACTTTATTAGTTTTAGGAGTTTATGATATTTTAGATTCATTTTTCTTTTCACAGGATATAGAACCCTTAATGCCATTACCATTTAAAAGTGGTGAAATAATGATAGGGAAATTCATAACATGTTTAGTGGATATGTACATTTATTTAAGCATTACAATAATTCCTTTAATATCTTTTGGATTAAATGCTAAAATAGGATTTTCTTATTTTCTTATGATTATTCCAGTTTATTTATTCGCTCCAATTATAATAGTAATATTTTGTATATTAATAACTATGATTTTAATGAGTTTCATAAATGTATCTAAATATCAAAATACTTTTAAAATAATATTTGGTACATTAGGAATAGTCTTAATTTTAGGAGTATATTCTTTAAATTCAACAGGATTAAATTCAGAGAATGTTTCAGTGGCATTAAGAAATAAAACAGCATTGGTAGACTTAACTAATAAAATATTCATAACTACCACCTTTAGTGTAAAAGCATTAATTTATAGCAATTCTCTAAAAGGATTATTAAATTTAGGCCTTTTAATTGGTATATCAATAGTAGCTTTAATAATTGCATATTTCTTAGGAAAATCAATGTATAACAAGATACTAAGTAGAAATTTAAATGTATATAGCGAGAGAAGGAATATACTAGAAGATAATAAGGATAAGGTTGTTGTAAGGAGTTCAGTAAGAAAAGCAATGGTATTAAGAGAGCTTAGAACAATATTAAGAGATCCAAGTAACTTTATAAACTGTGTTGTTATGATTGTTTATATGCCTATATTTATATTTATTTTCTTTATAAAAGGAAATATTTTAGCAGGGGATACTCAGTTAGCAAAGGATACAATAATAATGGCATCTACTTTTATAGTTACAGCCTTAACCATAGCAGGTAACTCAGTTGCATCAACAGCCTTAAGTAGAGAAGGAAAAGAAATATTTATATCAAAATACATTCCAGTAGATTATAAGGTTCAGATTCAATCTAAGCTTATAGTTTCTTTCATAGTAAATGGATTAGTACTTATATTGGGAATAGCTATATTAATTTATTTAAAGTCATCTCCATTGGTTATCGTAATGAGCTTATTAGTACAAATGGGAACAATAGTCGCAATATCTTTATGGGGAATGATTCTAGATTATTTATCACCTAAGTTAGAATGGACAGATACAAAGAATTTATATAGTAAGAATTTTAAACCTTTATTAGTAATGTTAATTTGCTTAGTAATAGGAGGATTTAATATATGGTTAATTGTTACCCAAAGTCCAATAATAGTATTTTTAATAGACATAAGTATTCTGTTAATAGTAAGCTTAATTTTATATAAAATTCTTATGAAAAAGGGATTAGAGGCTTATAAAAGGTTATAATATAATAATTTATAAAAACGTAACCTTTTTATAAATAATAAAATAAGTATATTTGATATTATTTTAGTAAAGAACAAATTAAAATTTAAAAGTTTTAATTTGTTCTTTTTAAATATATATAAATAGCTTAAGATATGTGTAAATATTATTAGATATTCATAAGGATTTAAAGTGAATATTTAAATGAAATATAGGCGAAATTTAAATTAGATGGAGGGAGAGAATGAAAAAGTTTTTTAAAGTATTAGGAATTATATTATTGAGTTTAATAATTATAATGGGAGCTTTAGCTTATTATTTTAGAGGACAAATAGGTTTTTATATAAATATAGGAAAAGAGTATTTAGAGTTAAAGGAAAATCCACCTAGTATTGAGGACTTAAAGAATATTAAAATGAGTGAGGATATGGATTTTAAGGATGTAGTTTATAAAGATACTAATGGCAAAGCTCAGACTTTAGATATTTATGGACCAGAAAAGAAGTTAAGACATGGGTCACCAGTAATTCTTTATATTCATGGAGGAAGCTGGGTTTATGGAAACAAAGAAATACCAGATCTTATAGCACCTCTTTTAGATTCTTTTAGGAAAGAAGGATACACCATAATAAGTGTAGGGTATGAACTTGCTACTGATAATGTTGATTTTAAGAAACAAGCTTCAGATGTTAAGGATGCCATAAGATGGGTTTATAAAAATAAAGAAACTTATGGATTTAACACTGATGAAATAGGAGTTATAGGGGCTTCTGCTGGGGCACACTTATCCTTGTTAGCCACATATAGTGGGGAAGATGAATTTGTTGATGATAAGGAACTCTCTAACTATCCATCAAAGGTTAAATATGTTGTAGATTTTTTTGGTCCAACTGAACTTAGTACCTTAGACATGACTATGGCTTCATGGGATTTAAATAATTCAATAGAGAAAACTGAAAAGCAATTAAGAGGGGAAGAAAGTATAACAGAATATATGGATAAATATAGTCCAATAAATTATGTTAAGCCTAACTTACCAAAGACTTTAATAGTTCATGGACGTCAGGATAAATTGGTTCCATACAGTAATTCAATGGATTTATATAATAAGAGTAATGATATGGGTAATGATATTCAAATACTTACGTTAGAAAATAGTGGCCATGATTTTTCTCAAGTTGATGTAAATGAAGTATTTGAACTTGGGTTTAAAGTTTTAAACTTTATACTTTTTAATACTAAGTTTTAATATAAAGATAAATTTTTATATATTTTAATAATTACTTATTATATAAGTTTTTTTAAATTAAAGTTTATAAATTATATGATAATTGGTTCAAATTTCACTTTTATTGTAAAAGAAGATATAATAAAACCATCAAATTTTTTTAGGGTAAGGAGTTTTCTATGGATAAGAGGTTGTTAAAAGTATTAAAGTATGACTATGCAGTAGAAATGGATAAAAAGAGAAACTTAAAAGCCATAAGAACACTATATGATATGAACGAAAAAGAAGAATACCATATAGATGAACAAACATGGCATGATTTAGATTTAGATAAGGTTTATTCAAAATTAGATAGAAATTATAGTAGCTTAGGAGAAGCTGCACTTTATTCAATGCTTAGAAATCCTTTGAATGATGAAAAAAAGTTAAACAATAGAAGAGAAGAAATAGAGTATTTTAAAGAAAACGAAGAAGTAAGATTTAATATTATGGGGATATTTTTTGAGTTAGGGAGGGATAAAAAGAATAGCTTATTAGATATGATTAATGAAAAGCTAATAGAATCTAATAAGTTTAAATATTATTTTTATACAATTACGGGAAAGATTTTACCTTTAATATTAATACTTACTGCAATCTTTGTAAGCCTAAGTGCAATGCTTGGATTAATGGCGGTAACCTTCTTTAATATTTATGTAAATAGTAAGGAAAGAGACAGAATTAAGGCAAATGGACTTATGTATTTAAGAAGAGTAATAAAAGCATCTAAGCAGGTAGTTAGAATTAATGATAAAAATTTAGAGGACTTTAATATAAAGATAAGAAGAGACTTAAAAGATTTAAAATCAATAGATAGAAACACTAAAATGATTAGCTTTATTAATATGTGGGGGGGAGTATTTGAATTTACGTCAGTATTATTTTTGCTAGAAGAAACTGCATATTATAAAATTGCTGATTCTATAGAGAAAAATAAAGATTCAATTTTAGGCCTTTATAAAACATTAGGTGAAATTGAGGCAATTATATCTATTGGAAGTTATGAGGAAGAAAAAAAGGACAAGATAACTAAACCTAAATTCATAAAAGAAACAACATTAGAGATAAAAAATGGAATACACCCAATTATAGAAAATCCAGTGGCTAACTCCATAAATATGAGTAAGAGAGGAATTGTTCTTACTGGAACTAATATGTCAGGTAAATCAACATTTTTAAGGATGTTAGGAGTAAATATGCTTTTTGCCCAAGCCTTTAATTTTGTTTTAGCAGAAAAATATGAGGCTCCAATATTTAATATAGTTACTTCAATTAGTCCAAATGATGATTTAAGTATTGGTAAAAGTTTTTACATGGCTGAAGCAGAATCAATTTTAAGAATAATAAGAGCCTTAGATAAGGATTTACCAGTATTTTGTGCAATTGATGAGATTTTTAGAGGAACAAATCCAATAGAGAGAATATCAGCTTCAGCAGAAATTCTTACTTATATAAATAATAGAAACAGTATTTCTATAGTTGCAACTCACGATAGAGAATTAGTTGACATATTAAGAGAAAGTTATGAGTTTTATTATTTTAGCGAAAATGTTGATAGCAAGAATGGATTAAGCTTTGATTATAAGCTAAAAAGAGGAGTATCTAAAACTAGAAATGCTATAAAGTTACTAGAATATATAGGTTATCCAAAAGATATAATAAACAAGTCATATAGAAGATCAGAAAAGCTAGAAGGCTTTATTTAGAAAGGATTGTTAGGATGTTTAAACCAGTTAAAAACATGAAAGTTTATGAGCAGGTTGTTGATCAAATAAAAGAAATGGTTAGAGTAGGACAGATAAAAAAAGGAGATAAGCTTCCTACAGAGAGAGTTATGGCAGAAGAGCTTCAAGTAAGCAGAACTTCTATAAGAGAAGCTATGAGAGCTTTAGAGGTTGTAGGATTAATAGAGAGTAGACAGGGAGCAGGTAATTATATAAGGGAAGAGTTTGATGATGTATTATTAGAACCGCTTTCAATAGTATTTATGCTTCAAAATGGAACTAATAAAGATATTTTTGAATTAAGAGAAGTTTTAGAATTGTCTACTATATTTTTATCTGTAATGAGAATATCTGATGAAGAATTAAAAAAGCTTGGTGAACTTGTGGAGAGGTTTAAGACATCTAGGGATGAAGAAGAGAATGTTAAAATTGATAGCGAATTTCATAGCATAATTGTTAAAGGAGCAAATAATGTACTTATAACTAATTTGTTAGAAGGTGTATCTGAATTAGTTGATAAGTTCATAAGTGAAGGAAGAAGAGCTATTTTAAGTGATGAGGGAAATAGAGGAAAGCTATTAGATTTTCACGAAAAAATATATTTAGCTATAAAAAATAGAGATGCTTATTCTGCATATAAACATATGCAAGAGCATTTCCAATTAATAAAGGAAAATATTTAGTAATAGAAACTTTATCTGAAATTAAAGTAAATTTTAACCTATTATAAGCCTATATAATAACTGTAAAAATTGACTAAAATATCTAAAAGGTATAAGGTTAAATTAGGGTATAAAAGAGACTTTTAGTAATAAATATCAATATAGCATATTAAAATAATATGCTATATTTTATAAAAGAAAATTGGTCATACCAAAATTTGTGGTATAAAAGTTTATTATGAGGGGTGAAAGAATTGAATACGTATCTTATGTTTTTTCTTGCTCTTATACCTATAATAATTCTAATTATAGGTTTAGGAGTTCTTAAAATTCCAGCTCATAAAATATGTCCTATAGCTTTAATAATTACCATTTTACTTTCCATATTTATTTGGAAGATGCCTACTATAGATGCCTTAACAGCAGCCTTAGAAGGTATTGCCTTAGGAATATGGCCAATAATGATAGTTATTATAGCAGCAGTATTTACTTATAACTTAGTAGTTCACACAAAGGCTATGGAAGTAATCAAATCAATGTTAATAAGTGTTAGTGATGATAAAAGAATTTTAGTTCTCATACTAGCATGGGGATTTGGAGGCTTTTTAGAAGCTGTAGCAGGCTTTGGAACAGCTGTTGCTATTCCAGTTGGAATAATGGCAGCCTTAGGATTTAATCCTTTTTTTGCCTCTGTTATATGTTTAGTGGCTAATACAACTCCCACAGCCTTTGGAGCAATTGGTCTTCCTGTTATAACCTTAGCTAATGTATCAGGAATTCCTATAGAATCCTTAAGTTATTATGTAGTACTACAATTATTTCTCTTTGTGGTATTAATCCCATTTGCCTTGGTAGCTTTAACTGAAAAAAGTTTAAAGGGGATAAAAGGAGTCTTTGGTATAACTTTAGCCTCTGGTCTTTCCTTTGGCATAGTTCAAGTCCTTGTAGCAAAATTTTTAGGACCTGAATTACCAGCAGTTTTAGGATCAATAGTTTCTTTATTAGTCACAATTTTTATAGCAAAAAAATTCTATAAACATAATGAAGAAACAAAAAGAGAAGAAAAGTTTGAATTAAAAAGTGTCTTAGTAGCCTTTTCACCATTTATATTAATATTAGTCATAATAATAGGAATTAGTCCTTTATTTCCAGGCTTATATAATAAATTAAGCGAAGTAAGGACATCAGTTAATATATACACTGGTGTTGGCGCTAAACCATATACTTTTGTATGGTTAACAACTCCTGGAATATTAATATTAATAGCTTCTTTTATTGGAGGGTTTATACAAAAAGCCTCTTTTAAAGAAATGGTAGAAATTTTATTAAAGACGATTAAACAAATGAGTAAATCTACTATAACCATACTTGCAATAATAGCTCTAGCTAAGGTTATGGGCTATAGTGGAATGGTTGCATCTATAGCAACAGTATTAGTTATGATAACAGGTTCATTTTATGCTTTTATAGCACCTTTTATTGGAGCTTTAGGGACCTTTGTAACAGGAAGTGATACATCTGCTAATGTATTATTTGGTTCTCTTCAAGCTGAGGTGGCAAATTCTTTAGGAATAAGCCCAGCATGGCTAGGGGCAGCGAATACTTGTGGGGCAACTGCAGGTAAAATGATATCTCCTCAAAGCATAGCTGTGGCCACTGCGGCAACAGGACTAGCTGGTAAAGAAGGAAAGATATTAAATTCAACATTAAAAGTATGTATAGTATATGTAATTTTATTAGGTTCAATAAGCTATTTAGGAAGCCTAATTTTTGTGTAATTTTTGAAAACGTTTGTTGATGTTTATTAATTAAAGTCTCAATTATTAAAGTATTAAAAATTAAAGGATTTATAAAGGGAATGGAGTGATTTTTATGAAGATTATGGTTTGTATTAAACAGGTTCCAGGAACTTCAAAGGTTGAGGTTGATGAAAAAACAGGGGTTTTAAAGAGAGATGGAGTAGATTCTAAAATGAACCCTTATGATTTATATGCTTTAGAAACTGCATTGAGGATAAAAGAAAAGAAAGATGGACATATAAAAGTTATAAGTATGGGGCCACCACAAGCTAAGGCAGTAATAAAAGAGGCTTACTCTATGGGAGCTGATGAAGGAACCTTAGTTTCAGATAGAAAGTTTGCTGGGGCTGATGTTTTAGCAACTTCATATACATTATCACAAGGAGTTAAAAAATGTGGAGATTTTGATATTATTCTTTGTGGAAAACAAACTACAGATGGAGATACAGCACAGGTTGGACCAGAAATGGCTGAATATTTAGGAATTCCTCATGTTGCTAATGTTAGAAGAATATTAGATGTTAATGATGATTTTATTAAAGTTGAAATGGATATGCCTAATACAATAGAGGTACTAGAAGTAAAATATCCTTGTCTTTTAACTGTAGATAAAGATATTTTTCAACCTAGATTACCTTCCTATAAAAAGAAACTTGAAACAGATGAAAGAGAAATAAATGTAATATCTTTAAATGATTTTGAAGATAAAGATGAGAAAAAATATGGTTTAAATGGGTCACCAACTCAAGTTGAAAGAATATTTCCACCAAGCAATAATGATGATCATGAAATTTGGACAGGAGATTCATCTGAATTAAGTGAAAGAATGGAAGATAAATTAAGAGAGCTTAAGTTTATATAGGGGGTAAGAGTTATGGGAAGATTAGTTGTTCATCAAAATAAAATAGAGGATGCAAATAGTGTAATAAAAATTTGTCCCTTTGGAGCTATGGAAATAGTTAATGGGAAAGTTGAAATAAATGCAAGTTGTAGAATGTGTAAGGTATGTGTTAGAAAAGGACCTAAGGGAGCCTTTGAGTTTGTTGAAGATGAGAATAAGGTCTTAGTAAATAAGGATGAATGGAAAGGTATAGCCGTTTATGTTGACCATGTAAATGGAGAAATTCATCCAGTTACCTTAGAACTAATAGGAAAAGCTAGAGAATTAGCTGATAAGGTTAATCAAAAAGTTTATTGTTTATTTATGGGGAATGGAATAAAAGATAAGGCCGGAGAGCTTTTACACTATGGAGTAGACGAAGTTATTGTATATGATTATAAAGAGCTTGAAAACTTTAGAATTGAGCCATATACAGCTGTCTTTTATGACTTTATAAACAAGATTAAACCTTGTTCAATATTAGTAGGAGCCACTACATTAGGTAGATCATTAGCCCCAAGAGTAGCTGCTAGATGTAGAACAGGACTTACAGCAGATTGCACTATACTTGATATAAAAGAAAATACAGATTTAGTTCAAATAAGACCAGCCTTTGGTGGTAATATTATGGCACAAATAGTAACTCCAAATTCAAGACCTCAAATGGCAACTGTTAGATATAAAGTTATGTCTGCTCCTGAAAGAAATGAGGAATGTACTGGAGAAATTAAGTACTTTGAAATAGAAAAGGACAAATTAAAATCAGATATAGAAGTTAAAGAAATTAAACAAAAACCTAAAGAACATAGTATATCAGATGCTGAGGTAATAGTAGTAGCTGGTAGAGGAGTTAAATCAGAAAAAGATTTAGAAATAATAAAAGAGCTTGCTGATTTATTAGGTGGAGAGCTTGCAGTTACAAGACCTCTTATAGAAAATGGATGGGCTGATGCTAATAGACAAGTTGGATTAAGTGGAAGAACAGTAAGACCAAAACTTATAATAACTTGTGGAGTTTCTGGAGCTATTCAATTTGTAGCAGGAATGAACAATGCAGATTATATATTTGCCATAAATAAAGATGAAAAAGCACCTATATTCAAGGTTGCTCACTATGGAGTAGTCGGTGATATTTATGAAATTGTTCCTAAACTTATTGAAAAAATAAAAGGGGAAGGGGTGCTTTAATATGAGTTATAACAAAATAAATGAAAGTGGAATTGAATTTATAAAAGGAATAATAAATGATAATGAAAGGGTATTTATTGGAGAAGAAATAAGTGAAGATTATTCTCATGATGAGTTAGGTTCAGAAAAACATATGCCTGATATTGTTGTTAAGGCTATGAATAGAGATGAAATTGTAGAAATAATGAAATATGCAAATAATAATAATATTCCTGTAACAGTAAGAGGAGCTGGTACTGGACTTGTTGGAGCAGCAGTTCCAATACTAGGAGGAATTTTATTAGATTTAAGTGGAATGAATAAAATATTAGAGTTAGATGAAGATAACTTAACTCTTACAGTTGAACCTGGAGTTCTTATTATGGAAATAGCTAAATTTGTTGAGGAACATGATTTATTTTATCCACCAGACCCAGGAGAAAAAACAGCAACCATAGGGGGTAATGTTAGTACAAATGCAGGAGGAATGAGAGCTGTTAAATATGGAGTAACAAGAGATTATGTAAGAGGAATGGAAGTAGTTCTTCCTAGTGGAGAAGTATTAGAGCTTGGTGGAAAAGTTGTTAAAAATAGTTCAGGATATAGCTTAAAAGATTTAATTATTGGATCAGAAGGAACATTAGGAATAATAACAAAAATAGTATTAAAACTATTACCACTTCCAAAGAAGGTAATAAGTCTTTTAGTTCCATTTAATGATTTAGAAAGTGCCATAGAAACAGTGCCTAAAATAATAAAATCAAAGAACATTCCAACAGCTATAGAATTTATGCAAAGAGATTTAATAATATCAGCAGAGGAATTTTTAGGAAAGAAATTTCCTGATAGCTCATCAAATGCTTATTTAATATTAAGCTTTGATGGAAACTCAAAGGAAGAGGTTGAAGGATATTATGAAAAAGTAGCTGATATATGTTTAAAAGAAGGAGCTTTAGATGTATTTATATCAGATACAGAAGAAAGACAAGAATCAATATGGTCAGCTAGAGGAGCTTTCTTAGAAGCCATAAAGGCATCAACAAGTGATTTAGATGAGGTTGACGTTGTTGTACCAAGAAATAAGGTAGCAGAGTTTGTAAAATTCACTAATGAAGTAGAGAAAAAACTTAATGTTAGAATAAGAAGTTTTGGACATGCTGGTGATGGAAACTTACACATTTATATATTAAAGGATGAATTATCAGAGGATGAATGGCATAAAAAACTTAATGAAGCTATGGAAATACTTTATAGAAAACAAAGAGAACTTAATGGACAAGTCTCTGGAGAACATGGAATAGGCTTAGCTAAGAGATTATATCTAAATGAATCCTTAAATAAGGCCACAATGGATATTATGAGAGGAATAAAATTAGCCTTTGATCCAAATAATATTTTAAATCCAGGTAAGGTTTGTGAATAAAATAAATTAAAAATTTAATTAGCATATAAAAGTTAATAATAAAAACACTCCTTTTAAACTAAGTTTAAAAGGAGTATTTTTTATTATGATGTCATTCCGATATACATACCTACAAAGTATGGGATAAGCCATATGAACCAAACTACTAAACTGAATTTGTGGAATATAGCTTTTGCTTTTTCACTACCTCTGTTTAAAACAATTGTTGCCCAAACAGCATGTATAAGCATTAAAATAATAGCAAGCATACCTGTTGATTGATGTATTAATAAATCAGTTGGAGTAATACCTTTGTCAGTTCCTGCAGCAACGATTCTACTCATTGTATAAGTTCCAAGAGTATCGCATACTAAACCACACCAAAAGATTATTACATGTTTTTTCTTTAATATACCTGCTCTATGCTCGCTCCAAACACCAATTGTATAAAATATTAGTGCTAATGTTATAAATATAATAGCTGGAATTAATAATTTAGGCATAAAAAAACCTTCTTTCTTAAATTAGAATAAAATTTTATAGCCTGTCCTTAAGTTGAAGTTTTCATATATTAAAAGAAATCTAAAGTTTGGATTTACTTTAATATGTGAAAATTAATTTTCATTGTGGACTAGGTTCATATTAATAATAACATATTTACAAAAAATTCATAGACCTAACGAGAAAGTTTTGTTTACAATTTGTTTAAAAAATAAAATTTATTTTTAATTCAATATATTTATCTAATTAAAATTAATTTTTATAAGAATAATTTGTATTTTAAAAGAAATTAAAGAAAAAAATGTATTTAATGATATAATAGATGTAATTATAATAAAAAATTAGGTTTAGAAAGGAGAATAGAAATGTCTAAAAATTTAAAAGAATACGTAGTTATTATTTTTGCAGCAATAGTATTAACAATTCTTATAAATAAATTTTTACTCTTTAAAATAGTAGTTCCAACTCCATCAATGGCACCAACTATTGAGCCAGGAGATCAACTTTTTGCTACAAGAATACATAATTTATCTAAGATGGAAAGAGGAGATATGATAGTTTTTTATTCAAAGGAATTTGATGAAAGAATGATAAAAAGACTAATAGGATTACCAGGAGATAAGGTGGAAATAAAAGAGGATGGAACAGTGAATGTAAATAATGAAAAGTTAGATGAGCCTTATATAAAATACCCAGGTGGGAAAGTGAATATGAATTTTGAAGTTCCAGAAGACAAATATCTTTTATTAGGAGATAATAGAGATAACAGCAAAGATGCAAGGTATTGGAGTGATAAATATATAGATGGTGATGATATATTAGGAAAAGCTCAAATAACAGTATGGCCTTTGAATAGGTTTAACTTTGCTAACTAAATAATAAGATTAAGGGGGTTACTATGAGCACATGGCTATTTATAGATTGCTTTCTTTTAATATTAATTATATGGTGGATTTATGATCTACTTAAAGGAGAATTTTTAATTAATAAATTAGGGGCAAAGGCGAGTTTTAGATGGTTAATTGGAATTTTAATTACTACTATAATAGTAATTATTATTACATTTCCTTTAGTAAAAAATACATATGAAATAAAAACTTTTATTAAAGGCTCAAGATTAAATCAATATATATCAAGTTATAAATTATCTGGATTTAGAAACTCTACTGTTATAGCAAAAGGTAATAATAAATTTAAACAATTAGATAATGATTTGAAATTTGAATATATGGATTCTGTTAGAAAAAACATAATTTCTATTGTTTCATCTAATTATGGAATTGGCGATGGTGGATATATTGAAATTCATGAGATGATTTCAGATATGAAAGTAGAAGTTGATGTTGGAGAAGATAAGTATGTAACTAAAGGAAGCACTTTGAAGTTAAATGGAAAAGAAATATATAAATAGAATTTAAATTAAAATATGACAGTAGATAGTTTAGTGTAAAAAGCAATACTACCTACTGTTTTTTACTTTTTAATATCTAATTATAGAGAAAAATAATGATAGTTTTATACATTGTTTAAGATATATCTGTATCACTAATCCATTCAATATCTAAAGCTTCTGCAGCAGTTAAGATTTTTGGGCTTGGAAGTTTATCAGATATAATTGCTTTATATTTTTTTAAGTCATTAATTTTGAAAAAACCAGTTACTTCAAATTTTGAACTATCTATTAGCAATATAGTTTCTTTTGCTTTATCTATTATTCTCTTTTTTGAAACTGCTTGACTAAGACTTACTTCATATACATTAGATTCATCAATTCCCCTTGCTGAACAGAAAGCTATATCAACATTAAAGTGATTAAGTAATGAATTTTCAATATCTAAGTTAACTACAGAAGAAGAGAAGTGCTTTACTTCTCCACCGGTTATAAAGATTTTCATTGTTGGATTCCCGTATTCTGCTAGTCTTAAGGCTGTATTTAGCCCGTTTGTAAAAATTATAAGGTGTTCAATATCACATAAAAATGGACATAATTCATATACTGTAGTGCTAGAATCCAAATAAATACACATTCCAGGTGCTATAAAATCTTTTGCAAGTGAAGCTATAGTTCTCTTTTTGATTACGTTTTCACTTTCTCGTAAAAATTGAGATGGTTCTACAGTGTTGAACTTATTTAAAATGATTTCTCCATGTAATCTTTTAATTAAACCTTGCTTTTCAAGAAAAATAACATCTCTGCGTATAGTAGAAATACTAGAAAAAGTAGATTTAGCTAAGTCCTTAATTTGAATTCTTTTTTTATTTTGAATAATATTAGTTATTTCCATTAACCTATCTTGTTTAAGCATAATGGATTCCCCCTACCATTAAATATATTTATACATTTAAATTAGCACATTTTTGAACAAATTTGAACTTTTTATTGTAAAAAATTGAAAGGTTTTCAACGTTATGTTCATGTATTGAAACAATAAGTTTAGGCTTAGTATAATAATCTTGTAAAACAAATTGGAAAAAATTATTAATAAGGAGAAGTGGCATGGGGAGTGTGTTAGCAGTTGATTTGGGAGCTTCTTCAGGAAGGGCAATTTTAGGTGAATTAAAAGATGGAAAGATAGCCTTAAAAGAAGTAAATAGATTTCCCAATAAGCCAATTTATAAAAGAGGGATTCTAAGTTGGAATACAGATTATTTATTTTCTGAGATTAAAAAAAGTATCATGGAAGCAAAAAAAGTTGCAGAAGTTGAAAGTATTGGAGTTGATACTTGGGGTGTAGATTTTGGTTTGTTAGATGAATATGGAAATTTAATTACCTTTCCTGCTAATTATAGAGATAGTAGAACAAAAGGCATTTTAAAAAGGGTTGCTAGTCTATTTTCTTTAAAAGAGCTTTATAAGATTACAGGAAATCAAATAATGGAGATAAATACATTATTTCAATTATTAGCATTAAGAGAAAAGAATCCAGAATTATTTTATCAAGCTAAAACTGTTTTATTGATTCCAGATTTATTTAATTATCTATTGACTGGTAAAATAGCTACAGAATGTAGTATAGCATCAACAACTCAACTTACTGATCCTCATACAAAAAAATGGTCAAAAGAAGTTTTAGATAGTTTTGAATTATCTAGTCAAATGTTTCCTGAAATAGTTAACGAGGGAAATTTTCTTGGGACAACTAAATCAGAACTAGGATTAGGAAGTATAAAAGTTATAAATGTTTGCCAACATGATACTGCTAGTGCTGTTGTAAGTGTTCCTTCTGAAAAAAACTTTTTATTTGTTTCATGTGGCACATGGTCTTTGATTGGTACTGAGTTGAATGAACCTATACTCAATGAGCAGGCAATTAAGTTTAATCTGACTAATGAAAGTGGACATAGTGGAACAACTAGATTGTTAAAAAATTGTACAGGCCTTTGGGTAATACAGGAATTAAAAAGGAATTATGAAGAAGAGGGGATTAACTATTCTTACGAAGAAATAGCTAATATGGCTAGTTTAGTTTCATGTAATGAATGTATAATTGATACCGATGATGAAAGTTTTCTAGAACCAGGTGACATGAGAGAAAGAATAATATCATATGCTAAAAAAACAAATCAAAAAGAACCAAAGGAACCAAAAGAATTCTTTAGGTGTGCTTATGAAAGTCTAGCTTATAAATATAAAGAAACAATTAAAGAAATTGAGATGATTACAAATAAAAAGTTTGAAGAAATCTATATAGTTGGTGGTGGTGCTAAAGCAACATTTTTTTGTCAATTAGTTTCAAATATAACAGGAAAAAAAGTAATAGCTGGACCAGGAGAGTCTACTGCAATTGGAAATATTGTAATTCAATTAATTGCATTAAAAGAAATTAAAGATGTTTCAGAAGCTAGGAAAATAATTTCTAATTCCTTTAACTTAACTAATTATATTCCAGATGTGAAATAAATAAGGTTATTATTTTTTTAATTAATAGGAGTAAATGGATATTATTAAATTATTTCTATGCAAAGGAGTGTGTAAGGTGAAAACGTATCCAAGAATAGGTATTCGTCCAACAATAGATGGACGTCAAGGTGGAGTTCGTGAATCATTAGAAGAAAAAGCTATGAAAATGGCTCAGGCAGCAAAAAAATTAATAGAGAATTCTCTTTATTATGCTGATGGAACTCCAGTTCAATGTGTATTAGCAAGTAGAACAATTGGAGGTAGTGGAGATGCTGGAATTGTTCAACAAGAGTTTACAGGAAAAAATATAGTAGCCACATTATCCGTAACTCCTAGTTGGTGTTATGGAACAGAAACAATGGATTTTGACCCAAATACAATTAAAGCTATATGGGGATTTAATGGAACAGAAAGACCAGGTGCAGTTTATTTGGCAGCTGCAATGAGTGGATATGCTCAAAAAGGAATTCCTGCTTTTAAAATTTATGGCCATGATGTTCAGGAGTTAGATGATGATACAATTCCTGTAGATGTTCAAGAAAAAATACTTTCATTTGCAAGAGGGGCTATTGCTGTTGGTCAGATGAAAGGTAAGTCTTATGTGAATATTGGGGCTTCATCTATGGGAATTGCAGGTTCACAAGTAGATATAAGTTTTTTTGAAGACTATTTAGGAATGCTAGTTGAGTTTGTTGATATGACAGAGATTTTACGCCGTATTCATTTAGAAATTTTTGATCCAATAGAATATGATAAAGCTTTAAATTGGATTAAGGCTAATTGTCGTGAAGGCATAGATATAAATGAAGGAAAAGATTTACCTGATATTGTGAAAAAATCAAAAGTTATTCCAGCGGATAAGGATTGGGAGTTTATTGCAAAACAAGCTATTATTATTCGAGATATTTTATATGGTAATGAAAAGTTAGGAGATTTAGGTTGGGAAGAAGAGGCAAGAGGTAGAAATGCTATAGCAGGAGGATTTCAAGGACAAAGACAGTGGACTGATTGGTTACCTAATGGGGATTTTACTGAAGCGATTATGGCTTCTACCTTTGATTGGAATGGACCTAGACAGGTAACAGCTTTTGCTACTGAAAATGATACATTAAATGGTGTTTCCATGTTATTAGGAACATTACTTACTAACAAAGCACCTATTTTCTCTGATGTTAGAACTTATTGGAGTCCAGAGTCTGTTAAGAGGGTAACAGGAAAAGAATTAACTGGGAAAGCTAAAAATGGAATTATACATCTTATTAATTCAGGGGCATCTGCTTTAGATGGAACTGCAGCTGCAAAAGATAAAGATGGAAATAGAACAATGAAAGAGTTTTGGAATATGACAAATGAAGATGTTAAGTCATGTTTAAAAGCAACAGATTGGTGTAGAGCTAATTATGAATATTTCCGTGGAGGTGGATTCTCATCACATTTTAAAACAGAGGCAGAATTACCAGTTACATTAATAAGAGTAAATTTGATTAAAGGTATTGGACCTACATTACAAATTGCTGAAGGATATACTTGTGTAATTGATGAAGATATACATCAAATTTTAGATGAAAGAACAGATAAGACTTGGCCTACTACTTGGTTTGCTCCTAATTTAGGGGAATGTGGTTTTGAAACTGTTTATGATGTAATGAATCATTGGGGAGCAAATCATGGAGCATTTGTCCATGGTCATATAGGATCTGATTTAATTACTTTAGCAAGTATGTTAAGAATTCCAGTTACACTTCATAATGTACCACGTGAAAGAATTTTTAGGCCAAATATTTTTGAAGGAGCGGGAACAAAAGCTTTAGAAACTGCTGACTTTGAAACATGTAGATTATTAGGGCCACTTTATAAAAAATAGACTTATGGCTATGAAGGGAGTGACAAAACATGATAATGGAAAAAGAAAGAAAGAAATTAATAGAATATGGTAAAAAATTAGTTGTTGAAAAGTTAACAAAAGGAACAGGTGGAAACCTAAGTGTTTTTGATAGAAATTTAGGTTATATTGCTATTACTCCTTCTGGAATTGATTTTTTTGAAATGAAAGATAAGGATATTGTGATTTTAGATTTAAATGGGAATGTAGTAGAAGGGGAGAATCTTCCTTCTAGTGAATGGCAAATGCATTTAAAATTATATAAAACTAGAGAGGATATTGATGCTGTAATTCATGCCCATACACTTTATTCTACAGTTTTAGCATGTTTACATGAAGAATTGCCAGCAACACATTATATGATTGCAGTAGCTGGTAAAAATGTAAGAGTTGCAAATTATGCTACTTATGGAACAGAAGAATTAGCAGAAAATGCAGCAAAAGCTATGGAAGAAAGAAAAGCTGTATTATTAGCTAACCATGGAATTTTAGCTGGATCAAATGATTTGTTGAATGCTTTTAATATTATAGAAGAAGTTGAATATTGTTCAAAGATATACTGTATTTCTAAAAGTATTGGAGAGCCATTTATATTGCCAGATGATGAGATGGAATTAATGGATAAAAAATTTACTTCTTATGGCCAGCGTAAATCTAAGGAGGCATAGAAATATGAGTAAATATAAAAATGGAATATTAGTAGTTAGTCATGGTCCATTAGCTTCTGCAATTGTAAGTTCGGCAGAAATGATTTTTGGAAAAATATCTGATGAAAGATTAGAAACATTAACATTAGATGTGGGAGCAAATGTAGATTTATTCTATGAAACAATGAATGATTTAGTTGAAAATTTATTGGTGAATAATGAAAAAGTTATTATATTAACGGATTTATTAGGTGGCACACCAAATAATACAGCTTTAAAAATAGCAATAGAAAATGAGAGAGTTTATGTTATAACAGGATATAACTTAATGGTGTTAATTGAGATTTTCTCTAATATTGATAATGAAATAGATAATGATAACTTGATTAAAAGTGGAAGAGATTTTTTATTGAATTTTAATACTATTGTTGTAGAAGAGGAGGAAGAGGAAGAATGGCTATAGAATTTTTGAGAATAGATGATCGTTTATTACATGGACAAGTTGTAACAACCTGGATTAAAAAATATGAAATTGAGCAAGCAATTATTGTTAGTGAGGATGTGTACAATGATAAGCTTAGACAAACAATTTTAAAAACAGCAGCACCAGCAGGAATTAAAGTAGTATTTTTTAACCCTGAAAAATTTATTTCTGCATATCATAAAGTTCCTATTAAGCGTAGAACAATGCTACTTTTCACAAATCCAAAAGAAGTATTTGAATGTTTAGAGGGAAAAGTTAAATTTGATTATTTAAATGTTGGAAACATGAGTAAGACAAGTTTAAATGAGAAAATCACAGCAGGAGTTGCTGTTACAGATGAAGATAGAAAGTATTTTAAGAATATTATAAATAGTGGTGTAAAAGTTGAGATTCAAATGGTTCCAAATGATAAGAGTGAAGATATGAAAAATTATATTGATTGAGGAGGGAGTGTATTAAATGATAATACAAATGCTTTTAGTAACAGCTGTTGCTGTTATAGCAACAATTGATTATAATGGACCAGTTTTAATGTTATATAGACCTCTTATTGCAGGTTCGTTAGTTGGATTAGTATTAGGAGATTTTCAACAAGGTATGATAATCGGTGCAACTCTTGAACTTATGTGGTTAGGTGTTACAGCTGTTGGAGGATATACTCCACCAGATACAATTTCAGGAGCTATTGTAGGAACAGCATTAGGAATTTTATCAGGACATGGAGTTACTGCTGGTGTTGCAATTGCAGTTCCAGTTGCAGTTGTAACTCAACAATTGGATGTATTAGCTAAAACTGTAGATATTTATTTTGTAAAAAAGGCTGATGAAGCAGCTCAAAAAGGAGATCCAAGTAAAATTGGATTATATCATTATTCAAGCTTAGTATTAATTGTTTTATTTAAAGTTGTACCTATTTTTGCAGCATTAGTATTAGGTGGAAACTATATTAAAGATTTATTTGATAAAATTCCACCAGTAATTATGACTGGCTTAAATGTTGCTGGAGGTATGTTACCTGCAATTGGTTTTGCTATGTTATTAAATATGATGCTTAAAAAAAATATGTGGCCATATTTAATAGTTGGTTTTGTATTTTCAGCATTCTTAAATTTATCAACAATTGGTATAGCTTTATTAGGTGTTGCAATCGTATTCTTACTTTCAATGAAATCAAATTCAGTTCAAATACCTAATGATACGTGTAAAGTTGAAGAAGAGGAGGTTTTAGATCTATGAATAAAAATGGTTTAGAGAAAAAAACAATAAATAAAGTCTTCTGGAGAAGTTTCATGTATGGTGCCTCTTGGAACTATGAACGTATGCAGAACTTAGGATTCTTATATACTATACTACCTACTTTAAAAAAGATTTATAAAGATAAAAAAGAAGATATGAGTGTTGCTATGTCAAGACATTTAGAGTTCTTTAATACACATCCAACAGCAGCTCCATTTATTTTAGGAATTACATCTGCATTAGAGGAGCAAGAAAAAAATGAAGGAGATCAAAGTATTAGAGGTATAAAGGTTGGTTTAATGGGGCCTTTAGCTGGTCTTGGTGATAGTATCATTGGGTTAACTTTATTACCAATTATTTTTAGTGTTGGTGCTTCCTATGCAAAGGCAGGTAATCCACTAGGTATATTTTTAGCTTTATTTTTAATTAATGCTATCAATATTCCACTTAAATATTTTGGTTTAAAATTTGGATATGAAAAAGGTGCAAACTTTATTCAAAGTCAAAAAACTAAATCTAATTTAGAGAATATTACTAATATGTCAATGGCATTAGGTTTAATTTTAATAGGAGGATTAATTCCTCAATGGGTTGGTGTTAATTTTGCATTTGAATATATCCAAGGAGATTTAGTTGTATCATTACAAGAAACTTTAAATAAGATTATTCCAGGTGTAGTACCATTACTTTTAACATTAGGTCTTTATAAGTTGGTTAAAAAAGGAAAGAATCCTGTTGTAATAATTTTTGGAGTAATGATTGTATCTGTTTTATTAGTTTGGTTGAATATTTTAAAATAATAAACTGTTTTAAAATTTTCTTTTATTATTCATATAGATAATAAGGTGAATCTATATTAAAAAATTATATGTAGTTTTATAGATGAATAAAAATAAATATTATTAAAATTAAAGTTATAATAAGGGAGAAAATAGTGATGAAAAATGAATTAGATAGTATTATGAAGCGAACAGAATGGTTTAGAGAAAGTCGTTTTGGAATGTTTATTCATTGGGGCCTATACTCTATATTAGGTAGAGGCGAATGGGTTAGAAGTGCCGAAAGAATTTCAAGTGAAGATTATGATTTTTATTTAGAACAATTTAATCCTGAAAGATTTGATCCTCATAAATGGGCAAAAGCAGCAAAAGAGGCAGGAATGAAATATATGATTTTAACTGCTAAACATCATGATGGATTTTGCTTGTTTGATAGTAAATATACAGATTTTAAATCTACAAATACAAAGATAAAAAAAGATCTTGTAAGAGAGTTTATAGAGGCTGCAAGGGAAGAAGGGTTAAAAGTAGGATTATACTATAGTCTTATTGATTGGCGTCATAAAGATTACCCTAAGTATAATGATTTATATCATCCTATGAGAGGAAATGAAAAATTTGTAAATGAAGAAGTTAATTTCGATAATTACTTAAGTTATATGCATTCTCAAGTTGAAGAGTTAGTAACTAACTATGGAAAATTAGATATCTTATGGTTTGATTTTTCTTACGGCAAAATGTTTGGAGAAGTTTGGAAGGCTAAAGAATTGATTGATATGGTTAGAAAACACCAACCAGATGTTATTATTGACAATAGATTAGAAACATCTGGAGGGGGATTTGGAAGTATTGTTACAGAAAATCCTAGTCCATATTGTGGTGATTTTGTTAGTCCAGAACAGATTGTACCTCATGAAGGAATTAGAAATTATAAAGGTGATATTGTTCCATGGGAATTATGTTTAACAATGAATAACAATTGGGGCTATAATCCAACAGACAATTTATATAAGCCTGGTAGTGTTTTAATTCGTAAGTTAGTTGAGTGTGTTAGTAAAAATGGAAATATGCTTTTAAATGTTGGACCTACAGCAAAGGGTGTAATTAATCAACCTAGCTTAGATATTTTAAATGAATTTGCTAAATGGATGAGTGCTAATGGAGAATCTATTTATGGATGTGGAAGTGCTAGTGAATTACCAAAACCAGATTGGGGTTATTATACTAAAAAAGGCAATGTTATTTATGCACATGTTTTTGAACAACCAATTGGACCTTTAGCATTGATTGGTATTAATGAAAAAGATGTAAAAGCTATGACTTTATTGCATGATGGAAGTGAAGTTAGAATTTCTAAAAGTTGGACTACAAGAGCATATGATTCTATATTATTTGTACAATTTGGAGAGGTTGCTCATTTCACATATCCATTAGCTGATCCAATCGATACAGTTATAAAAATAGAGTTAAAATAATTGAGAGGTAACTGTTGATGAAAGTATTAGGAAATTATATTCAAAGAAATTTTTATTATGATGGAAAAAGTTTTTATACCACATCATTTTTAAATCCTATTCTAAATGAAGAAATATTAGTTCATACACAAAATGAATTTATTATCTATTTTGTAGATGGAGAAACATTACCTTCTTCTGAGATGAATGTGGAGATTAAGAAGCAAAGTGAACAACTTTTAGTGGTGAACTTTAGTAAAGACAATTTATCTGTTGAAGTTAATTATTTTGTTGAAAATAAGGTTATAAATAAAAAGCTAAAAGTTTTTAATTGTTGTAAACGTATTAATTATATTGACTGTGATACTTTTGAATTTGAGGATACTAATAATATCTATTATCCTAAAAAACAGAATAATATAAAAGAAATGGGGAATTTTAACGGATATTATGTAGAATTAGGGCAACCTATTTATGCAAAATCTTTATTCATGGGAATGGAATTTCCTATGGGAGAAAATCGTATCCAAGAAAAAACGTATTTTTCAAGGTATTATTATGGAAAAAGTGTAGAAAAAAGATTAGATATACATTCAGTAATTATTGGAGCCGCTCCAGAAAAATCAAAAGAAAAAATTCAAGCTTCATTTTTTGATTATATTAAAGCTATATCTCTGCCAGCTAGCTTTAGAAAACAGTATAATTCTTGGTATGATCATATGCTAAACATTACTAATGATAGCATAATAAAAAGTTTCTTAGAAATAAATAGAGGTTTTAAAAACTATGGGATTACTTTGGATGCCTTTGTAGTTGATGATGGTTGGGCTAATTATGAAAGTGTTTGGGAATTTAATGGTAAGTTTCCTAATGAATTAAAAGATATATCAGAATGTGTAAAAAATCTTGGTTCAACTTTAGGACTATGGATTGGTCCACGTGGTGGATATAATGGAACTCAAGTTACTATGAGTGATTGGCTGGAAAAAAATAAGAATTTAAACATAGGATCTAAAAATAAAATTTCTAATGATGTAAATGTCGGAGACTTTAACTATCTTAGAAAGATGAAAGAAAAAATGTTAGAGTATCAAAGCAAATATGATATCTCTTATTGGAAAATTGATGGAATGTTATTGAAGCCGGATACTGAGGATGAAAGTGGACCATATGGTATGCATACTATGACAGCAGTATATGAATTTATGATTAGTCTATTTAATGAGTTAAGAGAAGAACGAGGAGAAAAGAGTTTTTGGATTAATCTTACATCTTATGTGAATCCTAGCCCTTGGTTTTTACAATGGGTAAATAGTCTTTGGATTCAGACTTCACAAGATGTTGGCTTTACTCCAAATGGAGGAAATGATATTCAGCAAATGATGACATATCGTGATTCTCAATATTATGAGTTCTTGATTGAAAGAGATATTCAGCTTCCATTATGTAGCTTATATAATCATGAACCGATTTATGCAGAGTCTGCAAGTATGTGGTATTTAGATCATCAAATTTATTGTTCTATAGAAGATTTTAAAGAGTATTTAATGTTTATTGCTACTCGTGGAAATGCTTTTTGGGAGTTTTATTATTCTTATTCCATGTTTGATGATGAACGTTGGGAAGTAAATGCAAAAGCAATTAAGTGGATTGAGGAGAATTATCCAATATTAAAAAATAGTACTTTCTTTGGAGCAAAGCCTAGCCTTATGGGGGTATATGGATACTATTGTCAATCAGATTCTGGTTCACAATCAATTATTTCATTTAGAAATCCATCAGATGAAATTAAATCTTATAAACTTGAGAATATAGAACCAAAGGAATATGAAGTAGTTCTAGGTAATAAAAATTATAAAGTTTTTGAAGATGGTTCCGTTGAAGTTAAATTAAATCCTAAAGAAATTATTATACTTAAGAGTAAATAAAAGACTTTCTAATTTATATGTAAATATAATTAGAAAATGTTAATAGAATTTAGGGCATTAGATTAAAACTTTTATAGAAATTAAGGATTTAATATGTGAGAAATAATAAATTTTCTAATTAAGATTATAAGAAAGTTAGGCTTAAAGTTAATTTAAGATATAAATTAAATATTATCTAAAATCACCCGCAAATCGGGTGGTTTTATTTATACCAAATAAAGATATTTCTAAAGTAGAAGGAAGGATTGAACTATGAGGGTAGTAATTGGATCTGACAAAGAAGGAATGGAATTAAAAAATATGATTAAATGTTATCTTTTAGAAAATAATTTTGAGGTAATTGATAAAAGTGAGAAGGAATCTGAAGATTTTGTTGAATCAACAGTTGCTATTGCTAAAGATGTTTTAGATAACAAAGGAAGTTTAGGGATTGCCTTTGATGGATATGGGGCAGGTAGTTTTATGGTTGCCACAAAGATTAAAGGAATTATAGCAGCAGAAGTATCTGATGAGAGGTCAGCTTATATGACAAGAGAACACAACAATTCTAGCATAATTACTATAGGAGCAAAAATTGTTGGTAGTGAATTAGCTTTAAATATTGTTAAAGAATTTTTAGAAGCTTCTTATGATGGTGGAAGACATCAAATCCGTGTAGATATGTTGAATAAAATGGCTTAAATTATTTAGGTTCAATTATTAGGGAGGATTAATTAATGAAAATTGCTATAGGTTGTGATCATATTGTTACTGATACAAAAATTGCAGTATCTGATTTTTTAAAGGCAAAAGGATATGAAGTTCTTGATTTAGGAACATACGATTTTACCAGAACTCATTACCCTATTTTTGGTAAAAAGGTTGGGGAAGCTGTAGCTAATGGAGAGGCTGATTTAGGAGTTTGTATTTGTGGAACAGGAGTAGGAATTAACAATGCAGTGAATAAAGTTCCTGGAATTAGAAGTGCTCTTGTTCGTGATATGACAACTGCTATTTATGCTAAAGAACAGTTAAATGCTAATGTTATTGGATTTGGTGGAAAAATAACAGGAGAATTTTTAATGTGTGATATTATAGAAGCTTTTATTAAGGCTGATTATATAGAAAATGAAGAAAATAAAAAAATAATCAATAAAATTAATAGTCTTGAAGAGAATAAACCTGAACAAAATGACATACATTTCTTTGATGAATTTTTAGAGAGGTGGAATCGTGGAGAATATAAAGATTAGTTATGGGAGGGAAAAAATGATTTTAACAATTACAATGAATCCTTCAATTGATATTAGCTATCCATTGGATGTTTTAAATTTAGATTCAGTAAATCGTGTGACTAAGGTAACAAAAACTGCTGGAGGTAAGGGGTTAAATGTTACTAGGGTATTAAAGCAGTTAGATGCTGATGTTTTGGCAAGTGGTTTATTAGGTGGTTTTTTTGGTGGTTTTATAAAAAATGATTTAAATATTAATGCTATAAAACATTCTTTTTCAGATATAAGTGGTGAGACTCGTAATTGTATTGCTATTCTTCATGAGGGGAATCAAACAGAAATACTTGAATCAGGTCCAAATATTTCTGAGAAAGAAGCAAATAACTTTTTAAAGCACTTTGAACTTTTAGTAGATAAAGCAAATATTATATCTATTTCAGGTAGTTTGCCTTTGGGAATACCTAAAGACTTTTATGTTAAAATGCTTTCAATTTGTAATAAAAAAAAGAAAAGAGTTGTTTTAGATTGTTCTGGAGAAGAATTAAGACAAGTATTAAAAAATGATTCAAAGCCATTTGCAATAAAGCCTAATATAGATGAATTATCAGATTTATTATGTGTAAAAGTAAAAGATAGTATAGAGGATCTAAAATTTATATTAAATACCCCTATGTTTAATGGCATAGAATGGGTAGTTATATCTATGGGAGCGAAAGGTTCATTTGCTAAGCATAATGATAAATTTTATAGGGTGATAATACCTAAAATACAAGTTGTTAATCCCGTTGGATCTGGAGATTCAACAATTGCAGGATTAACTAAGGGATTAAATGATGGAGAAACAGATGAAAATGTTTTGAAAATCGCTAATACTTTAGGAATGCTTAATGCACAAGAGCATATAACAGGTTATGTAAATATGGATAATTATAAAAACTTATTTGAAAAAATTAAAGTTGTGGAAGTTTAAATTTAATTAAGATTAATAAATAATAGGTTTTCTAAATGCAGTTTTAATCATTGCTTTCTTCTATTTTTAAGGACTTAATGTTCTTAGCAATCTCATTATCTTCTTAAGCTTTGAATAAAGCAATGTTTTTTATAATATAATTATAAATTTAATAATAGAAATGAGAGGGGGAATTTAAAATTTTAAGGGGGAAAATTTATTAAACTTAATATATTAATGATAAATGGGAGGAGTAACTATGAAAAATAATCTGAAAAAATATATCAAATATATTTTAAGTGTAATATTAGTATTTTTTGTAGGGGTAAATGGTATGGAAGTTTATGCTTTGGAAGAAAGCAGAGATGTTTATTTATCTGATTTAGATTGGTTAAATGCTACCCATGGAGATGATACAAAAAGTAAAATTGTACAAAAAAATCATCCTTTCACTCCTGGTAATAATAATCAATCAACAAAAATTTCTTTAAAAATGGAGGATGGAAGTATTCGTGAATTTGAAAAAGGTTTAGGAACTATTGCAGGAAGTCCTTCTACTATAACATATGATATTTCAGGTGCTGGAGTAACTAAATTCGTTTCTTATCTAGGAATAGATAGAAGTGCAAATCCTATTAATGAGCAGTATGCAAAGGTTGATAAAATAGAAGTTGTTGTAGATGGTAAGGTAATATATTCTACAATTAATCAGTTTCCAAATGGATTAACATATGAAACACCTGCTATTAAGGTAGAGCTTAATATCCCTGAAAATGCAAAAAGACTTCAACTGAAGAGCTATGCTGGAGAAAAAACTTGGGGAGATGAAGTAGTTTATGCAGATGCTAAATTTACAGCTAAGGGTGATTTTGTGAATCCAAATGATTGGATTCCTGCTGAAAAAAGAAGAGAAATTTCAAATGAGAAGCCATTGCTAATGATGCCATTATATGCTAATGGATCTAAATATGAAAAAGGAGATTATGCTTTTTGGGGTGATGACACATTAGTTGGGAAGTGGAAAGAGGTTCCAGATGATTTGAAACCGTATACAGTAATACAATTACATCCAGATGATTTACCAAAAAGAGATGGAGTAGCAGCAGATTTTTATGAACATATGCTTAATGAGGCACAAAGTTATGTTAATCCAAAAACAAATAAGAATGAGCCAATACCTATTGTATTAACAGTTTATACAGCAGGAAATGTTCCAGGATATACAGCTGCTCATTGGTTAACAACTGAGTGGATAGAAGAGATGTATTCAAAGTACAGCGCTTTACAAGGGGTATTTAGTACAGAAAATTATTGGGTTTGGACAGATAATGTAGAAAGTAACGCAGCAGAATACTTAAAACTTTCTGCAAAATATGGTGGTTATTTTATTTGGTCAGAGCAAAATAATGGAGGATCTATAGAAAAAGCATTTGGATCTAATGGAAAAACTGTATTTAAGGAAGCTGTAGAAAAGTATTGGGAAAACTTTATATTTATGTATAAGAATACTCCACAAGCTGAAGGAAATGATGCGCCAACAAGTAGTTATATGACTGGTCTTTGGCTTACTGACTATGCATATCAGTGGGGAGGATTAATGGATACATGGAAATGGTATGAAACTGGCAAGTGGAAGTTGTTTGAAAGTGGAAATATAGGTAAAACTCAAGGAAATAGACAATGGCTTACTGAACCAGAAGCTTTATTAGGTATTGAAGCAATGAATATTTATTTAAATGGAGGATGTGTATATAATTTTGAACATCCAGCATATACCTATGGAGTTAGAAATGAAGAATCACCATTGTTCTCAAATGTGATTAAAGAGTTTTTCAGATATGTTATTAAGAATCCTAGTCCTTCAAAAAATGAAATGCGTGCAAAAACTAAATCTTTATTATATGGTAATTTCACACAAAACGGAAACGGTAATTATTTCGTAGGGCTTAATACAGAGATGAGTCAATCTCCTGCGTATACAACTGGACGTTATGGAAATATTCCAGCAGTTCCATCTTCTATTGAACGCAATAAAATAGAGAGTCGTTTATCTGGAAGTCAGATTAAATTAATAGATATGAATTCATCAGAACTATCTAATATTACAAATAGAAAAGAATATTTTAATAAATTATATAAAGAAGAATATAATGGTAATATATTTGTTCAAAAATTAGATAATCGTTGGTTTATTTATAACTATAAGTATAATGAAAATATTAATCAAAAAGGATCATTTGATATTGCTAATATTAAATCAGAAGTTACATTAGAACCTCATACTTATTTAATTATGGAAGATAATAATCAATCAATTAATATTAAATTAAATAACTATAGAACCAATAAAGATTCTCTTTGGGAAGGTGCTAAAAATGCTGATGAAGCTAAAAAATTACCAGGAATGAGCAAGGTAGATGCACTTAATTGGGTATATGATAGTTATATAAAAAATACTAATAATGGTGAAAAGAGAACTAGCATAATTAAATTGATGAATATTGATAAAGCTCCAACTATTACAAATGTTAATGGAATAGAAGGAAGTTATGATATTCCAACAGTAAAATATAATAGTGAAACAAGAATTGCAGAAATTACAATTAAAAACAATGGAAATATTGCCTTTGATATTGTAATTAAGTAATTTAAATGCTTTTGATTAATTTGTTTTTAAAAATCTAATATTTTTATTTAAAATAAAAATTTATAAAACAAGGAATTAGTTTTCACTTATATAAGAGACTAATTCCTTGTTTTTTGTTAAGGTTAAATAGTTTTATAAAAACTAAATTAGTTATTATATTTTGTTTATGAATTTGAATTAGAATACTATAAAGTTTTATTTAGCTATTTAAAATATCTAATTAATTTTAAAGCCTTAATTTTTTCTTTGTCTGATATATCAGGATTATTATATTGAACTTTCCATACATAAGATTCAATTAAGTGATATATTAATCTATAAATATTTTTTCTAATAATCTTTTCAGGAGAATCTTTTAATTCAATACCATATCCTTTTAAAAAGGATTCATTTATAATCCAAGGGTTTGCAAAATCAAAATCTATATCACCAAATAAGGCTCTATCTATATCAATTATTGCTGCCACCTTAGGATTTTTTGAATTATAATCTTTAACTAATATATTGCCTGTCCATAAATCACAATGAACAAGATGAGCTTCTTTAATTTCATCCAATACTTGAGAGTTATCACTTATTATGGATTCAAAACAATTTAGTTCTTCTGTAGTGAAAACTTTATATTCATGAAGTTTAATCCTTATCTTTTGAAATTCATTAAGCATGAATTCGCTCCATGAATTGAATCCATTGCCATTTAAAACATCATAAACTTTTCCAAATTGATTAGCTGTTATCTGATGTAACTTACCAGTATATTTACCAGTTTCTTTGTATAGAGAATTTTCAATTTCTTTATCAAGTTTTAATTCACAAAGTGGTTTGCTATCTATATATTCAATGATCATATAATCTCTAGAAATTAAGTTTTTACTTACATCACATTTTAAAACTTTTGAACTAGGAATATTTCTATCTTCACAAAGAGAATATACATATTCTTCTCCTTTCATTAGATTAAGTTCAAATGGTAGAAGTAGGTTAGTGTTTACAGGACCAACCCTTAGTATGAATTTTTCTTTAGTATTTAATAATTTAATAAGGTATGTTGTATTGAACAACCCACCATTTATTAGGTTTGCTTTGAATTTAGTATTATCACCAAAATGATTTGTAATTATTTTTCTAAGCTCAAAGTCTGTTAACTCTTTAAAAAGGTTTGAATCTTTATTCATTAATTAATCCTCTCAATAATAAAAATATTAGATTGTGTTTTAAAAAGTGTTTAAAACATATAAGATAATAGAATTTATGATTAGATTTTAATATTAATAATAAGTTGTAGATAGAGTATTTATTTAAGATTAACTTGTAACATTTCATAAATTAAATAAATATATTAAAAATAGAGTCAAAATTATTAAACTCTAATAAAATAGGTTTTTATGAGATATAAAAGGCTAAAAAATAAGTGAATATTAGACTTTTAAAAATATATTTAGACTTAGGTAAGATGTTTTTCATTTAAATTTTGTTTAGTAATCTCTATAAATTAGCATTTATTAATTTAATAAGCTTATTGATAAAAGATAAATAAAATAGGGGGAGAAAAAAATGGACCTTATGCTTTTAGTACCAATATGTTCAATCATAGCACTTCTATTTGCTGCTTACTTAGGAAGAAAAATAATGAAATGTGATGAGGGTGATAGCGAGATAAAGGCTGTTGCAGAGAAAATCAAGAGAGGATCAAATGCATTTTTAATTAGACAATATAAAGGAGTTTCTTTATTCTTTTTAGGTATATTTATTATCTTAATGATTCTAAGTCTTAGGGGATACTTATCTATCTTTGTTCCTTTTGCCTTTATTACTGGAGGGTTATTCTCTGGTTTAAGTGGCTATCTTGGAATGAAGACTGCTACAAATGCAAATTCAAGGACAACTACGGCGGCTAAAAAAAGTTTAAATGGAGCTTTAAGAATAGCTTTTTCTAGTGGAGCAATAATGGGATTAGTAGTTGTTGGATTAGCACTTCTTCATTTAGGAGTTTGGTATTATATTTTAGATTGGTATTACGCAGCTTTGCCAGAAGTTGAAAAAATAGGACAAATAACTTCTGCAATGCTTACCTTTGGTATGGGAGCTTCATCTATGGCTCTTTTTGCTAGAGTAGGAGGAGGGATTTTTACAAAGGCAGCTGATGTAGGGGCAGATTTGGTAGGAAAAGTTGAGGCTGGTATTCCAGAGGATGATCATAGGAACCCGGCAGTTATAGCAGACAATGTTGGTGATAATGTGGGAGATGTAGCAGGACTTGGAGCAGATTTATATGAATCATATGTTGGGTCATTAGTTTCAGCTTGTGCTTTAGCAGTATCAGCAGGATTAGGATTAGATGGGGTTATGCTTCCATTAACTATTGCCTCTGTAGGAGCAATTGCATGTATAATAGGAACATTTTTTGTAAAAGCAAAGGAAGATGCAAGTCAAAAGGCACTTCTTGGAGCTTTAAGAAGAGGGACATATATAGCTTCAGTACTAGTAGCTATTTCAGCTTTTTTTATAGTTAGATTAGTACTTGGAGAAAATAATTTAGGAATATATTTTAGTATTTTATCTGGATTAATTGCTGGTATTTTAATTGGATATTTTACTGAGTACTATACAAGTGATAATTATAAACCTACTAGAAATTTAGCTGATATGACTAAGACTGGTTCAGCTACAACAATAATAGGTGGATTGTCCTTAGGTATGATTTCCACTGCCATTCCAGTAATTATAATTTCTATATCTATAATAATTAGCTTTTTAGTATCAGGGGGTTCAAAGGATTTTAGTCTTGGCCTTTATGGTATTGCTATCTCAGCGGTAGGAATGCTTTCAACATTAGGAATAACACTTGCTACAGATGCCTATGGGCCAGTGGCAGACAATGCTGGTGGAATAGCTGAGATGACGGAACAAGATCCAGAAGTTAGAAAGAGAACTGATGCCTTAGATTCCCTGGGAAATACTACGGCAGCTACAGGAAAAGGCTTTGCTATAGGCTCAGCTGCTTTAACTGCATTAGCATTTATAGCTGCATATAAGGATTCTGTAGAGAATATAGTTAAATCACAAGGGTTAGATTTTACATTTAATCTTTCTATAATAAATCCTCAAGTTTTAATAGGATTATTTATTGGAGGAATGGTTACGTTTGTATTTTCAGCTCTAACAATGGATGCTGTGGGAAGAGCAGCTTCTCAAATAGTTGTTGAGGTTAGGAGACAATTTAAAGAAATAAAGGGATTAATGGAAGGAAAGGCAGAGGCTGATTTTGAAAAGTGTGTAGATATATGTACAAAATCATCTCAAAGAGAATTAATTCCTATAGCCTTAGTAGCTATTTTAACTCCTATAATTACTGGTTTATTACTAGGGCCAAATGGAGTAGCTGGACTTTTAGCAGGTTCTACTGTAACTGGTTTTGTATTAGCTATAATGATGGCTAATTCAGGTGGAGCTTGGGATAATGCTAAGAAATATATTGAAGGTGGAGTATTAGGCGGAAAAGGCTCAGATTGTCATAAGGCAGCTGTAGTTGGAGATACTGTAGGAGATCCATTTAAAGATACTACAGGTCCATCCATTGATATATTAATAAAATTAATGTCTATGATTTCTATTGTATTTGCATCATTAATACTTGCAATAGGAATATTTTAAGAAAAATTTGAATATAAGATAATAAATAGCTTAAAGATAGAAACTTAAAGCTATTTATCACATAGTGGTTGCTATTGTAGATACCTCTTCTGCGCTCTAAGGTTTTTGCTTACCTTAGAGCTTTTTTTTAATAAAAGCAAGTTTGTCTATAAAAGATCCAATTAATATCCCTATTGTGTAACAAAGTAAATCACTCCAAAGGAAGCCATGTCCAAGAACTAAGCCGCCAAGAGTTGTAGCTCTAATATTATTAATCCACTGAGCTTGATATATTTGGCTAAATTCTATTCCAAAGGAGAAAATAATAGCGATTAAAAAAGAAGTATTAGTATTTAGTTTTGGAAATAGAAATCTAAAGCCAAAATAAACCATAGTTGCCCAAAGTATATCTCCTAAATAGGGTGATATTAAACTAGGCATATAGGACATGAACTTTCTAGATAAAAGTCCAAGAATCATAGTTAAAATAGTTAATATAAAATATTTTTTTCTCATAAATTTATACCTTTCATTAAATTATATTTTAATAAAAATTTTATAGAAATTTTTATTAATATTAGTTTAATTAAGTTCTTTTAAATCATGGTTTAATAAATAGGTAAACTTTATAATTAGTCATAGATTTAAAAGATTTATTACTTAAATCATAGTTAAATATGAATCCTATTGTTTAAATTATATCAGATAATAAAATGAAATTTATATTTTAATATATTCCTTAAATTTTTGTGTTAATTCTTAAAGGATATGAATAATATAAAAGTAATTAGATGTATTTAACTAAGTGATCAATTTTTAGGAGGCGCTATCTAGTGACTGATAGAGTAGAATGTAAGCTAAAAGCTAAAGAATTGTTAAGAGGAAGATGGGAAAATGCTGTAGGAGCATGTTTGTTATTTTTTGTTTCAACATTTTTATTAAGTTTTTTATTATCGCCAATACCTATATTCGGGTGGATTATAATTGCACTGATTTCTTCATTTTTAACTGGAAGCTTTATAAAGTATTGTATTAAGCTAAATGAAACAGAGGGAAAAGTAAAATACTTAGAATGTTTAATAAGTTTTAAGACTACTCTTAAAATTTTATTGTGCGATATTTTAATTGGATTAGTTGTAGGAATAGGTGGGGTTATATTTACAATGATATTTTCAGTTGCTTCTATAGCTAGTCAAAGCATAGTAGTAATTATTGTAGCTCTTATTATTTTAGTTGCTTTAGGATTTTTTATAGAGGCAATATTATTCCCTGTACCTATGATATTAACAGAAGATGAGGGCGTTGGAGTAATGGAAGCTATAGAAATGAGCTTTAATATAACTAAGGGATATAGATGGAAGTATATAGTTATGAACTTAAGCTTTATAGGATGGATGATATTATCTTTCCTTACTTTTGGAATAGGTATGCTTTGGTTACAACCATATATGATGTTAACTTACTATCTTTTCTATAAAGGAATAAGAAGTGCTAACACTACTATTTAATAAAAATATATAAAGGAATAAAAATAAATTTTATCACAATTGATAAAACTATTATTTAATTAAAGAAAGATTAAATGAATAATAAATAGTGAAATAGATAATTTAGAATAAAAGTTGAGATTGTTATTTAATTAAAAAAAGACTGTGCTAAAACTAAGAAATAAGATTTTAGCATAGTCTTTTTAATTATAATTATTTTGATGTGTTTTTTTCTTTTTTGAAAAATTTAAGATAAATGAAAATAATCACAGCAATAATTAAAATAGCTAAAGTGACAAAGGTGTATTTCTCCATTATTGAATTTATAAGAGGTAAATTATCACCTATAAAATATCCTAATGAAACTAAAAAAATGTTCCAAATACTTATACCTAAAGAAGAGTATAAGATGAAATATTTTAAGCTGAATTTCTCAGCGCCAGCTAATAAAGATACATATGTACGAGTAAGTGGAACTATCCTAGCTAGCAATACAGCAGGTTTTCCATATTTTTTAAACCATTTATTTAATGCTAGCATACTTTTTTGACTGCTTGGAAATTTACGTCCTAACCATTCTTGAAGAGGGACACCACCATAATAGCCAATGGCGTAACAGATTAATGAACCTAATAATCCACCTATAATACTAAATACTATAACTCCAATAAGTGAAAATTCTCCTTGAGATGCACTAAGACCAAAGAAGGTTAAAACAACTTCACTAGGTAGTGGGAAACAAGCATATTCTAACCCAACTATTAATAAGATTCCAAAGTATCCAAAGGAACCTACAATATCAATTAAAAATGTTAATAGAGATCCTAAAAACTCCATGCAAAATAATCCTCCTGTATATTCTTAATTGGTATTATTAGATATAAATATAGACCATGCTAATATACCATTGGCATGGTCTATAGAAATTTACAATTAAGCTGCTCTATTTTCTTTATTTGACTCTTGAGCAGTGTTTATTTTATTTTCAGTAAGTTTTTCTCTTATAAATTTAACAACTTGAACAACTATGAAAGTACATAATGATAATCCATATATAGTTAATAAGTTATTAAGTGTAAGTGGAGCAACTTGGAATAATCCTTCAAATATAGGTACTAAAAGAACAATGTTTAATAGTACAAATCCTATACCAAAAGCAGCCCACAAATATTTATTAGAGAATAATTCTTTTGATAATACGTGTTTTTTAGATTTACTGTTAAATCCATGAACAAGTCTTGATAAACATAAAGTAGCAAAGGCCATTGTACTTGCTAATAGAGGGCCACCTTGGTTTAGTCCAATATGGAAGGCTAGCATAGTAACAATAGTAATAACTACACCTTCAAATAATACATCTGTAATGAAGTCTTTTGTCAATATAGAAGCATTAGCTTTTCTTGGTTTTTCCTTCATAACTTCTTTTTTATGAGGTTCAAGACCTAAAGCAATTGCAGGTAAACTATCAGTTAAAAGGTTTATAAATAATAAGTGTACCGCAGCAAATGGAACTGGTAATGCTAATATGGAAGCATATAATACTGATAATATACCAGCAGTATTACCAGATAATAAGAATTTAATAGCATTCTTTATATTTGAGTAAATATTTCTACCATTTTCAATAGCTTTTACTATGGTTGCAAAGTTATCATCTGTTAAGACCATAGAAGCGGCATCTTTAGCAACTTCAGATCCTGTAATACCCATTGCAACACCTATATCAGCTTGTTTTAAAGCAGGGGCGTCATTGACACCATCACCAGTCATGGCAACTACATTGCCTTTTTCTTGCCATGCTCTAACTATTCTTATTTTATGCTCTGGAGAAACCCTAGCATATACTGAAATGTGTTCTACCATATTCTTAAGTTCTTCGTCACTAACTTTATCTAAAGCAGAACCTTCAATAGCTTCACTTTCATCTTTTAATATACCTATTTGTTTTGCTATGGCAGAAGCTGTTATTTTATGGTCACCAGTTATCATTACAGGTTTAATTCCAGCTTCTATACAAGCTCTTACGGCTTCAGCAGATTCTTCTCTTGGTGGATCCATCATTGATATAAGACCTATGAAGGTTAAGTCATTTTCATCATCAAGTTTTATATCTGTTCTACTTTCAATATTTCTATATGCAAAAGATAAAACTCTAAGACCTGTTTTTGAGAATTCTTGGTTAATTTCTTCTATTTTAGCTATATCTTCTTTAGTTATAGGTCTAACCCCTTCAGAAGTTTCAATCTTAGTAGATCTCTTAAGAAGAACATCAACAGCTCCCTTAGTAGCTATAATATTTTCACCATGAATGTTATAAACAACACTCATAAGTTTTCTATCTGAATCAAAAGGAATTTCACCAAGTCTCTTAAATTTATCCCTTTGAACAAGTTCATCTACTCCGTATAAATCACCTAAGTTTACAAGGGCAACCTCAGTTGGATCGCCTATTTCTTTTTCACAATCTGTAATTGCATCATTACAAAGTAAACTCATAGTTAATAAATCATTATCTATTTTCTTTTCTAAGTTTAATTCATTTGAATCTATTACTTTTCCATCAACAAAAATCTTTTTAACAGTCATTTTATTTTGAGTTAATGTACCAGTCTTATCTGAACATATAATAGATACACTACCTAAACCTTCAACTGCTTGTAATTTTCTTATGATGGCATTTTCTTTAGCCATTTTTTGAGTTCCTAAAGAAAGAACTATTGTTACTATAGAACTTAAAGCTTCTGGGATAGCAGCTACGGCTAAGGCAACTGCAAACATGAATGCATCTATAATAGCTTCACCCCTATAAAGACTAAGAGCAAATACTATTGCACAGATAACAAGTATTCCAATTGCAAGCTTTTTACCAAAGTTATCTAAGTTAGCTTGAAGAGGAGTTTTCTTTTCTTTAGTGTCATTTAATAACTGAGCTATTTTACCTATTTCAGTATTCATACCAACGGCTGTTGCTAAAATAGTAGCTCTACCATAAGTTACTAAGCTTCCAGAGAAGACCATATTTTTTCTATCACCAATAGGAATTTCTTCTCCTTTTATTATTTCAGACATTTTAACTATGCTTTCAGATTCTCCAGTTAATGAGCTTTCATTAACTTGTAAGCTATAGTTTTCAAGAATTCTACCATCAGCAGGAACATAGTCTCCAGCTTCAAGAAAGATAATATCTCCAACAACTACATCCTTTGAGTCTATTTCTATTCTTTCACCATTTCTAAGCACCTTAGTAGAAGGTGAGGAGAGAGCCTTTAAGCTACTTAAAGATTGTTCAGCTTTAAGATGCTGAATAGTTCCAAGAGTAGCATTTACTATTAATACGAATATGATAACAGCGGCACTTTCAATATCTCCTAAAAACATTGAAATAGCGGCAGCACATATAAGAATTATTATTAGCATGTCCTTAAATTGATCAAGAAATACTTGGAAAGTAGATTTTTTCTTACCTTCAACTAATTCATTTTTACCATATTTTTCTTCCATGCTTTTAACTTCAGTGTCATTTAAACCGTCCTTGTTTACACCGAGTTCTTTAAAAAGTTCTTCTTTTGATTTTGAATAAACTTTCTTCATATTATTGTCTCCTTTCTTTAATATAAATTATTGATTAAGGATAATTTCTAACAAATAATATCTATGTATAGGAGGCAAAAAAATAAGACTCCTAATATAATCTAAGGAATAGTACATAAAATACCTTAAATTCCTTAGATTATATTAAAAGTCTTGTAACCAAATTGGTGTATAATACCAGGTAACTTTTCGTTAACCGCGATGTTGATATTATAGCTTGCAACTACTCCCTCTTAACACAATAGATATTAAATATTATTAAGTTTAATATCATATTATATCTCTTTGAGTTGTCTGTCAATAAGTTTTTATTACGAAAATACTATGATTTTATTAAGATTTTGAAAACCCTCTTAATAAATACTATGAGCTTATATAAAGATGTGTGAATAAAAGCTTTAGTAATTACGAAAAGAATAATAAGAGCTTTATTTTTTGGAATATTTTTATTGTAGAAGTTATATATTCTATGATAGTATGTAAAATAAAATTATGAGTTAGTATTGGAATAGATTTATTGGAGGATGTGTATATGATGAATTCACATGAAATTGACTTTGAACTTTTTGGAGATGATATGCAATTTGTAGAGATTGAATTAGATCCAAGAGAAACTGTTGTTGCTGAGGCTGGAGCAATGATGATGATGGATAGCAGCATAGGAATGGAAACTATTTTTGGTGATGGAAGTAATAGTGGCTCAGGTGGCTTTTTTGGAAAGTTAGGAGGAGCTGCTAAAAGGGTTTTAACAGGAGAAAGCTTATTCATGACTGCATTTACCAATATGGGAGTAGGAAGAGAAAAGGTTGCCTTTGCTTCACCATATCCAGGAAAGATAATCCCAGTAGATTTAAGAAATTATGGAGGTAAACTTATATGCCAAAAGGATGCCTTTTTATGTGCAGCTAAGGGAGTAAGCATAGGAATTGATTTTAGAAGGAAATTAGGAACTGGGTTCTTTGGGGGAGAAGGATTTATACTTCAAAAACTTGAGGGGGATGGTATGGCTTTTATTCATGCTGGTGGTACTATTGTTAGAAAGAGACTTCTACCAGGACAAAAATTAAAAGTGGATACAGGATGCTTAGTTGCTATGACAAAGGATGTAAATTATGATATAGAGTATGTTAAGGGAATAAAGAATGCTGTCTTTGGAGGAGAAGGGATTTTCTTTGCAAGTTTAGTAGGACCAGGAGAAGTTTGGATTCAAAGTTTACCATTTAGTAGACTTGCATCTAAGGTTGTTTCGTCTGCACCACAAGTGCCAGGATCTAGAGACGTTGGCGAAGGTAGCGTATTAGGAGAGTTTGGACGATTATTCCAAGATTAGATTTTAGATAATATACTTATTTTACAATTATCATAGTGAGTTTTAAAGTTTTCGTTGTTAGAAAATGTAAGTTTGGTGATCTTTAATTTCAAAGTTAGCATAAACTTAATAGGTTTTGACCTTTTATAGGTTCATTAAAATTTTTTTAGTGATAAAACTTTACATTGAAAGAATAAGTAGTTATAATACTACTTAATAACTTAATATGTACTTATATAAGTATATCGTATATGCTCGACGATATGGGTTGAGTGTTTCTACTAGGAGGCCGTAAACATCCTAACTACGAATATATAGGTGATTTCTATATTTTTTTGTGAGATTATTATATATTCCTAGGCCTTTAGGCTTAGGAATTTTTTTGATTTATATAAAATTATTATGTAAAAGCTTTAATTAAGCTTTCTTTTTAACATGCTTTATAGAAATTATCTTTGTAGTAAAGTAGGTCTCTGCATAGAGCTTTAATAAATTCAATAAGAAAATTATAAACAGAGTTATTTATTATAATGAAATAATTTTTATAGCAGGGGGAAAAGGAAGATGGAAGCATTAAAAGAAAAGATCTTAAAAGAAGGAAAAGTTAGAGAGGGAAACATACTTAAAGTTGATTGTTTCTTAAATCACCAAATGGATATAAAATTCCTTAATGAAGTTGGTAAGGAGTTTAGAAAAAGATTTGAAGGTGAAAAGGTAGATAAAATACTTACAATAGAAGCTTCAGGAATAGCTATTGCAGGGATCGCATCTCAATACTTTGATTATGTTCCAGTAGTTTTTGCTAAAAAGACTGAAAGTTTAAATTTAGATAAAGATGTTTATGAATCAAATGTACATTCATTCACAAAGAAAAAAGATTACAAAGTTAGAGTTGGAAAGCAATTCTTAAATAAAGGTGAAAGAGTTTTAATAATTGATGACTTCTTAGCTCAAGGATGTGCAACTAAAGGAATGATAGACTTAGTTGAGCAAGCTGGTGCTGAGTTAGTGGGAATAGGAATAGTTATAGAAAAAGGATTTCAAGATGGAAGAAAAGTTTTAGAAGATTTAGGAGTAAGAGTTGAATCTCTTGCAATAATAGATAAATTAGAAGATAATAAAGTTTACTTTAAATAATTTATAGAAACTTTTAGTATATAAGTTAGTTACATAATAAATATAAAGATATTGTTTAAAGAGGTTGTATCAAAATAACATGTAAATAAAGCTTAAAAATAATATGAAGTTTTATATATTCATAAGTTTTATTTGTTAGTTTTGATGCAGCTTCTTTTTGTTTATAAAAATATAGGGATTTAATTTTTTTTATGAAAGTGTTAAAAAAATTAATTTTATAAACTTAGTATTGAATAATTATTAAGATTTTCTTTCAAAAACAATATAAAACTGACAACTTTCAAGAGAGTAAAAAGTTTTTAATTGTAATCCAAAACCACATTATAAGCTAATTTGAGCAATTTTAAGATATAACAATTAAAATTATATAATAGGGCAGAAAATGAAAGTTAATAAAAGTAAAATGTCATTTTTGGAGCTTTTAAATTTTCTTAATAAGTATATAATAGAATTTGTGTTAAAAACTTAGAAAAAGAGGAATTATAATGAACAATAAGCAGAAGGGAATAAGTCTAGTTTTAATAGCGACAGTTTTTTGGGGCATAATGGGCATAAGCAGTAGAATCCTATATGAAGCGGGATTAAGTACAATGTTTATAGCTTTTAGTAGAAGTTTTTTATCTTCTATTTGCTTTTTTATTTGGATAATGATAACTGATAGAAAAATTTTAAAGATAGATCCAAGAGGTTTAGCTATTTCAGCATTATATGGAATAGGAACTTTTGCCTTATGTTTTATTGGATATAACTTGTCCGTAGAATATATACCTATATCTGTAGCCACAGTATTGATGTTTACTAACTCAATATGGGTAACAATCTTTGGGGTATTATTCTTTGGTGAAAAGTTCAATATGAAAAAGGGATCTGTTATCCTATTAACTTTAGTAGGATGTATAATGGTTTCAAATATGTCTTTAGGACACTTTAATATGAGCGCAATAGGAATAGCTGCTGGATTAGGAACAGGATTTTTATTCGCTTTTCAAATAATATTTCCTAAATTTTTTAGTGATTATAGGAAAGACACATTGCTTATTTATGGCTATATATTTGCAAGTATATTTATAGGTTTATTTACAGACTTTAAAGAGTCATTTAATATAATTGCAAATGCATCTAATATTGGGATGGTCATATTAAATATATTATCTATAGGTATTTTAAGTACATTTATATCTAATACATTCTATATAAAATCAACTGAATACATAGAGGCTAGTGTTACTAGTATATTAGCTTCTATGGAACCAGTACTATCAAGTATATTTGCTTTTTTTATTTTTGGAGAAGTATTAAATGGTAAGCAGATAGTAGGTGCTATATTAATAATTATAGCTGCCATAATATTAGAGTTGAAATTAGATAAAGAAAGAATAAACAATGTATTTAAGTTGAAATTTATAAAATCAAAATTAATTAGCTAATAAGTTATAATATAAATTTTAAAATTCCCTGACTTAAAATGAATATTATAAATTATTGATTGGGCTGTATCCATTTGGATGCAGTCTTTTTTATGTAATAAAATATTTCTTAATGATGAATAAAGTGTTAACATATAATTTATAAAGCGAAATTTACTAAATTTAAAAGGGTGATTAATTTATGGAGATTTTTAAAAAGCAAAGCTTAAAAAGAATACTTAGCGAAGCAAATGAAAATAAGGAAAGAACCCTAAGTGCTTTGGATTTAACACTAATGAGTGTTGGGTCAGTAATTGGTACTGGAGTTATGGTTTTAACTGGGATTGTTGCAGCTAAACAGTCTGGACCAGCTACCTCCATAGCATTTATTGGAGGAGGAATTGCGGCGGCTATAATAGTTTTATGCTATGCAGAATTTAGTTCAAGTATTCCAAGTGCTGGAGGGTCTTATTCATTTACTTATGTCTCCTTAGGTGAGATTATTGCATATATATCAGGATTATGCATTGTTATTGGATATACCTTATCTACAGCCACAGTAGCATCGGGATGGGGATCTTATCTTTTAAGTCTTTTAGATATTCTAGGAATAAAATTACCAAAGACATTTACAGCTATTCCAAGTGAAGGGGGAATAGTAAATTTACCAGCAGTGATATCAATTTTATTTATAGTTTTTGTAATATCTTTAGGTACTAAAGAGAGTAAGAAGGTTAATGATATTATGGTATTTATAAAGATTGCAGTTATTGCTTTATTCATAGGAGTTGGAGCTTTTCATGTAAATACTAGTAATTGGCATCCATTTGCTCCCTTTGGAGTTAAGGGCATAGTTACTGGAACAGCTTCTTTATTCTTTGCTTATTGTGGATTTGATGCAACGGCCTCTGCTGCTGAAGAGGTTAAAAATCCACAAAAATCTTTACCATTAGGTCTTATAAGTTCTTTAGTAATATGCACAATTATATACATAGCTGTTTCCTTAGTCTTAACGGGAGTAACCTCATATACTAATTTAAATGTTGGTGATGCATTATCCTATGCTTTAAAATTAGTAGGACAAAGGGGAGTTGCCTTTGTAGTATCCTTAGGAACTGTAATAGGAATCCTTGCCGTAATATTTGCAGGTAACTTTACAACATCACACATACTTTTAGCTATGAGTAGAGATGGATTATTACCAAAATTCTTTAGTAAAGTTGATAAAAAAGATGTACCATATACAGCATTATGGACTGTTGGTATAATAGGTGCCTTATTAGCAGGATTTTTTAATCTAGGACAGTTAGCTAACTTTGCTAATATAGCCTTTTTATTAACATATACTTTAGTTTGTATATCTTTAATAGCCTTTAGAAAAAAATATCCTCATGTAAAAAGAGGATTTAAAACTCCATTGGTGCCATTTATTCCTTTACTAGGGGCATTTAGTTGCTTATTTTTAATGGGCAATTTATCAGAAGAAACATGGAAAATATTTATTGTGGTTTTAGTTTTATTAATCACAAGTTACTTAATTTATGGAAGAAAGCATTCATTAATCAATAAAAACAATGATAATTAATATAGGGATTTTATTTTAGAATTAATTAAATTAATAGAGTTATAAATTTATAAAGTTATTATATTAAAAGTATGTTTTAAATTATTCTGTAGTTTGATTATATTTAAAATGAAATAAAGTCTTTTAAGTTATATAAATAAAAAGAGCTATAAAAGTTATTTTTTAAATTTATAAGTTTTTTAAAGGGTATTATAAACCATTAGAACTCATAAATTATTTTAAAATCTTTTGTAGCTCTTTATTTGTATTTTATATTATGAAGTTTAAAATTTCCTATTTTCTTTTAGAATCATTTTTTTTAAATTGCTTTTTTAAAATTTACTTTTTAGAAGTTTCTTAATGTAAAAGCTATTGAGGTTTTGTATTTTCCTTATTTGGATCTTCTTTTTCAAAGTAAATCTTAGCATTTTTTAATTCAGGATTAGATAGAATATAAGCATTAATAGCATCTTTATCAATGTAATCTTTAGAGTGATTTATAATAAACACAGGCAATTCATTATCTAAAACTCCACTGTAAACTTTAGTTATGTCATCAAACTTTCCTGGTAAGGAGGAAGTAACTGAGTTTAATGCTGATGTAACATTATTATTGCTATTAGAGTTATTTTTTCCTTTATTTATTTCTAAATCACCTATAAAACCAGAATCTTGCTCTTTGATTTTATCTAAATACATTTTTAATTCAGGGAAATTATCAGTTGATTGTTGAATTATAAGTTTATATCCACTGAAATTATAATATTTTAATGTGTCTTGTAATTTTTCTTCCTCTGAATTATCTATGGTGTTACCTATTATAACTAAGTCTATTGTTTTATTCTTTGTGTTTATTTCCTTGTTAAGAATATATTCAGAAGGCATTTCATTTTCAATAAAGTTACTAAGATTAGTATTATTTAAGAAGCTATTAACCATAGTTGCTGCTGACATTAAACTTGGTATAGTAACTAAAATAGTTGAAACTATGATCATTTTTTTTAGTTTCTTTTGTTTTACTTCTGACAAAGTATTTCTAGTTGGTATTTTCATAAATTTCACAACAAGTAAAGTTGAAAGTGCTATGAAAAATGAGTTTATAAAAAATAAGTAACCTGCACCTAAGAATATATGAATGTTTTTAGTGGCTAAACCATAACCGCTTGTACAAAGTGGAGGCATTAAGGCAGTTGCTATGGCAACTCCAGGTAAAATGTTTCCTGATTTTTTACGAGTTATACCTATTATTCCTGCAATTCCTCCAGTAAAAGCTATTATTACATCCCATATATTAGGGGAGGTTCTAGATAAAATCTCACTTCCTGCACTGGATATTGGACTTAAAGAAAAATAAATAGTGGCAGTAGTTATACTTATGAATATTTCTATTATTAGTATAATTGCAGATTTTTTTAAAAGTTTTAAATTATAAATTCCTACGGAATATCCTATGGCTATTATTGGCCCCATAAGTGGAGAAATAAGCATTGCACCTATAATAACAGCAGTAGCATTCATATTTAAACCAACAGAGGCTATTATTATGGCACACATTAATATGATAAAATTAGCCCCACCTATATTAACCCCATCTAATATATTTTCATGAATTTCATCATATGTAGCTTGATCTTTCTTAAATTCATTAAAGAATCTTTCCTTAGTAATACTCACATTAATTCCTCTTTTCCTTTAATTTAAAAATAAGTTCAATAACCTATATTTTAAGCTAATTAGCATAGTATGTCACTTTTCAAATCTTATGTAAATAGATGATAACTTTAAGATGGATTGAAAAAGCTAATTAATCTAAAATTTTTTATAATGATAATATTTCTTTTAATTATATAATTTTCATGTTTATACAATTAAAATAGAATTAAATATTTAAAACAAGGCATAATCTTATTAAAGATAATTGTTTATTAATTTGGGGAGTGATTTTATGTTAAGTAAAGATACTATTAAAAAAGTACTTTCTGTAGCTCTTAGTACAGGAGGAGATTTTGCAGAAGTTTTTGTAGAAGAAAAGTTAAATAATAATATTGTATTAACTTCAGGGGCGGTTAAGGATATTATTTCAGGAAAAGATTATGGAATTGGTATAAGAATTTTTAAAGGACTAAAGTGCATATATGCATATACCAATGATGATTACCTTATGAGTTTAGTTAATACTGCTAAAAAGGCTGCTTTAGCTTTAGGGGATGTTATAGATGGACATACAGTTAATTTAAATTTAGTTGAAAGAATAAATACCAACATTCATCCTATTTTATATGTTCCTTCATCTATAAGTTCAGATAAGAAAATTGAGAAAATGAAGGAAGCTTACAAGGGAGCAAAGGGATATAGTGATGAGATAGCTCAAGTTACAGTTACTATGAAGGATGAGGATCAAAGGGTTTTAATTGCTAATAGTGAAGGATTATTTACTGAAGATAGAAGAATAAGATCAAGAATAGCCATAAGTTCCATAGCTTCAAATGGAGTAGATAATCAAGCTGGAACAAGATCTCCAGGGGCATCTATGGGATTTGAATTTTTTAATACCATAGATTTAAGCAATCTAGGAAAAGAAGCCTCTAAGTCAGCAATAACAATGCTTCATGCAGATTATTGTCCAGCAGGTAAGATGACTGTAGCTATTGAAAATTCCTTTGGTGGGGTTATATTCCATGAAGCTTGTGGTCATTCTCTTGAGGCAACTGCTGTTGCTAAAGGAAATTCTATATTCTGTGATAAACTTGGCATGCAAATAGCTTCTAAAAAGGTTACTGCAATAGATGATGGAACTATAGCTAATGCATGGGGATCATTAAATATAGATGATGAGGGAGAACCAACTAGAAGAAAAGTTTTAATAGAAAATGGAATACTTAAGTCATATATGATTGATAAGTTTAATGAAAGAAGAATGGGTATGCCTTCTACAGGAAGTGGAAGAAGAGAATCTTATAAATATGCTCCTACTTCAAGAATGACAAATACCTTTATAGCAAATGGTGAAGATGATAATGAGGAAATAATAAAATCTATAGAAAATGGATTATATGCTAAGCAAATGGGTGGAGGATCAGTAAATCCTATAACTGGTGATTTTAATTTTAACGTTCTTGAAGGATACCTAGTTAAAAATGGAGTGATTGATAGAGCTGTAAGAGGAGCTAGTTTAATAGGAAATGGTGCTGATATCTTAATGAACATAGATATGGTTGGAAAAAACTTAGATCATGGGCAAGGAGTTTGTGGTTCCTTAAGTGGAGCAGTACCAACTAACGTAGGTCAGCCACTTTTAAGAGTTAAAGAAATCACAGTTGGGGGAAGATAGGAGGTATTTGTTATTATGGAATTTAAGGATTTTAAAGAAAGATTATTTAATAGAGCTAAGGAACTTAATTTTGAAAAATATGAATTATATTATGGTAAAAGTGAAGCTTTAAATATTACTTCATCTAATGGAGAGGTTGAAAGATACGGTTTAAGTACATCTATAGGAGTTTCTTTTAGAGGTATATATAGTGGAAAAATGGGATACTCATATACAGAGAAATTAGATGAGGAATCAATAGAAATCTTACTTTTAAAAGCAATGGAATGTGCTGAACTTGTAGAAAGCGAAGATGAGGAGTTTATATTTGGGGATAAAGCTAAGTATGTAGAAGTGAATTCCTATGATGAAAATATTATTAGCTTAACTCCAAAGGAGCAAATAGAAAAGGCTTTAAAGTTAAGTACTGAGCCATCAAAGATAAATTCTGAAATAATAAAAAGTGAGTACACTAAATTTAATACAGCTAAGTTAGAGAGAGTAATAGTTAATTCAGAGGAAATTGATTTAAAAGAAGAAAAAACTATTGTGCAAGCTACAATTTCTCCTATAGCTAAAGATGGAGAAAATATGATTGTAGATGGAGTTTCTAGGGTTTCAACTAAGTTAAATGATGTTAATATAGATGAATTAATGAAGAAAGCAATAAATAATACTTTAAGAAAAAAAGGAGCTACTTCCATAAAATCAGGTAAATATAAAGTTATTATAGATGGAGAAGTTATGGCTTCCTTAATAAGAACTATGGAAGATAATTTCTTAGGTCATATAGCTCAAGAAAATAAAACACTTTTAAAGGATAAAATTGGAGAGAAGGTTGCGTCTAATAAAGTTACTCTTGTGGATGATCCTTTCTTAGAGGGGGGAATTTCAACTTGTTCCTTTGATGATGAGGGGGTACCTACAAGAGTTAAAAATATAATTGAAAATGGAGTTTTTAAAGGATTTTTACACAGTTTAAAAACTGCGAAGAAGTCAAAGGTTAATCCAACTGGGAATGGGTTTAAAGCAGGATTTAAATCTACAGTAAAAGCAAGTCCTACTAATCTTTATATAAAAGAGGGAGATAAATCCTTAGAGGAGCTTTTAAGTTCTGTGGAAAATGGAATTTATATAATAGACTTAGCAGGTCTTCATTCAGGAGCAAATGCAGTAACAGGAGACTTTTCCTTAGCTGCTGAGGGGATAAAAATAGAAAATGGAGTTTTAAAAGGGGCAATAAAACATATAACTATTGCAGGAAACTTCTTTGATTTACTAAATAATATTGAAGAGGTAGGAAATGATTTAGAGGAAAGTGGAGTAACTTCTGGATACGGTAGTCCAAGTATTCTTATTAAGGAACTTTCTGTAGCTGGAGAATAATATTTTTTATTAATAGTTTGTACTATATGGACTATATCAAAAATAAAGGGTAAGGGCGTGTATCAAAATAACTTTTTATAAAACTTACAAATAGTATAAAGAGAATATCTATATAATTTTCATAAGGATGTTTAGAGTAATAATTCTAAAATCTTAGTGGAATATAGTAATTATTAAAGGGGTCTGCCTTTGTATCTTTATAGGAAAATTATGCTTAAATAATGTGGGAATTTAACCATAAAAGTTAACAAAGTGTTAAAATAAAGGTATAAACTATTTGGGGATAATTTACTATAAGGAGTGGTTATTCATGATAACAAAAGATCTTGAAAAAAAGCTAGAAGGATTAGGAGCTTTTGAAATCAGTAGCAAGATGTTAAAGTTAGCTAAAAACAATGAAAAGCACAATAAATTTTTGAATGCAGGAAGAGGAAATCCTAACTGGATAAATACTGAAGGAAGACTAGCCTTAAGTAGAATAGTGGAATTTGGTGTTTTTGAATCAAGAAGAACTATACATGATGGAAATTTAGCTGGATATACCAATTTAGATGGTATATATGAAAGATTAATGGATTTCTTAGATGGTGGTCATGAAGTAGATAAATTTTTACGTGATGCCATAGATTATAGCATTAAAACTTTAAGTGTTAATAAAGATGAATTAGTTAAGGAATTTGTAGATGGAGCAATTGGAAATGATTATCCAGTTCCAAATAGATGCTTGGTGAATACAGAAAAAATTTTAAAATTGTATTTAGAAAAAGAACTTTTTGGAGGAGTAAAATTAGCTAAGGAAACCAATGTATTCCCAACAGAAGGGGGAACAGCAGCTATATGCTATATATTTAATTCATTAAAAGAAAATGGACTAATAAAAGCTGGAGATAAGATTGCTATAAACACTCCAATATTTACACCTTACTTACAAATACCAGAATTAAAAGATTATGAGATGGTTGAAGTAGATTTAATTTCAAAGGAAGAAAATAATTGGGTTATAGAGGATTCAGAATTAGACAAGTTAAGAGATAAGGAGATTAAAGCCTTATTTTTTGTAAATCCTTCAAATCCAGCTTCTAAGGCTTTAAGTGAAGAGGCTTTAAATCACATAGCTGATATAGTTAAAGAACGTAAGGATTTAATGATAATAACTGATGATGTTTATGGAACCTTTGTTGAAAACTTTAAGACTATATATTCCGTAGCACCTCATAATACCTTATTAGTTTATTCATTCTCTAAATTATATGGTGTAACAGGGTGGAGATTAGGATTAATAGCTGCTAATGAAAACAATGTTTTTGATGAGTTAATAAGTAAAGTACCAGAGGAAAAATTACAGGATTTAGATAAAAGATATGGCCTTGTAACTTTTGAACCAAGAAAGTTTAAATTTATTGAGAGGATTGTTGCAGATAGCCGTTCAGTTGGCCTTTATCACACTTCAGGCTTATCAACACCTCAACAAATTCAAATGGCTTTATTTGCTTTAACTTCATTGATTACTAAGGGCAGAGATCCATATATAGAAAGCTCTAAAAAATTAGTGAGAGAGAGATATCATGATTTATGTCATACCCTAGGAATTAAAGAAGATGATAGTAGAGAAAATGCTAAATACTATTCATTAATAGATATTTACGAGTTAGCTGGAGATTTGTATGATGATAAGTTTAAGGAATATCTAAAGGAAAATTTTGAACCTATTGATTTCTTATTACGTTTAGCAGAGATAAATGGAGTAGTCTTAATGGAGGGAGTAGGCTTTGGAGCAGCACCAGGAATATTGCGTGTTTCTGAAGCTAACTTGCCAGATGAGGCATATAAGAAAATAGGAAAACAAGTTTTAGAATTGTTATCTGAATATTATAATCAATATAAATCACAAAATTAGTATAGAATAAGTTATATAGAAAAAAAGACAAGCTTAAAAATTAATAGTAGGTAAATAATAAAAGTAAGGTAAGTAATATTAGATATTATTTGCCTTATTTTTATATTTTAGAAGTTTTAGTTAAAAGCAATTAGAGTTATGTTTATAACAATTATTATTAGTAGAATATATAAAATTTTATATGAAAAATATATAGTATAATTAATTTATGTATTTAGTCAAATACTATTGATCTAGAGATAATAAATGCATGTTTAAATATTGATAATGTTAATTTTAGTGTAATATGTGTAAATAATTAAAAAGGAGATGATGTTTATGAAGGAAAGTTTAATAAAAAAGGGATATTACAATTCTCCTATAGGAATTTTAGAGATAATAGAGTCAGGTGGATATATAGTAGAGATTAACTTTGTAGAAGATGATAAGTGTTTAGAAGAGGTTATTAGTGAAGAGATAGCAAAGTGTAAAATAGAATTAGAAGAGTATTTTAATGGTAGAAGAAGTGAGTTTTCAGTAAAGGTTGATTTAGCAAAGGGAACTGAATTTCAAAAAAAGGTATGGAATGCTTTAAGAGATATTCCCTATGGAGAGACAGTTTCATATAAAGAAATAGCTGAGAAAATAGGAAATCCAAAGGCTGTTAGGGCTGTAGGAGGAGCAAATAACAAAAATCCTATTCCTATAATAATTCCTTGTCATAGAGTTATAGGAAAAGATGGATCATTAACAGGATATGGTGGTGGATTAAGTAAAAAGGAATGTTTACTTAATTTAGAGCATGAAAATAAGTAGTGTTTAGTAAATAATTTTGTTGGTTTATAAATTGGAAGGAGAGAAATATTGAATAGAGCGAAAGAGATTTTAAAAAGTTTTTACGGATATAGTGAGTTTAGAAAAGGGCAAGAAAATATAATAAATGAGATTATAAGTGGAAACGATGTTGTAGCTATAATGCCAACTGGTGGAGGAAAATCAATTTGTTATCAAATTCCTGCATTGATTTTAGAAGGGGTTACAGTTGTAATTTCACCACTTATTTCTCTTATGAAAGACCAAGTTGATGCCATAAATAGTATGGGAATAGAGTCAGCATATATAAATTCAACTCTTAGTAATGAAGAGATAAATAATATATTTCAAAGTGTTAAAGATGGACATATAAAAATATTATATGTAGCACCTGAAAGACTTGAATCTATGGAGTTTTTAAATTTAGTTTCCAATATAGATATTTCACAAGTGGCTGTTGATGAGGCACACTGTGCTTCTCAATGGGGACATGATTTTAGAAGTAGTTATAAATTTATTGGAAGGTTTATAAATCTTTTAAGAAAAAGACCTGTAGTTTCAGCCTTTACAGCAACTGCAACAGAGGAAGTTAGAAAAGATATTGTAAAATTACTTGAGCTTAATAATCCAAAGGTTTTTGTTTCTGGATTTGATAGGGATAATCTAAAAATAATAATAGAAAAGGGAGTTAACAAGGCTCACTATATATTAGATTATTTAAAAGAAAATAAGGATGTTTCAGGAATTATTTATTGTGCTACTAGAAAAGAGGTAGATTCCTTATGTGAGCTTATAAATTCAAGAGGAATAGGGTGCACAAAATATCATGCTGGACTTTCAGATGATGAAAGAAAGAAAAATCAAGAGGATTTTGTTTTCGATAAGGTCAATGTAATGGTTGCTACTAATGCCTTTGGAATGGGTATAGATAAGCCAAATATAAGATATGTAATTCACAATAATATGCCTAAAAATATAGAAGGATATTATCAGGAAATAGGAAGAGCGGGAAGAGATGGAGAGAAATCAGAGTGTATCCTTATTTTTTCACCAGGAGATGTTCAGACACAGAAATATATAATAGAAACTGGAGCCTTAAATCCTGAAAGAAAGATAAATGAATTAAGTAAGCTACAAACAATGATGGATTTAGTTTATTCTAATGGGTGTTATAGAAGATTTATACTTAATTATTTTGGAGAAGACTTAGAGGAAGATTGTCATAATTGTAGCAATTGTGAAATGGAAGGGGAATTAGTTGATAAAACAATAGATGCTCAAAAAGTTATTTCCTGTGTTTATAGGATGAAAAGACCCTTTGGAATAGGAGTAATAATAGATGTTTTAAGAGCCTCAAAAAACAAAAAGATAATTGAATTAGGCTTAGATCAGTTAAGTACCTATGGAATAATGAAGGATTATTCTAAAGAAGGGCTTAAGGACTTTATAAACACTCTAATTTCACATAGATATATAGATTATATAGGGGAGTATCCTGTAGTTAGACTTAATCAAAGTTCAATAGATATTCTTAAGGGTAATGAAAAAGTTATGTTTAAGGAAAAGAGAAAAGCACATAGAGTATCTAAAAATAATGAATTATTTGATTTATTAAGAAGTTTAAGAAGAGAAATTGCTTCAGAAGAAGGGGTACCTCCATATATAGTATTTGGTGATAATACACTTAAAGAGATGAGTGTAAGGATACCAATAAATGAGAGCCAACTTTCAGAAATAAGTGGTGTTGGTGAAAAGAAAATACTTAAGTATGGAGAGCAGTTCTTAAATGTAATAAAGGAATATGTTAAAGTGAACAATATTGAGGTTCAATGGGAATCTGGATTAAAAATTAATAAGGATGAGCTAGAAGAAAAGTTTAAAAAAGGTAATGGTAAAGATGGAAAGAAAAAGTCCTTTGAAATTACTATAGATATGCTTAGAGAAGGGGAGAAGTTCCATACTATTGAAAAGGAAAGAGAACTTTCTATTACTACAGTGCTTTTTCATATTCAGCAATATTTAGAAGAGGGAAATAAGATAGACTTTGAAATAGATTTTGATTCCTTATTTTCAAAAAGGGAAGAACAATTGGTTTTAGATGCCATAGAGAAGGTTGGGTATAGCAAGTTAAAGCCTATTAAGGAAAATCTAGAAGAGGATGTTTCCTATGAAAAAATAAGATTTATAGTGACTAAATTAACTATAAATAATTTAAGGAAAGAATAGTGTTAATAGGATTAAGCAAAATTAAGAGGAACTATATATTTTTTATAGTTCCTTATTTATTATAAAGTATTATATTTTGAAACACAGCTTTGTTTTTACTTGTATTTTTATAGACATGGTTTTTATTAGCCATAAATCTAATTGAATGTTCATTTTTAAGAACAAAAGTCTCAGTATCTATTTCTATTTCAATTTCTCCTTCTGTAACTATGATATATTCTTCAACACCATCATTATGAGGTTTTGATATGTGGTTACATCCAGGTTCTAGTTCTATAGTAAAGACTTCAAATCCTTCTTTAGGATCAAAGGGGAAAATAGGATATAATTTCATTTTATTATCATCTTCTATTATTGGAGTAATATCTCTCTGATATATTACTTTTAAATCTTCTTTATTTTCGTCAATAAACATTGAAAAAGATACTTTTAATCCATTAGCAATTTTCCATAAGGTTGAAACTGTTGGGTTTGATTGCCCTCTCTCTATTTGACCTAACATGGCCTTACTAACACCTGTTATTTCAGAAACTTCACTTAAACTTAAATTTCTATTATTTCTTATAGTTTTTAGCCTATTTCCTATAATTAAATTCAAATCTTCCATTACAAAACTCCTTGTATTTTAAGGCTTATATCTTTCATTAATATATATAATTCTATAATATTATGTTGCTTTTGTAAATTATACAGTGTACAATATAGCATATTATATATGTTATATTGTACAATATTTTGTTAGGAGGAGTAATTTTGAAAAAAGCACTTACATATGGAATAGGATCGGCGTTCTTTTTTTCATTCACTTTTATATTAAATAGAAGTATGAATATTTCAGGAGGGAGCTGGATTTGGAGTTCATCTTTACGTTATATTTTTATGTTGCCTATTTTATTCTTTATTGTACTTACAAAGAATCAATTAATTGATGTTTTAAAAAGTATAATAAATAGTCCTATTAAATGGATTCTTTGGAGCACAGTAGGATTTGGATTATTTTATGCACCATTAAGTTTTGCATCAGAATATGGTGCCTCTTGGCTTGTCGCAGGAACTTGGCAAATAACTATAATTGCAGGAGCACTTATGTCTCCGTTATTTTTTAAATACATAAAAACTGAAAGTGGAATAGTTAAAGTAAGAAATAAAATCCCCAAAAAAACTTTAATAATATCTTCAATAATTTTAATAGGAATATTTCTAATGCTTTTTGGAGAAGCAAAACATATTTCTTTCTTACAAAGTTTTTTAGTAATAATACCTGTCATTATAGCAGCATTTTCTTATCCACTTGGAAATCGTAAAATGATGGAATTTTGTAGTGAGAATCTTAATACTATTCAAAGAGTTTTTGGAATGACTTTATGTAGTATGCCTTTTTGGATTATATTATCCATATATGGAATATCATCAGTTGGTTTTCCTAGTACACAACAAATTTTTCAAACATTTTTAGTAGCTATTTTTTCAGGGGTTATTGCTACAATATTATTTTTTAAGGCAACTGATATTGTAAGCAAAGATGCACATAAACTTGCAGTAATAGAATCAACTCAGTCTGGAGAAGTAATATTTACGGCCTTAGGTGGGATTTTTATACTTAATGATAGAGTACCAGGGGTGTTTGGAGTAATTGGAATATTATTAGTTGTTTTTGGAATGATTTTAAACAGTCTTAGTAGAGAAAACTCTAATTAAATATAAACTATTACAGAAATATACTAACCTAGATTTATTACAAAATATTTAATAAACAAAAGATAAATTATTAGGATATATGAATAATAATTTTCAAATAATAAGTAATAAGTATTTTGTATAAAATGAGGTGAAAGTATGGAAATAAGAAATAATAAGGGATATGGAAAACTTAAAACTGTAATAGTATGTTATCCTTGTAGTTTTAAAGTTAAAGGGAAGATGAAAATAAATTATCCCTTAATGTATGAGCAATACAATAACTTTATAAATTTAATTAGCAGAGAAGGGGTTAAAGTTCAACTTTTAGAACCTATATATGGAGAAAATCAAGTTTTCACAAGGGATGTAGGCTTTGTTATGGGGGATACACTGTTTATTTCTAAGATGAGTAATAAAGAGAGAATAGAAGAAACTAAAGCTTTAGAAAAGTACATAAAAAATCATAACTTAAAAGTATATAGAATGGAGAATAAAATAGAAGGTGGAGATGTAGTAGTATATGAAAATTACATCTTTGTAGGATTAAGCGAAAGAACTAGCTTAGAAGCAATTAAGGAACTAAAAGAATATATAAATGAATATAATATGGGATATGAAATTATAGAAGTAAATTTTAATAAGGAAAAGATGCTTCATCTAGATTGTGTTTTTAATATATTAGGTAAGGATCAATGCATAATTAGTGATTATTTATATGATAAAGATAAAATTAAAAAGAGAATAAAAACTTGTTATAACATTGATAAAAAGACATCTGAAGAACTAGGAGCTAATATAGTAGCCTTAGGTGAAGGGAGAATAGTCACTTCAAATAAAACAGTGGTTGATATGTTAAAAAAGGCTGATTTTGAAGTGTTTTACTTAGATTATTCAGAGATTTTAAAAGCTGGTGGAGGGTTTACATGTAGCACTTTATATTTTTATATTGAATAATTTTTATATTTATTAAGACTTATTTCTTATTAAAAATGATGTTATTATTAAATAGTGTTTATATCTAATGATTTCTTTAGTCATTAGATAAATTTTTAAAATAAAATATATGAATTAGGGGGAGATTTTTTGTTTGGACTTTCACCAATGTATTTTGGAGTCTATTTCTTTGTGACAGCTTTGATTATATTAGGAGTAACTTTATTTATAAAAAAGAAGCTAGTGGGTAAAGATAGAGAATTTTATAAGGTATTATTAGTTTTATGTATTCCAATAATAGTTCAAAACTTTATATCAACTTCTGTAAATGTAATTGATACAGTTATGATAAGTAGTTTAGGTGAGGAATCTATAGCAGCTGTTGGTGTGGCTAATCAGGTGTTTTTCTTATTTAATATGGGATTAATAGGATTAACAGGAGCTACAGGACTTTTTATATCTCAATTTTATGGGAGCAATGATAGAAAAAGTATAAAGAAAGTTATGGGACTAAGTACTATCCTATGTTTAGGATTTAGTTTTATATTCTTTGTTTTAGCATTTTTCTTTCCAGAACTTATAATAGGAATCTTTTCTACTGACCCAAAAGTAGTTGAACTTTGTAAGAGTTATTTAGTTGTTATTGCTATTTCATATCCTTTAACAGCATTGAGTATGGTAATAAGTGCAGGGGCTAGGGCTGTGAGAAATCCTAAACTAGGAATGTTTTGTAGTGGAGCTTCTCTTATTATAAATATTATATTTAATTATTGCTTAATATTTGGAATAGGTATATTCCCAGAGTTAGGTGTTAAGGGAGCAGCTATATCTACTGTATTTGCCAGAATAATAGAATGTTTATTATTAGTTGGATATGTTATTTTAAAAGATAAAGATTATATAATTAAGTTTAATATAAATGATATTAAAGGAATAAATAAAGACTTTTTCAAAGTTTATATGTCTAAGGGAATGCCTATATTTATAAATGACTTCGCTTGGGCTATTGGATCAGTTTCATATTCTGTAGCCTATGCAATGGTTGGTACATCAGCAATAGCAGCAAGTCAGATTGCAACTAGCACAGCTAATCTATTTATAATGTTAGCTATGTGTATAGCTACTGGAGCAGCTATTATGCTTGGAAATGAGCTTGGTGCAGATAATACTGATAGAGCTATAGATTATGCTAATAAGTTTTCTAAGATAGTTTTTGTTGTGGGAAGTATTTTAGGAGGAATGTTAATATTAAGTATTCCAATATTACTTAAAGTTTATAGTACATCTTCAACTATGGCTGGAGATTTAAGCAAAATTTTTGTAATAATGGGAGTTCTAATGGGCTTAAAATCATTTAATATTCTTGTCATTGTAGGAATATTAAGAAGTGGAGGCGATACAAAGTATGCCTTTGCACTAGAATTTGGCTGTATGTGGCTTGTATCAATACCATTAACATTCTTTGGAGCAATAAATGGCTTTTCAATATATATGTTAGTATTATTTACTTATTCAGAAGAAATAGTTAAAGCCATCTTTGGATTGCCTAGAGTTCTATCAAAGGTTTGGGTAGTTAATTTAACTAAAGACATAGAAATAAGTGGGTAATAATATTTAAAAAATAGAAAGTATATTAATTTAGTTAAGAGGTTACATTCATATTAAGTGAGTGTAACCTTTTTATTTTAGGATATATTTATTAGTAATATTAATATTTTCTCCTTGACTCTAACATTGTGTTAGGGAGTAATATAAATTCCAGGAGGTGGTTATATGTATAGAGTTAAGGAAGTTTCAGAATTAACAGGAATATCAGTTAGAATGCTACATCATTATGATAAAATAGGACTTTTAAGACCTACAGCTATAAGTGAATCTGGATATAGATTATATAATGACAATGATCTAAAGCTTATTCAACAGATATTAATTTACCGTGAATTGGATTTTTCTTTAAAAGAAATAAAAGAGATTTTAAGTAATGAAAATTTAGACTTAAAGGAAACTTTAAGAACACAAAAACAATTGATAATAGATAAGAGAAATAGATTAAATAAAATAGTTGAGACCATAGAAAACACAATTAAAGATATGGAAGGGGAATTTATAATGAACAAAAAAGGTATGTTTGAAGGATTTGATATAGAAAAACACAATAAACTTTATGAGGAAGAAGTAGAAAATAAGTATGGAAAAAGTGATGCTTATAAGGAGTCAAAGAAAAAAACAAGCAAATATTCAAAAGAAGACTGGAATAATATAATGGGAGAAATAGATGATTTATATAAAAATTTAGCAGAACTCATGGATAGAGATGTTTCAGATGAAGAGGTTCAGAGCTTAGTTCATCAGTGGAGAATGCTTATAAGTAAAAATTTCTACCAATGTAGTATTGAGATATTTAAAGGGCTTGCAGATATGTATATTTATGATGAAAGGTTTACTAAGAATATAGATAAATATGGAGAAGGATTTACTAACTTTTTAAGTGAGGCAATGAATTATTATTGCAATGAAAATTAATGTTTATTTTAAACAAACAAAAACAAAACTTAAAATAATTAATATTTATATTAAATAAATCAATATATAAATTAATAAAATTAATTTATATATTGATTTTTATTAATTTAAGATAGTATAATGTATATAAAAGGAGGTGCTTTTTTGAGATACGTAAGACCAAGCAAATGTCCAGTGTGTAATAGTGAACTAAAAATAGTTAAATTAGAATGTGAAAAATGTAAAACTAAAATTGAAGGTGAATTTAAGGGCTGTGATTTTTGTAATTTAACTCCAGAAGAGCAATATTTTCTAAAGATATTTGTTAAGTGCAAAGGAAGTATAAAAGAAATAGAAAAAGAACTAGATATATCCTATCCAACTGTAAAGAGTAGATTAAATCAATTAATAACAGCCTTAGGGTTTGAAGATAAAGAATTAGAAGATGAAAAAAAGGATAAAAAAAGGGAGAGAGAGATTATACTTGGAAAGCTAGATAGAGGAGAAATAACATCTAGTGAAGCTTTAAAGGAATTAGAGAAATTAAAATAAAAGGGGAGAATTTTTATGGATGAAAAGAAAAAAATATTAGAGATGATAAGTGAAGGTAAGATTAGTCCAGAAGAGGGAATGAAATTATTAAATGCCTTAGGGGAAAATAAAGAAGAGTTTGTTATAAAGAAAAAGATATACAAAACACTTAAAGTTAAAGTTGAAGTTGAAAATGAGGAAGTAAAAGTTAATTTAAGTATTCCTCTAAGTTTAATAAAGGTTGCTAGTGGATTTACTAAATTTATACCAGAAGATGCTATGAATAATATTGAAAAAGGTGGAGTTAATTTAAAGGATATTGACTTTAAAAAAGTAATTGAAGAAATTGAAAATGGTGAATTAGATGATCCAACTATCTGTGATGTTGATATAAACAATAAAGATGATGGAAAAGTTATAGTAAAAATTTATGTTGACTAAGAAAAATTTTGTTTATATAAAAATAACTTTACCTAGTATTAACTGGTTAAGAATTAGCCTTCCTATTGCTGTGATTAATCTTATCTTAAATGATATTATAGATTTATTAAGTTTTCTAAAGTGGATCTTTAGATTAAGAAAATTAGAAAATTATATTAATTATCTATATGGTGGTTTAGAAGCATTAAAGGAATTTAGAGAGTGTGAAGAAAGTGAAATTCTTGATTTAAGTTTAGGAAAAGAAAATATAAGTATAAAGATTAAACTAGTATAGGAGGAAAAATGAAGAGGATAATTAGTAATTTTTTTATTAATCTAGTGGTGGTATTGATATTAATTTACCTTTTTAATCTTGGAGAAGCAAAAAGTGTGCTAAATATAGTTATATTTTCAGCGATTTTTACTATACTAGGGTTTACTTTAAGACCAATTCTTCAAATTATATCTTTGCCAATTACAGTTCTTACTTTTGGAATATTTCTTTTTCTAGTAAATGCATTTATAGTATATATAGCCGATATATTTACTATTGGATTTAATATATGTGGATTTTTAAATAATCTAATAGTGTCAATAGTATTATTTATAGTAAGTTTTATGGTTAATAAGTATAGATTAAAAATTAAAATTGAAAAAATTAATAAAACAGTATAAAAAAGAAGAACCCATTTATATTTTGATAAATAGTTATTATCAAAATATAAATGGGTTCTTTTGATTTTATTATAGTTAATTTAAGTCTACGCAAATATTTTCTAACTCTTCCTTATTAAGAATTTTTATTTCATTTTTATCTTTTATTATTATTCCTTTTTCAACTAATTTATTTAAAACTCTATTTAGATGACGATAGCTTGTACCCAACAAATCAGCCAAGTTTGAATAATTATCAATCATAATTATATTATTACTATTCATTGCTAAAAGATAACTAGCAAGTTTGGTTTCAAGTGGGTAAGTAATAGTTATGGAGCTTGTTACAGAGCATTTTGCAAGTTTGTTTGAAAGGTTTTTAGTTATGTACATAAGAAAATTAAGGTCTTTAAGAGCTATTGAATTTACAGCTTGTATAGGAATAGCTATACAAAGACTAGATTTTAATGCTTTAACATTACAGTTTGCCTTTATCTTAGATATTAATTCTAAATCACCTATTAATTGGACAGGTTCATAAAATTCCAAAAGTAAAGACTTCCCGTTAGGTAAGGTTTTGTATACTTTTGCTTTGCCATCAACAAAAAAGTAAAGGTAGTTAAGTTCTTCATTCATAAAGCATATATGCTCATTTTTTTTAAACATATGAAGTTCTAAAAAGGGCATAATTTCTTGTGAAAATATAGAGTTAAGTTTGTATTTATTTATTAATTCAAGTAGCTTTCCTTGATTTTTTACCAATATCAATGGACTACCTCCTATAAAAGCAAATATTATAAGACATATGTCATAACTATACATATAGTATACATGATAAAATAAATTTGTTAATAGGTGTAAGTAAAATGTTTACTGAATTAACAATAAAATTGCCTTAATACTTTAAATTCTATAAAAGAGTGGTTAGCATAAATTTGCTCACCACTCTTTGTTTTTTATAGTACTTATTTCAAAAATAAATCATCATCTTCCTTAAAAATATATGAATAATATGAAGTATTCCATTCAGCTATATCAACAATATTTTCACATGGAATTTTAGAGCTAGGGTTGTCTAAAAAATCATAATAGATGTTCGTAGGAGTTTGAATATTCTTGATTTTAAACAATTCTATTATATCTTCAAAATAATTCTCAACATAAGGAGTAATAAAAGGATATAAGTCACATTGATTTTTAAGAAAGTAATAAAGAGATTCTTTCTTGCAATTCCAATCTAAATAAAGTTCAATCAATTTTTCACTTATATTAAAAGGTATATTAGATTTTATAGAATTACAACTTAAAAAATCATCATTTATTGTACAAACCTTAATCATACATTCACCAGATTTCCTCATAATAATCCTCCTACAAAGATATATAAGTGGTTTCATATTAATTTAGGCATTAATACTTTTTGTTTTGGAGGAGTATCTTATTAAAACAAAATAAAATTTAATATTAATGCCTAAATGAGATGGCTTTTAAAGGTTTTATTACTATATAATATGAAAAAATACAGAAAAATATTTTGAATTATCTGAAAATTTAGAAAATAATTTAAGGATAATAATTATTATAAAAAAAGAATTTGACATATAAATGAGAGAGAATTAAAATATTATTATGCGAACTTATGTTTGGTTTAAAAGAGGCTAATATGGTAATAATACAGTGAAATCACTTAAATAACTTTAAGGGAAAAGTTAAGTGTACTTTCTTAGATAATACACTAATTTTATAGGCATAATAATATATGAAGTTAGTTAGATTTGCGTAATCTTATTACTATAAACTGAACATTTATAAGCGGTATAGACAGTTGGAAAAAATGATGAATTATTCAAACAGATTTAAAACTCAATATTTATAGGTGACACATTAAACCAAAGGGCAGATTGATATTAAATACAATAGACAAACTTTCAAGGAAATATGAAATTTAAAAATAAAATAGAAGGGAGAAGCTACTAGTCAAAATATTCAAAAGGAAGTAGTGAAAAGACAAACTTTTTATGAAAGATTAATTAATATAACAATTTATTATAGAGAAAATGATTTTTCAATATGGATATTTTGGGTCATATTTTGAGTAGCAGAGTTTTATGAAGGATAAGATAATAGTAAAAGGTGCAAAAGTACATAATTTAAAAAATGTAAGTTTAGAAATTCCTAGAGATAAGCTTATTGTTTTTACAGGACTTTCAGGTTCAGGTAAAAGTTCTCTAGCTTTCGATACAATCTATGCAGAAGGACAAAGAAGATATGTAGAATCTTTATCATCTTATGCAAGACAATTCTTAGGACAGATGGATAAACCAGATGTTGAGTCAATAGAAGGACTTTCACCTGCTATATCTATTGACCAAAAGACAACTTCTAGGAATCCAAGATCCACTGTAGGTACAGTAACGGAAATATATGATTATTTAAGATTATTATATGCAAGAGTGGGAGTGCCACATTGTCCTAAGTGTGGAAAAGAAATCACTCAGCAATCTGTGGATCAAATAGTAGATCAAATTATGGAATTGCCAGAGAGAAGTAAAATAATGATCTTGGCTCCAATAATAAGAGGAAGAAAAGGAACTCATGAAAAAGTTCTTGAAAATATAAAGAAGCAAGGTTTTGTTAGAGCTAGAATAGATGGAGAAATTTATGATTTAACAGAAGATGAGATAAAACTTGAAAAGAATATAAAGCATAATATAGAAGCTGTAGTTGACAGAATAATTGTTAAGGACGGAATAGAAGGAAGATTAACGGATTCTATAGAAACATCTCTTAAAATGGCTGAAGGGTTAGTTTTAGTTAATATAATAGGGGAGGAAGATAGACTTTATAGTGAGCATTTTGCTTGTGCTGACTGTGGTATAAGTATAGATGAACTTGCACCAAGAATGTTCTCCTTTAACTCACCCTTTGGAAAATGTGAAAGATGTGATGGATTAGGAACTTTAATGGAAATTGATGAGGATTTAGTGGTTCCTAATAAGGATTTAAGCATAAGAGGAGGAGCTATTTCTACTTGGGGAGACTCAAGAATGAAGGAAGAATCTTGGACTTATTGTGTCCTTAAAGCTTTAATGGAAAAATATAACTTTGATTTAGATACTCCATATAAGGATTTACCTAAGAAGGTTCAAGAGGTTTTAATGTATGGAGATCCAGAAAAATTAAAGGTTACATATACAAAAGAAAATGTAACAGCTGTATATAATCATTCCTTTGAGGGAGAAATAAACAATTTAAGAAGAAGATATATGGAAACTAACTCAGATACCATGAAGGCTGAAATAGAAAAATATATGAGTGATAATCCTTGTCCTAAATGTAAGGGTGCAAGGCTTAAACCAGAAGCTTTAGCAGTTACAGTGGGAGGAAAAAATATATTTGAATTCACAAGCATGGCTATAAGAGAAGAGTTGGATTTTATAAACTCAATAAATTTCTCAGAAAAAGATAAGATAATAAGTAGTCAAATTATAAAGGAAATTCAATCTAGATTAAGTTTCTTAATAAATGTTGGCTTAGATTACTTAGACTTAGCTAGAAAAGCAGGAACTTTATCTGGGGGAGAAGCTCAGAGAATAAGACTGGCTACTCAAATAGGATCTCAACTTATGGGAGTATTATATATATTAGATGAGCCTTCAATAGGATTACATCAAAGGGATAATGATAGACTTATATCTACGTTAAAACAACTTAGAGATGTGGGAAATACCCTTATAGTAGTAGAACATGATGAAGATACTATGAGAGAAGCAGATTACATAGTTGATATAGGGCCAGGAGCAGGAGAACATGGCGGAGAGATAGTTGCCTCAGGAACTTTAGATGAAATAATGTCAAATGAAAATTCCTTAACTGGTAAGTATTTAACTGGCGCTAAAAAGGTTGAGCTTCCAGAGGAAAGAAGAAAAGGCAATGGAAATTTCATAACAGTTAAGGGTGCTAAGGAAAATAACTTAAAAAATGTTACTGCTAAATTTCCTTTAGGAACTCTAACTATGGTTACTGGAGTCTCAGGATCTGGAAAGAGTACCTTAGTTAATGAAATTCTTTATAAGGGATTAAATAAAATCGTAAATAAAGCTAAGGATTTACCAGGAAAGTTTAAAGAAATAACAGGATATGAAAATATTGATAAGATTATTGATATAGATCAAAGTCCAATAGGAAGAACTCCAAGAAGTAACCCAGCTACATATACTGGAACCTTTGATATAATAAGAGAGCTGTTCTCACAAACTCAAGAAGCTAAAATGAGAGGATATAAACCAGGAAGATTTTCTTTCAATGTAAAAGGTGGAAGATGTGAAGCTTGTAGCGGAGATGGAATAATAAAGATAGAAATGCAGTTTTTATCTGATGTTTATGTTCCATGTGAAGTTTGTAAGGGAAAAAGATATAATAGAGAGACCTTAGAAGTTAAGTACAAAGGGAAAAATATAGCTGATGTATTAAACATGACTGTTGAGGAGGCTTTAGAGTTTTTTGAAAATATTCCAAGAATAAAAAATAAGCTTCAAACCTTAATGGATGTTGGCTTAGGATATATAAGATTAGGTCAACCTTCAACTCAATTATCAGGTGGAGAAGCTCAAAGAATTAAATTAGCCTATGAATTATCTAAGAGAAGTACAGGAAAAACATTATATATCTTAGATGAACCTACAACAGGCCTTCATATACACGACGTAAATAGACTTGTAAAAATACTTCAAAGATTAGTTGATGGAGGAAATACAGTAATAGTAATAGAGCATAATTTAGATATGATTAAATGTGCAGATTATATAGTTGATTTAGGGCCAGAAGGCGGAGATAAAGGTGGAACTATTGTTGCCACAGGAACTCCTGAGAAAATAGCTGGGGTTGAAGAATCCTATACAGGTAAATATTTAAAGAAATATCTTTAATAAAGGAATATAATTTTAAAAAGTAAATATATTATTTAAGAATAGATTATTTTAAGTAGCTACCAGAATTTATGGCTATAAATTCTGATAGCTATCTTTTATTGATAGCTATCTTTTATTGATAGATATTATATTAAGTTAGTAAGTTAAATGGTTATAAAATTAAAATAATGTTAGAAAAATATAAAAGGAAGTAAAATAAAAATATAAATATCATAAATTTCCCTTTTTTAGATGATATAATAATTAGGGATTTTAATTATGATTATGAAATTGTAATCTTTTATTGTATAATCAAGTTATTAAATAAAGTAAAATATAAAAGAAATATAAAATATGTAGAGGTGAAGTGATGTTTTCGAAACTAATGACATGGGTTTTTGGAATAATATTTATAGTAATACTATATTCCATAATTTATTATGCATTAAAGATAATGTATAAAGATGTTAAAGGCGGGAAAAAGAAGAAAGCCCCTGGAAAGAAAGCACATGGATTAGAAGTCTTAAAGACAATCTCTAATGGAACTCTAGGCATTGGCTCGGTTATACCAGTGACGAGCACTATATCTATTGGGAGAAGAGAAGATAATTCAATTGTGCTAAATGATCAGTTTGTATCATCATATCATGCTAAAATTTATGTTAAAAACAATGATTTTTATTTAGAAGATTTAGCAAGTACAAATGGTACATTTATAAATGACTCAAAAGTAGAGGGAAGAGTGAGATTAAAAGTAAATGATCAAATAAGAATGGGAAGTACAGTATTTAAGGTTATAGGATAGAAGAGGTGAGAATATGAATACTACTTTAAAGTATGAAAAAAGGATGTTGCTATTAGTCTATCTTTTATGCTTAGCCTTATTTACTAATATAGCTGTTAAGCAGACTCCTATAGACAAAATGGCTTTTATAATAGCGGGTATATTAATAATTATTATTGGTTTTTCACATTTTATAATAAGAAAATTCTATCCAGATGGAGATAAATATATGCTTATCTTTGCATCGGTTTTAGCTGTAGTTGGAATAGCGGTTCTTTATAGACTAGATCCTAAATTAGCAATTAAGCAATTAGTTTGGTTTAGTTTAGGAATAGCCCTTTATATGGGTATTGTAATAGTTATGCCAGATTTAAAAAGTTTTGCTAAGTATAAGTATATTTATATGGGTGGTACTTTAGTTTTTATGGCTATGGCTATGGTTATTGGTAAGACTATAAATGGAGCAAAAAACTGGGTTTACATAGGTAGTTTTGGTTTCCAACCTTCTGAAATAGGTAAAATATTTTTAATACTTTACTTAGCATCTGCTTTAATGAATTATGAAAAGAAAGATAATATAAAATATGAGTTTAAACAGCTTCTAGAGCCTGCATTAGTTGTAATGTACTCTTTAGGATTTATGGTTTTACAAAAAGACTTAGGCTCAGCTTTAATGTTCTTCTTTGTATCTATAACTATGCTGTACATAGCTACTTGTAACTGGAAGTATGTTACTACTGGACTAGGCTTGTTTGCAATAGGAGGAACAGTAAGTTATTTCTTGTTTGGCCATGTCAGAAACAGAATAAAGATTTGGAAAGATGTTTGGAAGTATGCTAATAAGGAGAGTTATCAGATAGTTCAAGGGTTTTATGCTATGTCTTTAGGGGGTATGTTTGGAGTTGGACTTTATAATGGTTATCCTAAATTAGTACCATTTAGATCCACTGACTTTATATTTACCTTAATAGCACAAGAGTTAGGTCTTGTTTTTGGTATAGGATTATTATTATTATATTTCCTATTATTCTATAGAGGAATAAGAGCGGCACTAAATACAGATGATCCATTTTCACAATTAAATGCTGTTGGATTTAGTACACTTATAGTTGCTCAAGTTTTAGTAATTATAGGAGGAGTATTTGCAGTAATTCCATTAACAGGTATAACTTTACCTTTAGTTAGTTATGGTGGAACATCTATGCTTACAGTGTTCGTTGCCTTAGGAATACTTCAGAAAATTTCAGAGGAGGGACTAAGATAGATGGCAAAGAAAAAAGATTTATCAGGAAGTATAAAAAAAGTTATGTTAGTCTATTTAGTGCTATTAGTAGGTCTTATAAGTTACATAGCTTACTTCCAATTAATAAAAGTTCCAAAGATAGCTGAGATGGATAGTAACTCTGCTGTTATGGCCGCTCAAAATGAGGTTATAAGAGGAGAGATAAAAGATAGAAATGGAAATGTTCTAGCTAAAAGTACTAAAAGTGGTGATTTAACTCAAAAAAGAGAATATCCTTATGGAGAAATATATTCTCATCCAATTGGATATGCTAGTGGAATATATGGAAATGCAGGTTTAGAAGGAGCATATTCAAAAGAGTTAACTACTTATGAAAATGTATCATTAAAATCTTTCTTAAAATCATTTAATTTCAAAAAAGATTTTAAAGAAAGAAATGAAAGTGATAAAAAGGTAGGAAATAGTATTGTAACAACTTTAGATACTGATTTACAGAAGGCAGCATACGCGGCTTTAGGAGCTAATAGAGGAGCTGTAGTTGCATTAGACCCTAAGACTGGAGCGGTGTTAGCAAGCGTTTCAAAGCCAGGATTTAATCCTAACAATATGAAAGAAACATATGAAATTGCTAACAATCCTAATGGAAATTCTAAGGATGCCATATTAGTTGATAGAGCTTTAAATGGTCAATATCCTCCAGGGTCTACATTTAAGGTTGTAACTTTAACATCTGCTTTAGAAAATCTTTCAGGTATAACTCAAAGAACTTTCAATGATACTGGTTCTATAAATGTTGGTACAAAAGATTTACCAAATGAAAATGGAACTGCTTATGGAAACATAAGTTTAAGAAAAGCTTTATCAGTTTCAAGTAACGTAGTATTTGGAGGAATTCTTGGAGAAGAACTTGGAAATAAAAATCTAAGAGAGACAGCAGAAAAATATGGATTTAATAAAGATTTATATTTAGGAAATCTTAAAGCTTATTCAGGAAGTTTCCCTAATAGAAAAACAGTTGATAAAGGTCTGATAGCTTATGATGCTATAGGTCAAGGGGAAGTTTTAGCAAGTCCAATTGAAATGGCTATGGTTGCGGCAACAGTGGCTAATAATGGAGTTAGAATGGAACCTTATATAGTTAGTAAAGTCGTTGATAAAGATGGGGATACTGTAAAAGAGTTTAACTCAACTAAAAAAGATACAGTTATGAGCAAAGAACAAGCTCAAATAATAAATGAATATATGCAAGGTGTTGCAAAAGATAGAATAAATGATAACTGGGGATATTTTAAAGGAATGAATGTAGCAGCTAAGACTGGTACAGCACAGGTTCCTGATGGAAATTCTCATGCATGGTTAATAGCTTTTGCTCCAGCGGATGACCCTAAAATAGCTGTTGCAACAATAGTTGAAAATGGTGGTTCAGGTTCAAAGGTGGCAGCCCCTGTTACAGCTAGAGTAATGCAAGCATATTTTAATAAATAATTATAGAAGATAACTAAATAATTAATAAAAAAATAATCGCCCTAATATTACTATAAAAAATAGTATGTTAGGGCGTATTAATTTATAGTGATTTTACATAAATGTTATTTAATTTATAAAAATAAGTTTTATAATAAAAGATGCGAGGTGATAATGATGTTTGATTTTCAACACCAATTGAAGATATTGCCTGATAAACCAGGAGTTTATATAATGAAAAATTCTCTTGGAGAAGTTATTTATGTAGGAAAAGCAAAGATATTAAAAAATAGAGTAAGGCAATATTTTCAAAACTCTAAGAATCACTCTGAAAAAGTTAGAGCTATGGTTAAGAATATAGCTGAATTTGAGTACATAGTTACTGATTCTGAAATGGAAGCATTAATTTTAGAATGTAATCTTATTAAGAAATACAGTCCAAGATATAATATAGCCTTAAAGGATGATAAGTTTTATCCCTTTATAAAAATAACCACTAATGAGGATTTTCCAAGGGTTTATGTTACAAGGAATTTTGCTAAGGATGGAAATAGATATTTTGGACCATATACTAATGGTACAGCTGTTTATGAGGTTATGGGGCTTATTAAAAAGTTATTCCCCTTAAGAACCTGTAAAAAGGCCATTGTGGAAGGTGGAGAGCCTACGAGAGCATGTTTAAATTATCATATTAACCTTTGTAAAGCTCCTTGTGCTGGCTATATATCTAAGGCTGAGTACTGGGAAATGATAGATGAAATTATAAACATTTTAAATGGTACAGACACATCCATAATAAAAAAGTTAAAACTAGAGATGGAAAAAGCTGCAGAAGAATTAGAGTTTGAAAAAGCAGCTAAAATTAGAGATAGAATTTTGGCCATAGAATTGATTAGCGAAAAACAAAAAATGTTCACTGCAAAAGAAGGAGACGAAGACTTTATAGACTTATATACTGACGAAAAGGATGGATGTGCTCAAGTTTTCTTTGTTAGAGAGGGAAAAGTTACAGGGAGAGAGCACTTTATGATTGAAAATATTAGTGATGATCCAGTTAAAGAGGTAATAAGTTCGTTCATAGCATCCTTTTATGGAGGAACTGCACAAATACCTAAGACTATCTATGTGCCAGAGGAAATAGAGGATCAAGAATTAATAGAAAAGTTTCTTACAGAAAAAAGAGGATCTAAGGTTTGGATAAAAGTCCCTAAGAAGGGGGATAAAAAGAATCTTTTAGATATGGTTAGAAATAATGCTAAGATAATGCTTGACCAATTTAAAGAAAAAATGGTTGAGGAAAAAGAGTTAAATAAGTCTGCCTTAACTGAACTGGCAGATGTTTTAGGATTAAATTCTTTGCCGGCTAGAATAGAGGCTTATGATATATCCAATATACAGGGTGTAGACTCAGTAGGGACCATGGTAGTCTTTGAAAATGGAAAAGCAAAAAATTCAGATTATAGGAGATTTAAGATAAAAAGTGTTAAAGGGCCTAATGATTATGAAAGTATGAGAGAAATATTAAGTAGAAGATTTGCACATGGATTAGAGGAAGTAAATAAAATAAAAGAGAGAAATTTGGAATACTCAAAGGGTAAGTTTTGTATTTTTCCAGATTTGATAATGATAGATGGTGGAAAAGGGCAAGTGAATATAGCCCTAGAGGTTCTAAAGGACTTTGGTATAGAAATTCCTGTCTGTGGCCTTGTCAAAGACGATAAGCATAGAACTAGAGGAATTATATTTAATAACGAGGAAATCCTTATTAGAAGAGGATCAGGGCTTATGAATCTAATAACTAGAGTTCAGGATGAGGTTCATAGATATGCCATAACATATCACAGGAGTTTAAGGGATAAAAGAACATTACATTCCATATTAGAAGATATACCTAGAATTGGTGAAAAGAGAAGAAGAAATCTTCTTATGAAGTTTGGAAGTATAGATAACATTAAAAAGGCATCTATGGAAGAGTTATTAGATACACCAGGGATAGACAGAAAAGCAGCAGAAAGTATAAAACAATATTTTTCAAGTTAATTTTATTAACAGAAATTGACTTAGAATAATATATATAATATTATGGCATAGGAAAATAAAAAAATTTTGTACTAAATATTGAAAATATGTCAAGAATTAATTTATACTATTAAATTAGGATATTAAATTTAAAATTGAGGAGTTTGGGTATGAATCAATACATGGAGTTTTATAAATTATTAGGTGAATTTTATAATGAAGAAGATATTACTGTGGATTCTCCAATGAGCGAACATATTTATTTTAGAGTAGGAGGACCAGCAGATATACTAGTAACTCCTGTTAATGAAGAACAAGTAGTTAATACTTTAAAACTTTGTAGGGAATATAATGTACCTTATTTTATATTAGGTAACGGTTCTAATATTTTAGTTAAAGATGGAGGCATTTCTGGAGTTGTAATTAAATTTAACAAGTTAAACAAGATTACAACAGAGGGAAATTGCGTAACAGCTCAGAGTGGAGCTTTATTAAAAGATGTATCAAAGGCTGCTTTAGAAAATAACTTAAGAGGCTTTGAATTTGCATGTGGAATACCAGGAAGCATTGGAGGCGCAGTATTTATGAATGCTGGAGCTTATGATGGAGAAATGGCACATGTAATAAAATCAGCTAGAGTAATTGATGAAAATTGTAATATTAAAAATTTAACTAAAGAGGAATTAGAACTTGGTTACAGAAGTTCAATAGTTATGAAAAAGGGATATGTAGTTATAGAGGCTACAGTTGAACTAGAAAGCGGAGAGTATGCTAGTATAAAAGATAAGATTGATGATCTTACAAATAAAAGAGAGAGTAAACAACCTTTAGAATATCCATCAGCTGGTAGTACATTTAAGAGACCAGAAGGATATTTTGCTGGAAAACTTATTCAAGATTCAGGATTAAAAGGTTTCTCAATTGGAGGAGCAGCTGTTTCAGAAAAGCATTCAGGTTTTGTAATAAACAAAGGTGGAGCTACAGCTAAGGATGTCTTAGATGTTATAGCTCATGTTCAAAAAACAGTTAAAGAAAATTTTGATGTTGAACTTCATACTGAAGTTAGAATAATTGGTAGAGATTAGTAAGAAGGAGTATGCATATGCATACTCTTTTTTTAGCCGTATAATAATATAAAAATTCTTTACTTAAAAAATAGAAAAATATATAAAATTAGAGGTTTATAAAATAAGTAATAATTGACTTATTTTATGTTATAATCTATTTAAGAAATTAGTTTGTTTGCTTTAATTACTAAGTGATTAAAGCATTTCTTATGTTTTGAAGTTATTAAACAGATTATAGATTTATAGGAGATGATAATATGAGATTTGTAATAGTTACTGGACTTTCAGGGGCTGGAAAAACAGAAGCAACAAGAAGTTTAGAAGATTTAGGATACTTTTGCGTAGATAACTTACCTCCAAAGTTAATACCTAAGTTTGCAGAGGCCTGTGTTCAAAGTGAAGGTAAAATAGATAAAATAGCATTAGTAATAGATATAAGAGGCGGAATATTCTTTGATGATTTATTTGAAAGCATAGAGTATTTAAAGGCTAATAATTTTAATTACGAAATTTTATTCTTAGAGGCTTCTGATGAGGTTTTAGTTAAGAGATTCAAAGAAACAAGAAGAAGTCATCCGCTTTCACCAGATGGAAGAATAATAACTGGTATAAGTGAAGAAAGAATGAGACTTAGAGAACTTAAGGATAGAGCTGATAATATAATAGACACTTCAAATTATCCTATAAGAAATTTAAGAGAAAAAATAAATCTTTTATATGGAGATGGTAAGCCAGTTGAGCAAAATCTTTCAATAACTGTTTTATCTTTCGGATTTAAGTATGGTATTCCATCAGATTCAGATTTAGTTTTTGATGTTAGATTTATACCAAATCCATTTTATATTCCAGAGTTAAAGCCATTTTCAGGTGAAGATGAACCAGTTAAAAATTATGTTCTTGCTCAAGAAGAAACAAAAGGATTTTTATCAAGACTTTCAGATATGGCAGAATTCTTAATCCCTAATTATATAAAAGAAGGAAAGAGACAACTTATTATCTCTATTGGATGTACAGGGGGAAGACATAGATCAGTAGCTATAGCTAACGCTTTATACAAAGAACTTCTAGCTAAGAACTTCCATGTTACCTTAGAGCATAGAGATATTAATGAGGATATAAATAGGGGAGATAGAAAACTATGATGATGAAAAAAATGCTTAAGCCTGGTATCAGAGTTAAAAGATACATTTTTTTGGCTTTAGCATCTATAATTACTATGGCTGTTGCCATTGCAAAGTTAATTGATGAGAGACATGTAACCACCATTCATGATAAAGCTGTATTTATAATACTAATAATTTTTTCTGGGTTAGTAGGATATAAATCAATAGTTTGGTGCGTGAAGTCAGTGGTTTCATTAGTTAATAAAGGATATATAAATTTATCTATTGAAGAAGATGATTTAGAAGACCTAATAGAAGATGATAGACTTTTAATTAAAGGGCCAAAGATTGTTGTTATAGGTGGGGGGACAGGCCTTTCCACCATGCTTAGAGGATTAAAGCATTATACATCTAATATAACGGCTATAGTAACAGTTGGAGATGATGGTGGTGGATCTGGTATTTTAAGAGAAGACTTAGGTATGCTACCACCTGGTGATATAAGAAACTGTATTTTAGCCTTGGCTAATACTGAGCCTTTAATGAACGAATTATTGCAATATAGATTTAATGATGGTAGACTAAAGGGCCAGAGTTTTGGTAATTTATTTTTAGCGGCTATGGATGGAATATCTGAAAATTTTGAGGATGCTGTCCAAAAAATGAGTTCTGTACTTGCCGTTAAAGGTGAAGTTTTACCTGTAACTTTAGAAAATATGGTTTTAGAAGCTGAACTTATGAATGGACATAGGGTAAGAGGTGAATCTCTAATAGGAGAGGAAGTAATAGACCAAAGTAGTCCAATAAAAAAATTAAAGATAATACCAGAGGATGCTAAGGCCTTGGATAGGGCTTTGGAAGCTATAGAAGAGGCTGATGCTATAGTTTTAGGACCAGGAAGTTTATATACTAGTGTATTACCGAACCTTTTGGTAAAAGATATAAGTAAAGCTATAAAGAAAAGTAAAGCATTTAAAATATATAATTGCAATATAATGACTCAACCAGGTGAGACTGATGGATTTAAGGTATCTGACCATGTTCAAGTTATATTAGATCATTGTGGAAAAGATATGGTAGACTGTATAATTGCAAACTCTAAAGATATTTCAGAAGAATTGAAAGAAAAGTACTTAGATAAAAATTCTGAGCTTGTAGAACTTGATATTAATAAGCTTAAAAAGATGGGACTATGTGTTGTTGATGGAGATTTAACTAAGGTTAAAGGGGATTATATAAGACATAATTCGGATTATTTAGCACAACTTCTCATTGAAACAGTAATGGAAAAGCATTTATTATATGATAGAAAGAAAATTTTAGAGTATATATATTTATCACAAAGAATTAAGAAAAGAGAAGGTTCAAATAGGAAGGAGCAGTCATGTCATTTTCAGCAAAAGTAAAGGGAGAAATATGTAGATATATTGATATATCAAAAGAGGAAGCTCTTGCTCAAATATCAGCTATCATGAAAGTATGCGGTACACTTGCTTTTAGTGGTAGACAAATAAGCTTCAAAATGACAACAGAAAATCCTGCATCTGCAAGATTGATGTTTACTATATTAAAGGATTACTTTGACATACATGCAAAGCTTATGGTTAAAAAAAGTAATTCCTTAAAGAAAAATAATATTTATATGGTTGTTGTAACCGAAGAAATGGGAGTAAAAAAATTACTTGAAATAACAGGTATATTAAGAGAGATAGATGGAATAATGTCACTAGATTATCATATAGATGAGAATTTAGTTGATACAGAAGAAAAGAAAAAAGCTTATATTAGAGGAGCATTTATTGGTGGAGGAAGTATAAGTAATCCAGAAAAAACTTACCATTTAGAGTTTGTTACTCACTCTCAAGAATATGCAGAAGATTTAGGAAAGCTAATTAATACTTTTGGGTTAAAAGCTAAGGTAATACAAAGGAAAAATAGTTATATAGTTTATATAAAAGAAGGAGAGCAAATAGTAGATTTATTAAATATAATAGGAGCTCATACTGCCCTTTTAGAACTTGAAAACATTAGAATCATGAAAGAGATGAGGAACAATGTAAATAGACTTGTAAACTGTGAAACTGCAAACCTTAGTAAGACTGTAAATGCAGCTGTTAGACAGGTTGAGAGTATAAAACTTATAGAAAGAGAAATAGGTCTTGCAAGACTTCCTAAGAATTTAAGGGAAGTTGCAGAACTTAGATTAACTTATCCTGAGGAATCATTAAAAGAGCTTGGTGAAATGCTTGAACCACCAGTTGGAAAATCAGGGGTAAATCATAGATTAAGAAAAATTGAAAAAATAGCTGAAGAGCTTAGAACAGGCAACTTCTAGCAGAGTTTTTAAAATCTTTTAAGTAATTATTTTAACAGCGAATATTAGATTTGCTGTTAAAAAACTTAAAAGTTTTTTTATGAAAAAAATACCTGCTAAATGGAATAATATTAATTTGTTTTTATGGGGAAGATAATTTTGAAAAAATATTATTTTAAGTGGAGGTATTAATATGGTAAAAAATTTTAAAAAGACAATTTGGCTTTTAGTAGGAGTAATGTTTTTTGGAATTATAGGTATGGTTGGATGTACAAAAAAGGCTGATGAAATGACAAAGAACTCAGAATTATCAGCAACAACTCCAGCTGAATATAAAACAATGCTAGAAGAAAAAATAAAAACTTATATTGGTGATGTAAATTTAGGTACAGAATATGATTTTTCAAATGTAACAGAGGATACTAAGCAAGAAACTTATAAAGAATATGAAAAATATTATAAAAACTTAGATACTGAACTTACAAATTTAAAAAATGAGCTTAACAGTAAAGTTTCTAAATCAGATGGAAAAGTTAATGATGCCAATAGAAAAATAGTTGAGAATATAGATAATTTAAAAATGTCTATAAGTACAGTTAAAAGCGATTTAGATGCTAATAGAAATAAAATATTAGCAATGCCTAAAGATGAGTTTATTGGTGCAATGAAAGGTATTGAAAAATCTGTATATGATGCTAGAGTTAAAGTTCAAGAATCTATAGATGCAGCAAAAAATAGTTTGAAATAAGAAATTAAGCCTATATTAAAATTTTATTTTTAATATAGGCTTAATTTAGTTTAATTTTTCATTTAGCTAACTATTTAAATTGATTAATTTTAAGAAATTAATTAAAGTAAAGTTCTAGTAAAAACCAATTAATTTAAATTAATATGGTAATTTAGATATGTTTGTATAAAAAGATTATTTTTCCTTGAGAGATTAATAATTAGAATTAATACAATAAAGTTTTCTTAGTGTATTTCTCTTTAATATGGTAAAATTAATATATTACACTTAATTTAAAACATAACTTTTAAGTGTTTGCTTTAATAAAAAAATAGAGATTATTTTTAAGATTTAAACTTAAAAAATAGCATTTTATATATGATTAAAAATATTTTATAGAAACAATATTAGATGAAAGGATGTGAAGGAAATGGGGGATAAGAAGTTTTGTCACTTGCATCTACACTCTGGGTATAGTTTGCTTGATGGTTCTGGAAAAATAAAGCCACTTATTAAGAGGGCAAAGGAACTTGGAATGGAAAGTATAGCATTAACTGACCATGGTGTTATGTATGGATGTGTTGACTTATATAAAGAAGCTAAGGCAGAAGGAATAAAACCTATCTTAGGATGTGAAGTTTATGTTGTGCCTAAGTCTAGAAAGATAAAGAGCAATGATGAAGATAATAAAACATATCACTTAGTTCTTCTTGTTAAGAATGAAAAGGGATATGAGAACCTTATGAAAATTGTTTCTGTAGCATCTATTGAAGGCTTTTATTATAAACCAAGAATTGATAGAGAATATTTAAAAGAACATTCAGAGGGAATAATAGCCCTAAGTGCTTGTCTTGGGGGAGAAGTTCAAAAAGCTATTTTAAATGGAAATATAGATAAAGCTAGAGAAGCTGCAATATTCTATAGAGATACATTTAAGGATGGATTTTACTTAGAACTTCAAAACCATGGAATAGAAGAGCAAAAAAAGGTTAATGAGGTAAATATACAATTAGCTAAAGAGCTGAATATTCCTTTAGTTGCAACAAATGATGTTCACTATATAAACCAGGAAGATTCAAAGGCACATGATATACTTATGTGCATACAAACTGGAAAAACTGTGGATGATCCAAATAGAAGAAGATACCCTTCTGACCAATTCTATTTAAAATCACCAGAGGAAATGTGGGATATGTTTGATTATATTCCAGAAGCTTTAGAAAATACATTAAAGATTGCAGAAGAATGTAATTTTGATTATGAATTCCATGTTTCAAAGCTTCCAAAGTTCCCACTTCCAGAAGGGGTAGAGCCCTTTGAATATCTAAGAAAGACTTGCTTTGATGGTCTTATAGATAGATTAGAAGAACTAAAGCCTCTTAAGGAAAAGGGAATATATGATATAGATAAGATTTATGAAATTGGTGAGAATAATGAAAAAGTAAAAGAGGATATTGAAAGGCTTGAATATGAGCTTGGAGTAATCAAGCAAATGGGATATGTTGATTACTTCCTAATAGTTTGGGATTTCATTAAGTATGCCAATGATAATGGAATACCAACTGGCCCAGGAAGAGGATCAGCAGCTGGAGCCTTAGTTGCATATACCTTAGGAATAACAAAAATAGACCCTATGAAATACAGCTTACTCTTTGAGCGTTTCTTAAATCCGGAGAGAGTAAGTATGCCAGATATAGATTCTGATTTCTGTTATGAGGGAAGACAAAGAGTTATAGACTATGTTGTTGAAAAGTATGGTCACGACAATGTATCACAGATCATAACTTTTGGAACAATGGCAGCAAGAGCTTGTATTAGAGACGTAGGTAGAGCTATGAATTATACTTATGCAGAGGTTGATAGAATAGCTAAACAAATACCTACAGTTCTTGGGGTAACAATAGATAAGGCTTTAGATTTAAATCCAGAGCTTAAAACAATATATGATACTGAAGAGAGAGTAAAAGAACTTATTGATGTAAGTAGAAGGCTAGAAGGGCTTCCAAGACACTCATCAACTCATGCTGCGGGAGTAGTTATAGCTTCTCAGCCTTTAGTTGAGTATGTTCCACTTCAAAAAAATGATGAATCCATTGTAACTCAATTTGATATGACAACACTTGAAGAGCTTGGTTTATTAAAAATGGATTTCTTAGGTCTTAGAACCTTAACTGTTATGCGTGATGCTGTGGATATGATCAAGTATAACAGAGGAGTGGACATAGATTTAGATAACTTAGACTTTGATGATAAAAAAGTTTATAAAATGATTGGTGAAGGAAATACAGTAGGGGTATTCCAGTTAGAGTCAGTAGGAATGACTTCTTTCATGAAAGAGCTTAAGCCAGACTGTTTAGAGGATATCATAGCGGGAATATCATTATATAGACCTGGTCCTATGGCAGAAATACCAAGATATATAAGTGGTAAAAGGGATCCAAAATCAGTAGAATATATAGTTCCTGAGCTTGAAAACATATTAAATGTAACCTATGGGGTTATGGTTTACCAAGAGCAGGTTATGGAGATTGTTAGAAAATTAGCAGGATATTCCATGGGAAGAAGTGACCTTGTTAGAAGAGCTATGTCTAAGAAAAAGCATAAGGTCATGGAAGAAGAGAGAAAGAACTTCATTTATGGAATTGAAGATGAAAATGGAAATATAGAGGTTCCAGGTTGCTTAAGAAATGGTATTTCAGCTGAGGCGGCTAATAAAATATTTGACTCCATGATGGACTTTGCATCCTATGCATTTAACAAAAGTCATGCTGCTGCCTATGCCGTAATAGGATTCCAGACAGCTTATCTTATGAGATATTATCCAGTAGAGTTTTTAGCTGCTATGCTTAATTCTGTTATGGGTAACAGTGATAAGGTATCTGAATATATAAGAAGTGCAGAAAAGCTTGGAATTCAGGTGTTACCACCAGATATAAACGAGAGTTATACTAAGTTTACAGTTAAGGGTGATACTATAAGATTTGGTATGGGAGCTATAAAAAATGTAGGGGTAAATGTTGTAGAAAACATAGCTAAATCAAGGGATGAAAAGGGTAGATTCACTTCCCTTATGGATTTTTGCAACAAGATAGACTTAAGTATTGTAAATAAAAGATCAGTAGAAAGTTTAATAAAAGCTGGTACATTTGATAGCTTAAAGGTTTATAGATCACAATTACTATCTGTTTTTGAAAAAATAATGGATGGAGTATATTCTCAGAGAAAGAAAAACATAGATGGGCAAATGTCATTGTTTGGAGCACTTCAAGAAGAGAGTGAATCAAACTTAGAAATAAGATATCCAAACATAAAGGAATTCAACAAGAAATATATGCTTGCTATGGAAAAGGAAATGACAGGACTTTATATGAGTGGTCATCCACTAGATGATTATGAAAAGCCTTTAAAGGAGCAAACATCAATAATTATAGAAAAAATAATAGAAGCTCAAAAGAATTTAAATGAGCAAAAGAACGTTGAATTAGAAGATTTAGTTGTAGACAGTTCTTTAACTGATGGAACTAGAGTAATTATAGGTGGAATTCTTACTAATGTTTCTAGAAAGGTAACTAGAAATAATACTCTTATGGCATTTGCAAAAGTAGAGGACTTAACTGGATATTTAGAATGTGTTATATTCCCTAAAACCTTAGAAAAATGTAATGCACTAGTAAATGAGGACTCCTTTGTTTTAATAAGGGGAAGAGTTTCTCTGAAAGAAGATGAGGAGGCAAAAATACTTTGTGAAGATATACAGCCATTAGAATTAATGAATTCTTCAAAGGTATATATAAAGGTTGAAGATAGGGAAAAAGCTAATATTATAGTTAAGCCTTTAAGAGTTTTATTATCACAATATAAAGGTGATTCTCCAGTTTATATATTTGCAGCAAAGGAAAAAGCATCTTTTAGGTTAAACAGAGATATGTGGATTGATTTAGATACAGATGTAATAGACTTTTTAATTACCAAATTTGGAGAAGAAAATGTAAAAGTAGTTGAAGGTTAATATTATAATTCAGAGTTGAAAGAAAATTTTCAGTATTTTGAGTAAGATTGAAATTTTAAATTTAATCTTATAATATTAAGCTTAAAATTTGTTAAAACTAAATAAAATAGGAAATGAATGTCCACTTTAGAAGGAAAACTAGAGTATAAAATATTTTTTTAATAGAATGGGTATTAACGATTACTTATTGAGTTTGAGGGAGATATTTTAAATGAAGCACTAGTAACAGTCTTTTTAAAAGTGGACTTTTTTTAAAAAAGTGCTAAAATTAATTTGTAAATTTTCTTAAAATTAAAAAAATAAAATTTTTTTAAATAATTAAATAAATTCTTTAGTGTAAAATTTATTTATTTGGTTTTAAATGGGCATTATAGTGAAATTTGAATTATAACTTTTAATATTTAATTAAATATTAAAAAGATTTTAGAGCATAATAATAATTGAAAAAATTATCATATATCGAGTTTTTTTTCTTTAATTCTACATAAAAAGGTTGAAAATAAGCACTACTTTAAGTACAATTAATTGTGGTAGAATAGTATTAATAAAGTTACATAGGGTATTTAAATTTTGGGATAAAATTTAAAATAGTTTAAAATTGATAAACATTTAACATATATAAATAATATCTTAAAAATGTGGGTAATATTTGACACTGTTGGGACTTAGTTTGTCCCAAGTGGTGTAGAGGAGGAAAATATTATGAAAAAGATTGCTGTTTTAACAAGTGGTGGAGATGCACCAGGAATGAACGCTGCCTTAAGAGCAGTTACAAGAATGGCTTTACACCATGGACTTGAAGTAATGGGAGTTCAAAGAGGATACGCTGGATTAATAAATGGAGAACTATTCAAAATGGATAGAAAATCTGTTTCAGAAATCATAAACAGAGGTGGTACAATCTTAAGAACTGCTAGATGTTTAGAATTCAAACAAGAAGAAGTAAGAGAAAAAGCTGCACAAATATTAAAAGCTTACGGTGTTGAAGCTTTAGTAGTTATAGGTGGAGATGGATCATTCATGGGAGCTAAACTTCTTTCAAAATTAGGAGTTAAGACTGTTGGATTACCGGGAACAATCGATAACGACTTATCTTACACAGATTACACTATAGGATTTGATACTGCATTAAACACAGTAGTAGATGCTATAAACAAATTAAGAGATACATCAACTTCACACGAAAGAGTATCTATCGTAGAAGTTATGGGAAGAAACTGTGGAGACCTTGCTTTATATGCTGGTATCGCAGGTGGAGCAGAAGCTATAATCGTTCCAGAAATGCCATTTGACAAAGATGAATTAATCAAAACTATCTTAGAAGGTAGATCAAATGGAAAAACTCACAGCATAATAGTTGTTGCTGAAGGAGTTGGAGGATCAGCTGAATTAGCTAAAGAAATAGAATCTGTAACTGGTATAGAAACTAGAGCTACAATTTTAGGTCATATCCAAAGAGGTGGATCACCAACTGCTGATGATATAGTATTAGCATCAAGAATGGGATCTAAAGCTGTAGAAGTTTTATTAGAAGGAAAAACTTCAAAAGTTATAGGAATTAAAGAAAACAAAATATTCGATATGGATATAGATGAAGCTTTAGATATAGAAAGAAGCTTTGACGAAAGTCTTTACGAAATGGCTAACGCTATAAACAAATAATTTTAGTTAATGACATAATAAATTTTTTTAATTTATTATTTATTATATATTTTTAAACTTAGGGTTAATTTTTTTACGAGGGAGTGTTTTTTAAATGAGAAGAACAAAATTAGTATGCACTATCGGACCAGCTAGTGAAAACGAAGAAATCTTAACAAAAATAATCGAAGCAGGTATGAACGCTTCAAGACACAATTTCTCACATGGTGACCATGAAGAGCACAAAGGAAGAATGGTTAAAGTAAGAGAAATATCAAAAAAATTAGGTAAAGAAGTAGCTATATTATTAGATACTAAAGGACCTGAAATAAGAACTGGAAAATTCGAGCCAAGCAAAGTTGAATTAACTGCTGGAACTGAATTTACTATATATGCTGGAGCAGAAGACGTAATAGGAGACACTACTAAGTGTTCAGTTACATATGCTGGATTAGCTAAAGACGTTAAAGCTGGAGATACTATCTTAATAGACGACGGTTTAGTTGGATTAGAAGTTGTATCTGTAGAAGGAAACGCTGTTAAATGTGTAGTAAGAAACACTGGATTAGTTGGAACTCACAAAGGAGTTAACGTTCCTGGAGTATCAATAAAATTACCAGCTATGACTGATAAAGATAGAGCTGACTTAATATTCGGTTGTGAAATGGGCGTTAACATGGTTGCTGCTTCATTCATAAGAAAAGCAGAAGACGTTAAAGCTATAAGAGAAGTATTAGTTGCTAACGGTGGAGCTGATATACAAATATTCTCAAAAATCGAAAACCAAGAAGGTGTTGATAACATAGATGCTATCATCGAAGCTTCAGACGGTATCATGGTAGCTAGAGGAGACCTTGGTGTTGAAATACCAATGGAAGACGTTCCTTCAGTTCAAAAAATGATCATCGAAAAATGTAACAATGCTGGAAAACCAGTTATAACTGCTACTCAAATGTTAGACTCAATGATGAGAAACCCAAGACCAACAAGAGCTGAGGTTTCAGACGTAACTAACGCTATCTTAGATGGTACTGATGCTATCATGTTAAGTGGTGAATCAGCTAACGGAAGCTGGCCAGTAGAAGCTGTTGAGACTATGGTTAAAATAGCTACTAAGTCAGAAGAAATGTTAAGCTACGAATTAGCTTCATCAAAAGCTAAAAAACACATACCAGCTGTACCAGGAGTTATCTCAAGAGCTGCTTGTAACGCTGCACACGAGTTAAAATCAGCTGCTATAGTTTCATTAACTCAATCAGGAGCTACTGCTAAGAGAATATCTCAATGCAGACCAGATGCACCAATCGTTACTGTAACTCCAAATGAAAGAGTTGCTAAGAAAGTTGCTTTATGCTTCGGAGTTTACCCAGTTGTTGCTGAAAATGCTACAATGGAAAACGCTGTTGAAATAGCTAAAAATGCTGGATTCGTTAAAGCTAATGATACTGCTGTAGTTGTTGCAGGTGTACCAGCTAACGAAGGAAACACTAACATAGTAAAAGTTGAAGTTGTAAAATAATTTTATAACTGATTATAAAAATAGGTAGATTATTCTACCTATTTTTTTTGTGAAAAAATATCCTCATTATTTAAATATTTATAAGAGTATGTTTTTGTTGTTTAATATAAAAATTTTTTGGTTTATATTTTTATTGATTAAAAATATAAATTTTGAAAGGTTATAAAGTAAGATAAAATATTACAATCTTAAATGAAAAAAGTAAGTAGGTTTTAAAGAAATTTAATTATTAATAAATTGTTAATAAAAATTTATTAGTTTAAAAATGTAAAATATTTATACAAAAATAAAATTAAAATAAATTATATTAAATAAATATTATAAAAATATATAGTTTACAAAAAGTTAACAATATTTTTATGACAAGTAAAAGAAAATAGTGTATATTAGATAGTGCTTATGAAATAATATAAGTAGAATCAAATGGCAACTGATTCCAAGATGAAAAAGTACTTGATGACTGATACCATCGAGTGCTTCTTTTTTTTATTTAAAATTATTAGATTAATATAGTTTTATAGTATAAATTTAAGGCAAATACAAAAAATAACCTCAAATAATATTTTGAGGAGGATTTGAATATGACAAGATTAGCATGTTCAGCTCATAATTGTGTTAACTATGTTAATGGAATGTGTTCAGCTTTGACTATTGAAGTTGACGGAGAGAGTGCAGAGAATAAACAAGAAACTTGTTGTAATACCTTTGCACCAAGAACTTTTGTTAATGCAATTAAAAGTGCATTTAATACTAATTATGCTGGAACAATAATGCAAGCACTAGATAGTCAGGCAGATGTAGACCATAAGATAAAATGCTATGCTATGAATTGTACATATAATGTTGGAATGACTTGTACTTCTACTGATATACAAGTTTTTGGGCCAGAAGCTACAACATCTACTTCGACTGAATGTGAAACTTTTTATAAAAAATAATCATTAAAGGCTAGAACTAAAAAATTAATTTTTAGGTTCTAGCTTTTTAATTATATGGTAAAATATATTTTTAAGAAAGTAACATAAATCACTTCAAAATTAATTAAATAAATGATATTTTATAGTAAGTGATTAAAGAAAGAATTATATATATTTATTAGTAGGGTGATAAAAATCTTGTGTTAAGTAAAAATATAAGGGGGAATAAAATGAAAGAGTCAGGTAAGATAGCCGTAATTACTGGAGCAACTAGTGGAATAGGGAAGGAATATGCTTTTCAACTAGCTAAAAAAGGATATGATTTAATATTAGTAGGTAGAAGAGTTGAGAAAATTGAAGCTGTTGCAGAAGAAATAGAGAATAATTTTAAGGTTAAGACCTATGTAGAAATTTTAGATTTAACTGATGATAATAAATTTGATGATTTTATAAAAAGATTAGAGAAAAAAGATAATATAGAATTTTTGGTGAATAATGCAGGATATGGAGCTGATGATTCTTTTACAAGAGATGAATATCATAAGCAATATGATATGGCAAAGGTACATATGCTAGTTACTATGAAATTATGTCATAGTTTAAGTAAAAAGATGAAAGAGAATAATAAAGGGTACATAATAAATGTTAGCTCTATGGCTGGATTTAATGTATTTCCAAGCTCAGCAATGTATTGTTCAACAAAGGCTTTCTTAATAAGTTTTACTCAATGTTTAGCTATGGAACTTTTAGAGAATAATATAAAGGTTCAATGCCTTTGTCCTGGATTTACTAGAACAGATTTTCATAGTAAGTTAAACATGGAAGAGAGTAAATTGCAAAATAAAGGTTTTGTAAGATGGATGAGTACAAAAGAAGTGGTGGAAATAAGTTTGAAAAATATAAATAAGAAATTAAAGGTAATAGTTATTCCTGGACTTTGTAATAAATTTTTATATTTTGTTAGTAAGTTTACACCTAGATGGCTCTATTATAAAGTAGCTATAAAGGGATGGGAGTTAATGGACTAATATTATGTAGGAGATTAGAGATAATAGTTTTACTATTAGAATTAAATCTGGTTTAAATTAATATTAGACATTAATTTATTTAGTATCTCATTTCTTAAAAGAATTAAGAAGATTTTTTTAATATAAAAAATTAAAGAGGTAAATTGGATTGATAAAGTTAAGGAGGATTAAATGGAAAAATTTCTGAAAAAACTACTAAGTAGAGCATTTATAGTTGGATTTCTTATATTCATACAGTTTGTTATACTTATGGGGGCTATATGGAAAGTAAGCGAAGATTTCATATACGTATATTTTCTGTTTATCTTTATTAGTATAGTAGTATTTGTTTATATTGTTAGCAGAAAAGATAATCCATCCTACAAATTAGCATGGGCGGTTCCTGTATTATTAGTTCCTGTCTTTGGAGGATTATTTTATTTAATATTTGGTGGAAATAAGACAAGCAAAAAGTTTAGAAAACAAATAAAAGCTTCTTATGATGAAACAGCACATTTATTATATAATGATAGAAAAGTTTTAGATGAGTTAGAAGAACAAGATAAAAGTATAGCTAATCAATCAAGGTACATAGCTGATTACTCTCAGTTTCCAGTATATAAAAATACTACAACAGAGTATTTATCTCCTGGAGAAGTGTTTTTTGAAAGATTAAAAGAAGAGTTGAAAAAAGCAAAGCATTACATATTTATGGAATATTTCATAGTACATGAAGGTGTTATGTGGGACTCTATTTTAGAAATATTAGAGGAAAAGGTTAAAGAAGGGGTAGAGGTTAGATTCGTTTATGATGATATGGGGTGTTTAGGTACTTTACCATATAAATATAATGAAGTTTTAGAGGCTAAGGGAATTAAATGTATGGTGTTTAATCCTTTTGTACCCCTTTTATCCTTAAGAATGAATAACCGTGATCATAGAAAAATAACTGTTATAGATGGGCATACTGGGTTTACTGGGGGAATAAACTTAGCTGATGAATATATAAATGAAATTGTTAGATTTGGACATTGGAAGGATGCCTCCATAATGATAAAGGGGGATGCTGTTTGGAATTTAACAGTTATGTTTCTTCAAATATGGAATTTCTATAGTGAAAGAAAAGAGCAGTATGAAAAATATTACCCATATTTTCATCATGAAGATGAATTTGAAAGTGATGGATATGTTCAGCCCTATGGAGATAGTCCTTTAGATGATGAAATAGTAGGGGAAAATGTATATTTAAATATTATAAATAAGGCAAAGGACTATGTTTATATAAATACTCCATACCTTATTATTGATAATGAGCTTGTTACAGCGCTTACTCTTGCTGCTAAAAGTGGAATAGATGTTAGAATAGTTACTCCTCACATTGAGGACAAATGGTATGCTCATATAGTTACAAGGGCCTATTATCCTCAGCTTATAGAATCTGGTGTTAAGATATATGAATATACTCCAGGATTTATTCACTCAAAGACCTTTGTCTCTGATGATGAAATAGGAATAGTAGGTACTATAAATATGGATTATAGAAGTTTATACCTTCACTTTGAATGTGGAGTTTGGTTATATAAAACTAAATCAGTAGGACAGATAAAGGATGATTTCTTAAAAACTTTAGAAAAGTGTCAGAGAATAACTTTAGAAGATTGTGCTAAGGTTAAAGTTCCTACTAGAATTTTAAGATCTATAATAAGAGTATTTGCTCCACTTATGTAATTAAAATAGTAATAGTAATTAAAAAGTTCTAGAAGAATTTAAAGCTTATTTTTTTCATTTATGTAATTAAAATAGAAAAAATTAAGTTGTAAAATTTGCGTAAGAGATTTAATGAAGTAAGGCTTAAAATAATATAATTCAACATAAAAATTTGGAAAAGGAGGCTAAATTATAGCCTCCTTTTTGGTGTTAGAGTGAAAATTTATTATTTTCTTTCGAAACTTCCACAATCAGTACATTCTGTAGAAGATGCTTCAGCAGTGTGCTTTACAACTTCTATTTTGTTTAGAGTACAATAATTGTCCTCATTACAATGGTACTTACATTCATGAACTGTACATCCGATACTTGAATTGTGTTTCATAATAAATTCCTCCTTAAATTAAGAACCTCTTTGTTGGAACTACCAACAGTATATATAATGTGTAAAAATGCTTTTATTTATACTGGAAGTTGAATCTATGAATGGATATAGTTGTTTGAATAAAAACATATATGATAGAATTTATTTAGTTTAATGTTGAAAGCGTGGATCAAAAAGAGATTTTATTTAATTTTTAAAATTATGTAATTAAAAATAAGTTTTATCTTAAAAGAAAGGTTTTTTATGAATTTACTTTGGAGGAAGTTATGTTTAAAAATTTAACTTTTAATGAAAATGAGAAGAAGTATATACAAATAGCAAGGTATATTAGAGAGCTTATTAATAGAGGCGTTTTAATAGAAGGAAGTAAACTGCCTTCCTCAAGGGAGATTAGCAGTATTTTATCAATAGGAAGAAATACGGTTATGTCTGCTTATGAAATTTTAGAAAGTGAAGGATTGGTTGAAACCATAAAAGGCAAAGGAACTTTTGTAAAAAAAGAATTTTCTAATGAGAAGTCTAATAAAGTTTCATCAATGAAAAAAGAAAACTCTGAAATTAAAGAGGATAATAAGTGGAATATTGATTGGCAGTATAAAACTAATGAATATGGGATCTTAGCTGAAAGTTTAGATATTATAAAAAGTGAAGAGAAGTGGGAAAAGGGAATGATTTCTTTTAAAAGCATAGCTCCTCCAGGAAATCTTTTTAATATTGAGGAGTTAAAGAGATCCTTTTCTAATAGAATTGCCTTAGAAAAACATAAAATAGTTAATTATGGTTATGCTGTGGGATATAAGCCTTTTATAGATTATTTAAAGGATTATATGAAAGAAAAGGGTGCTTATTCAGAGGAAAAAGAAATAATAGTAACTAATGGATTTACAGAAGGACTAGATATGATGCTTTCTGCATTTACAAAAGAGGGAGATTATATACTTTGTGAAAATCCAACTCATAACACAGCTTTAAAAATAATGAAGACTCACAAACTAAATATTATTGGAGTTAAAATGACCAAAGATGGCATGGACATAGAGGATTTAAATAAAAAAATTAAAAAATTTGGGGAAAAGATTAAATTTTCTTACTTAATTCCCTCATATCATAACCCAACAGGCGTTGTGGCATCTATTAAAAAGAGAGAAGAGGTCTATAATGTTTTAAAAGATGCTGGTATTCCTATTATAGAGGATGGTTTTAATGAGGAACTTTTATATGAAAGTTCTCCAACTATTCCTTTAGCATCCTTAGATAGAGAAAGTAATGGAGTAATATACATAGGAAGTTTTTCTAAAATATTATTTCCAGGTTTAAGAATAGGATGGGTATATGGAGATAAGAAAATAATAGGGGTATTAGAAAGCGTAAAAAGATGTAGAAATATCCACACCTCCTTCTTAGATCAAGGAATTCTTTATGATTTCATGATAAGTGGGGCCTTTGAAAAGTATATTAAGAAAGTTAGAAAAGTTTATAAGGAAAAATATAAATTTACTAAGAGGGTAATAGAAAAATATATTAAAGAAGCAGAAATTTGGGGCGAAGGTGGACTCTATATGTTCTTAAAAATAAAAGGTGTTGATACAAGAGAGCTTTTAAAAAGGTGCTATGATAGGGGAGTTCTTTTTATGCCTGGAGATTTATTTTATATAGATAAGGACCTTTACTTAGAAAAAGAAAACAGAGTATTTTCTTTAGAGGGACATAATATTAAAGGGAGAGAGAAGAGAGATACCTTAAGGATTGGTTTTACAAGGCTTTCAGAGGAAGAGATAGAAAAGGGAATAAAGATAATAGGTGAGGAAGTTAAGAGTATTTTAACTTAATCTAGTAGAAAAAGCTTATTAATAGTGCGTTGTAAAAGGTAATTTCATATGATAAACTTTAAAAGTTAGTTATTATGAAATAAAACATATAGAATAGATGATTAAATATATAAGGGAGTTTTAGTTGATGGTTGAAAAGAATAAAGAATATATTTTTGATATAATCTCTCAAGGATATGAGGGTGAAGGAATAGCTAAAATTGATAATAAATACCCAATTTTCATTGAGGGAGCTTTAAAGGGCGAAAAGGTTAAAGTAAGAATAGTTAAGGTTAATAAAAATTTTGCTTATGGAAAACTTATGGAAGTATTAGAAGCTTCAGAGGAAAGAGTTAATCCACCTTGTGCTATTTATAAAAGATGCGGTGGATGTAAGCTTCAGCACGCTTCTTACAAGGCACAATTAGATTTTAAATGGGATAGAGTTAAGGATTGTGTTAGCAAAATTGGAAAGTTAGATCCTAGCATAGTTAAATATCCCTTAGGAATGGAGAATCCTTGGAGATATAGAAATAAGGTTCAATTACCAATAGGATTAATTAATGGAGAGGTTAAAATAGGATTCTTTGCTCCAAGAAGTCATGATATTATCGACATGGAATCTTGCTTAATTCAAGATGAAATAGGAGATAAGGTTGTTAAACTTACTAGAGAGTGGATAGAGAAATTTAATATAAGACCATATAATGTAGATGGTGAGTATGATGAAAAGGGAATAGTAAGACACATAATGATAAGAAGAGGTTTTACAACTAATGAGGTTATGGTTGTCTTAGTTACAAATGGAGAAAAACTTCCTCATAAAGAAGAGTTTGTAGACTTAATGGTTAAAAATATTCCTGGAATAAAGAGTGTTATACAAAATATAAACTCAAAGAAAACTAATGTAATATTAGGCTTAGAAAGTAAAACTCTATGGGGAGAAGATACAATATCAGATTACATAGGAGACTTTAGATTCAATATATCTCCATTATCATTCTTCCAAGTAAATCCTACTCAAACAGAGGTTTTATATGGTAAAGCTTTAGAATATGCAAATCTTACAGGAAATGAAGAGGTATTTGATGCATATTGTGGAACAGGAACAATAACATTATTCCTATCACAAAAGGCTAAAAAAGTTTATGGAGTAGAAATAATTCCACAGGCCATAGATAATGCTTGGATAAATGCAAAGGAAAATAAAGTAGAGAATGTAGAATTCTTCGTTGGAGAATCAGAAGTGGTGATTCCAGACTTAATAAATAAGGGAGTAAAAGCTGATGTGGTAGTAGTAGATCCACCAAGAAAAGGGTGCGATAAAAAATTGCTAGATGCCATAACAAATATAGATGCTAAAAAAATAGTATATGTAAGCTGTGATCCAAGCACCTTAGGAAGAGACTTAAAAGTATTAGAAGAGAATGGCTATAAAACTTTAGAAGTTCAACCAGTGGATATGTTCCCAAACACTGCACATATTGAGAATGTTGCTTTACTTATTAAGAAATAATTATAAATATTAAACTTATTAGTGTGACTGAGTTGTGACATACTAATGACAGAGTTGAAACCAGAACTTTTTAGTGATATCAAGAGGTGTGCTAGAATTGACGGACTTTTTTTACTCTTTATATATAGGAAAGTAAAAAAATAGTATGAAAAAATGAAATTTATTTAATTGTATATATATATAGTGAGTAGAAAATATATAAAGTCCGTCAAGGTTCGTCGTAAGTCAGTGATACCAATGGTTTGGGAGTTGACGTACTTTTTTTAAACTAGTCACAAAACTGTTTGCATTTACAAAAAGTCAAAAAACTTAATAAAAAATCAAAAAAATAGTACCCTCTAAAGGCAGAAAAAAGAGCCTTTGGAGGGCTTTTTATTTAAAAATAGAGTTAAAAAGTTAGGTAATTATAGAATTTTATAAAAATTGAAAAAGAACAAGGGTAATGAAAACATGAGAAAATCGTTGAAAAGTAGTTCGATAATTGGAGGTGTGTACTATTAAATAAAAAATAACTAGTCAAGATTTTTCTTACAAAATTGTAACATATATGAAAGGAAAATAAATATGTTATTTCTTTTAAAGGGAATAAAATAGCATTGTAAGAAGCAGAAAAAACAAAATATAAAAAATAATTACATATAAAAATATTTAAATATTATGCATAATACAACAAAAATATGATTTTTATATAGAAAGAATAACATGTATTTTAAAATATAGGAGGCTTATTATGAGTAAATTAACAACTATTAATATAGAAAAGTTCTCAACTGAAAGAAAAATTATATCTTATATGACAACAAAATCTTGGCAGACAATACCACATGTATCTTATATGTATGAACCTGATATTACAAATTTTATTGATGAATTTAAAAAATTAAAAGAAGAAGATAAATCATTAAAAAATGTTTCAATTAATTCATTGATGTTAAAAGTATTTTCTGAAGGATTGAAATTTGCACCAAAGCTAAATGCTCATATATCTTACGATCAAAATACTGGTGAAGGAGAAATTCATACAATTAAAGATATCAATGTAAATATGCCTTGGATTTTACCAAGTGGAAAAATGATGACAATAAGTATAAATAATATTGAAGAAATGTCTTTATATGAAATTAATAAATATATTAAAGATTTAAATAAGAAAATTTCAAGTATAGATCCAGAGTCTTTATCTAAGTCATTTTCAGATAAAATAAACTATAATATTATAAACAGTATAATAAGTGGAGAACATGAAATATCTGAAGATAATAATGAAGATAAATCAAAAGTACCTTTAGAAATTGGAACTATAACTATATCAAATATTGGTTCTACATATAGAGAACAAAGAGGGGCAATTGCTTTGTTAGATATCATACCTCCGCAAGTTTGTGTAATAGGTTTTGGTGCAATCTTAGAAAAACCTGGTGTATATATTGATGAAAATGGAGAAAAGATTATTGGTATTCGTAAGGTATTACCAATATGTTTAGCTTTTGACCATCGTGCATTAGATTTTGGGGAAATTATACCTTTTATAAAAAAATTAGATAGTATATTTGAAAATCCCAATATATTAAAAAGTCTTTAATTTTATTATTATTATATTTTCATAATACATCTTGTAGATGTTTTGTTTAGATCAGTTACTCTTACTACTTTTTCAATTGATATCTCATTTTCAAAATTTAATACTAAAAAATATTTGGGTAAAATTATTTCTATTTTGAATTATGAATTAGTAATAAAGAGATAAAAGGGTCGTATAAGTATAATAGCGTTTTAGAGGTTTTAGAGAAAAAGAAATAAGAATACTTTATATAAAGCTTATTATATTATGTGTTATAATAAATAATATTATTTATTAGTTAGGAGGTTTTTTTATGAATAAATTAAACAACTTTATTAAACTTTTAGTTGGGAATTTTGATAATTCTGAACAGTTAGAAAAGTTAAAAGCTCAAGAAGTAGAAGGATTCCCTTTTGCTAAGCATATAAATAATATTTGTAATGATAAAATTAAAGGACTTCCAAATAATTTTGAAGGAGTGTTTCTACTTGAAGAAAGTTATTATACTTCCAATGGAAAAACTACTTGCTCACCACACTTATTCTTGTTTACAGAAGACGGTGAAAATATTAAATTGACATCTTATGAAATTCCAAAAGGTTATAGCAAGAGTAATTTTACATATGATAATCTTGAGGATATAAATTTTGTAGAATTAAATATTTCAGAGAAGTTTACTCCAGCTATCTATAAAAATATAGAAGGAATATGGGAAGGGGGAAGCGTTAGTATGTTTACTCCAATTTTAAAATTTACATTATTTGAACGCTTTTCCGAAGAAAAGCTTGAAGTGTCTGAAATTATAGAAGTAAATGGCAAAAGAACTTTTGGATATGATGAACCTATTATTTATAAAAGAATAAACAACTAAAAAACTACTTAGTGTTACTATATCTTATTATTTAAGGGTTTAGCCCTGTATAATACATAATTCATTCTGTGAGAGTAGCTAAAAGTTAAACTGTCCAACATTTGGGAAGGGTTTAATTTAGCTACTATTTTTTATATAAGATACTAACTAGTCTATACTTTCATAATACATTCTGTAGATATTTTACCACAGCCAATTAATATAACTTTTAATTAATACTTAACTTATATAAATACATTTAAATAGAAAGTATTTTTTATAAGTTAAGTATATTTAATATTTTGTTAAATATTAATGCATTAATTGAAAATGTTATCATAAGATGTTACTATTTTATTGAATTCGACAACCATATTGTTACTTTTTAGGAAATATATTAACGAAGTAGAGTGGATTTGTGGTATTTTGTTTTAATATTACTTTTTAGGGGGAATTTTAAAATGCAATTTAATTTAAAAAGAAAGGTTTTAATTACAACGGTATTAACGACAACTTTATTAACTGGATTCTGCAATTTAAATGCATATGGAAGTGTCAAAAATAACTCTGTAAATGATTTTAGAAATGTTTTAAACGTTCAAGGAAATCCTCAGGTAAACTTAAATGATTCCTATTCAACTAATGTCTCTAATCCATTTTCTGATATGGGAGCATGGCATGCATATTATTTACCTGAAAAAGGAGCTACAAATTTATACGGTGGATTTGCAGGACCATTAATTGTAGGGGAAGAGTATCCAATTAACTTATCAGATACTATAAGCAAAATAACTTTAACTAATAGTGATACTGGAGAAGTATATGATTTGTCAAAAGCAAAAAATATAATGTTTGATTTTTATCCAGGTAAACTAGTTCAAACATATGAATTAAATGATTTTAATTTAAAATTAGAACTTATTTTTGCAACTAATAGAAGTGCATTAATTAAAACAGAAATTGAAAATAAAAAGAATACTGATTTAAATTTAAATCTAGAGTGGTCAGGAAATATATTTAATAAATCACCATATACTATAAGTGTTAATGATAATGGAGAAAAAAATTACGATTTAGGTCAGACGTTAGAAGCAACAAAAAATGGTGTACAAGTTAATTTTTCTAACATAAGATCTACATGGTCATTTTTTTCTACAGATCAAACAAAGTTTAATGTTGAGTATGATGGAAATACTAGTACATATATAAATGGAAATTCATATGTAACTAAACTTGATAATATCGTAAATATTAAACCTCAAAATACATTTAAAACTTTTTCTACTCAAAGTTATACATTTACAACTGAAGAGTTTAATAATGAACAAGTTAAAATAAATGATTTACTTGAAAATGGTGATACATATTTTAATGATAATACTAATCGTTGGCAAAATTATTTAAATAAAGCTTTTTCAAATACAGAAAAAGATAGTGATCCACATTATAAAGATGCTGCTGTAAAATCAATAATTACTTTAACTACTAACTGGAGAAGCGCAGCAGGAGCTATTAAACATGATGGAATAGTACCATCTTTATCATATAAATGGTTTGTAGGAATGTGGGCTTGGGATTCATGGAAACAAGCTGTTGCAACTGCAAACTTTGATGGAGAACTAGCTAAAAATAACATTAGAGCTTTATTTGACTATCAGATAAAAGGTGATGATTCAGTTAGACCATATGATAAAGGTACAATAATAGATGCAATATTTTATAATAAGGATGAGCAAAGAGGAGGAGAAGGTGGAAACTGGAATGAAAGAAATTCTAAACCACCACTAGCAGCTTGGGCAGTATGGAATGTTTATAAAGAAACTAATGATATAGAATTTTTAAAAGAAATGTATCCTAAATTAGTTGATTATCATAATTGGTGGTATACAAATAGGGATCATGATAAAAATGGAATAGCTGAGTATGGTGGCATGGTGCATCCTGCTAATAATAGTGAAGATGAAATAATATTAGCAGCAGCATGGGAGAGTGGGATGGATAATGCTACTAGATTTGATAAAGAAGGATTTGGTTCAGATGATGTTGGAGTTCATGTTTTTGAAAACAAAGATAATAATGGAAATACAGTAGGATACTCAATAAATCAAGAATCAGTTGATTTAAACTCTTATTTATATGCAGAAAAAGGCTTCTTAAAATCAATGGCTGATATTTTAGGAAAAACAGAAGACTCTCAAAAATATGAAGTAGAAGCTAAAAATGTAGGAGAATATATTAGAAATAATATGTTTGATAAAGAAACTGGTTTTTTCTATGATTTACAAATAAATGAGGATGGAAGTGAAAAAAAATTATTAGTTAATAGAGGAAAAGGAACTGAAGGTTGGATGCCACTTTGGGCTAAGGTTGCAACTCAAGATGAAGCTGAATTAGTTAAAGAAAATATGATGGATCCTAATAAATTCAATACTTATATGCCTTTACCTACAGCATCAAAAGATAATCCTAAATTTGATCCAAATAAATATTGGCGTGGACCAGTTTGGATGGATCAAGCCTTATATGGAATAGAATCACTTCAAAATTATGGTTTTAAGAATGAAGCTGAAACTTTAACTAAAAAATTATTTGATAATGCAGAAGGGTTAATAGGAGATGGGCCTATTAGGGAAAATTATAATCCTGAAACAGGACAAGGCCTACATACTAAAAACTTTAGTTGGTCAGCTTCAGCATATTATTTATTATATAAAAATGTATTAACTTCTAATAATACAACTTGTCAAGAAAGTTTACCAATTTTAGAAAGTGATAATATAACTCCGCCAGAAGATGATTCTCAAAATCCAGCACCACCAGTAATTGAGGAGGAAAAACCAGAAATAGATAATACAATACCTCCTGTGAATGATTCTCCAGAACAAGAAAAGCCTGTTGTAAAGCCAGAAGAAAACAATGATAATATAAATTCATTACCTAACACAGGAAATATGTTTGGTAATACTTCTTTACTGATTGGAGCTTTTAGTATGCTTGGATCAGGAATATATTTATTAAAAAAAAGAAACTAATATGTTAATATAAATAAAATTAAAATGCCTATAAGAACTTATAGTTTTTATAGGCATTTTTATTTTATATTAATAATTATTATTAAAACTAATTAATTTTTTATAGTATGTGATTGGTTAAGTTAATAATATTTCTGCTATTCTAGCTCCAGCAGAAATGCCTAACATTGTTAATGTAATAGCAAATGAAACAGTCATGATATTCACCTCAATTTTTAATTAAATTTTTATGTTTTATGATTATATTTTTAGCATTAATATCTATAATATACATACTTTTTAATTGTAAAATTTTCTAAAAAGCATATATTTCATAATGTGCTGTAAAGTAATAAGCTAATTTGTAATTATTAAAGATAATAATAACCATTTTATGAAAAAATATAAAGTTAATGTTATAATTTATTAATAGAAATCAAAAGGGGGAGATTCTTTTGGCTCAGCAATATACTAAAAAAATGATTCGTAGCGTATTTATAGAGTTATTAAACGAAAGACCGCTAAATAAGATTACTGTAAAAGATATAGCATCAGCTTGTGGAATTAATCGAAATACTTTCTACTATTATTATTCAGATATGTATGAGCTTTTATCTGAACTTTTTCAAACTGAGCTTCAAAATGTTATAGATGAATATAATGATACTATGTCCTGGGAGGAAAGCTTTGTATTAGCAACGAGGTTTGCTTTAGGAAATAAGAAGGTAATTTATCATGTATATAATTCAATGCAGAGGGAAGAATTAGTTAATTATATTTACAATGTTTCAGGAAATATGATGGAGAGGTATGTTAAGAAGTTAAGTCAGGGGATTAATGCATCTGAATATGATATGAAGTTAATAGCAACATTCTATCAATGTGCACTTACAGAAATGGTAATTCAATGGATTTCTTCTGGAATGAAGGAAGATCCAGATGCCATCATAAGAAGAATAGGTGAATTATTTGATGGAAATATAAAACTATCACTTCAACGTAGCGAAAAGCTCAACAAAATTTAGCAAAGGCAAGCATAGAAAATTAATAAATTAAGTATTAAATTCCTTAATAGTTAAAACAAATGAAATCATAAATAATCGAAGAGAAAACTTGGAAATAGCTAAAAGTATTTAAGCTAGACTATAAAATATTTAGAAATTTAGGCACAAAGAGAGTTATGCCTAATTTTTAGGCAAATATGTTTAAGTGTTTGAATTTTGAACACTCCCCTTATTTATCTAATGAAATATATGGTAAAAGGTTATATTATAGATTTAAAGGAAGTTAGAGTTATTTTTAAAACTTACACTTAGTAAATAAAATCTTATATTTATAAGATTATGACTTATTAATAAAGGGTTGATTTATAAGGCTAAGATTTGTTTTGAAAACTTATAGCTAGTTTTAAGAAAGAAGGGGATTTTATGAAACTTAAAACACATGATGACAGACTTACTTTAACAAATGGAAGCTATCATGCATTAGTACATGCTAGAAAACCTAAAGGAATTGAAAATAAAAGCGCATATTTAATTGGTACTGGAATAGGTGCATTGGCAGCAGGATGTTTTTTAATAAGAGATGCACATATGGATGGTAGCAAAATAACATTTTTTGAGCAATTAGATCTTCCAGGAGGCTCTTTAGATGGAGAAGTACTTCAAAATCTAGGTTATGTGGCTCGTGGTGGTCGTGAAATGGGACATCACTTTGAAGTTTTATGGGATTTATTTAGTTCACTTCCATCTACTGAAGATCCAAATATGACAGTATTAGATCATTTTTTCTATACAAATTATGATGATCCAAACTATAGCAATTGTCGTATAACTCATAAAAATGGAGAAAGATATGACGATGCTAAATTTAATCTTGGACAAGATTTAGCTAAGGAATTAGCAGAATTTGTTCTTATATCAGATGAAGAACTTCAAGACAAAGCAATTGATGAAATATTCTCTGAAGAACTTTTAAATACAGACTTTTGGACATTATGGAGAACTATGTTTGCCTTTGAAAACTGGCATAGTGCTTTAGAAATGAAATTATATATGAATAGATTTATACACCATGTTGGTGGATTACCAACACTTTCAGCCTTACAATTCTCAAGACATGATCAATATACATCTTTTGTAAAACCAATGGTTAAATTCTTAAAAGAAAATGGGGCTAAGTTTGAATATGGAGTACATGTTGAAAATGTAGAATTCGACGTAAGTAATGATAAAAAGGTGGCTAAAAAAATAGTTGCTAAGGATAAGAACGGAAAAGATATTTCTGTAAACTTAACTGAAAATGATTTAGTATTTATAACTAATGGTTCTATTACAGAAGGTTCAGGATATGGTGATGATAATACTCCTGCTCCATTTAATAAAGAGCCACAAGGATGCTGGGAACTATGGAGAAATATTGCTAAACAATCAGATGAATTTGGACATCCAGATAAATTCTGTACTGATACTGAAAAATCAAATTGGGAATCTTGTACAGTAACTTGTCATGATGAACGTGTACCAAAATATATTGAAAAGATAACTAAACGTTCACCATATGGAGGAAAGACTGTAACAGGAGGAATAGTTACAGCTGTGGATTCTTCATGGTTAATGAGTTGGACTATAAATCGTCAAGAACAATATTATGGTCAACCAGAAAAGGATATAGTTGTTTGGGTATATGGACTATTCTCAGATGTTGATGGTGATTATATTAAGAAACCTATGAGAGATTGTACTGGTAAGGAAATTACAAAGGAATGGTTATTCCATATAGGAGTTCCAGTTGATGAAATTGAAGAACTTGCTGAATCTTGTACAGCAATTCCAGTAATGATGCCGTTTATAACTGCACAATTTATGCCACGTGAATTTGGAGATAGACCTTATGTTGTTCCTAAGAATGCAGTTAACTTTGCCTTCCTTGGACAATTTGCAGAAACTTTAGACGATCCAGGAAGAGATACAGTATTTACTATTGAATACTCAGGACGTACAGCTATGGAAGCAGTATATGTATTAACTGGAGTTGAAAAGGGTGTACCAGAAGTATATGCATCAAGATATGATATACGTTATTTATTAAATGCTGGAGTATGCTTATTAGATGGTGAAAAACCAAAAGTTCATATACCATTTTTATTAAAGAGAAAGTTAATGAAGCAAATATCAGGAACTGACATAGAAAAATTATTAAAAGAATATGGAATTATCTAGGTGAAAAGTGTCGATGATTAAAAGCAGAATAATCTTAGATTAAAATAAAAATATAATATAGTAAGTATATTTAATAGACCATGATAAATAGCAAACTCTTAAAAGTTTGGGATAGTTATTATGGTCTATTTTTTATTGTGGTATTATATTTTTAAAATATAATAAAAAATAAATATCAATAAAATTAAAAATATAATAATATAAAATATTAAAAATATATTTGCCAATATAAATAATATTTAATAGAACTTATAAATTGAAGGTTAAATATATTAATTAAAGAATATGAACAAAATTAACATATAAATAACTAAAAATACACTTATGAGAAAGATTTAGTTTTGGTATAATTAATAATTACATTATAAAATTTTTAAGAAAGGGAGGGGTATATAGCAATGAAACTAATACTAAAATATTTAAAGAATTACAAATTAATTTTTATCTTAAATGTTATATCCGTATTTGGATTTGCTTTAGTAGAACTTGGAATTCCAACCATTATGGCAAAAGTAATAGATACTGGAATAATAAATAGCGATATTGGTTATATCAAAAAAATGGGCTTAATAATAGTGTTTATTTCTATAGTTGGTGTTATGGGAACAATACTACTTGGATATTGTTCATCTAAAATTTCAACGGGAATAACTAAGGATATTAGAAATGATATATTTAAAAAAGCTCAAGAGTTTTCGCACACAGAGTATGATGAGTTTGGAGTTTCTTCTATGATAACAAGGACTACAAATGATCCATTTGTGATTTTACAATTTACAAACACACTTTTAAGGATGGCTTTAATCACACCAGTTATGTTTACTATAAGTTTAGTAATGATACTTAGAACAAGCCTTTCCTTATCTTTAGTTTTAGCAGTAGTAATCCCTATAATAATTTTAGGGGTTATATTAATAGCTAAAACTTCTGAACCTTTATCAGAAAAATTACAAAAAAGGTTAGATAAGTTGAATAGAATATCTAGAGAAAATTTAACTGGTATAAGGGTAATAAGAGCTTTTGGAAATGAAAAGTATGAGGAGAAGAGATTTGATGAAACAAATGAGTCCTATGCAGAGGTAGCTAAAAAGTTAAACAAGCTTATGGCAATATCTCAACCGCTTTTCTTTTTCTTACTTAACATCGCTATTATAGTTATCTTTTGGATATCTAGTAAGATGATAAATGTAGGAACACTTCAAGTTGGTCAATTAGTTGCCTTTATTGAATATCTATTCCATGCAATGTTTTCAATAATGTTATTTTCTATGGTTTTTGTAATGTATCCAAAAGCACAGGTTTCTGCTAATAGAATTATGGAAGTTTTAAATACAGAACCAATAATAAAAAGTCCTGAAAATGGAATAAAGAATACAGAAAACAAGGGAACAATAGAGTTTGAAAATGTATCTTTTACTTATCCAAATGGAGAGGAGCCTGTTATTAAAGATGTATCCTTTAGTGGTAAAAAGGGAGAAGTTATTGCCTTTATAGGAAGTACAGGTAGTGGTAAGAGTACACTTATAAACTTAATCCCAAGATTTTATGATGTTACTAAGGGAAGTATAAAAATAGATGGAGTAGATGTACGAGATTATGACTTAAAATATCTACGTAAAAAAATAGGTTTCATTCCTCAAAAAACTCTTTTATTTACTGGTAGCATAGCAAATAATATAAAATTTGGTAAGAAAGATGCAGAGTACAAAGAGGTTGAGGATTCAGCTAAAATTGCACAGGCCTATGAATTTATTTCAAATAAGCCTAATAAATTTGAAGAGTTAATAACAGAGGGTGGGTCTAACGTATCTGGTGGACAAAAGCAAAGACTTTCCATAGCTAGAGCAATTGTTAGAAAGCCTGATATATACATTTTTGATGATAGTTTCTCAGCTTTAGACTTCAAAACAGACGCAATCTTAAGAAAAGAACTTAGATCTGAAACAAAGGATGCTATTGTGTTAATAGTGGCTCAGAGAATAGGTTCTATAATGGATGCAGATAAGATTATAGTTCTAAATGAAGGGGAAGTAGTTGGAATAGGAACTCACAAGGAATTAATAAAAAATTGCCCTATTTATCATGAAATAGCAACATCACAACTTACAGAGGAGGAGTTAGCAAATGAATAAATTTAAATCAGTAGTAAAAAAGATTTCTCCTTTTGTTGGTAAGTATAAGTGGGCTTTTTTAGGAGCTATTTTATTTATAATTTCAGCAGCTGTTTTCACTGCCATAGCACCAAGAACAGAAGGATTAATAATAACTCAATTAACTAAGGATTTTGAGGGAATTATAAGAGGAGTTTCTGGAGCTTCAGTTAACTTTAATTATATTTTTAAGGTATTAATCTTATTATTTTTAGTTTATGCAGGTGGTACAGGATCAACTCTTATAGCAAGTTTCTTATTAACTAATGCAATTCAAAATACCATGAAAAATATTAGAAATGAAGTTGAGAAAAAAATAAATAGACTTCCAATAAGATATTTTGATGGTAATAGTTATGGAGATGTATTAAGTAGAATCACTAATGATGTAGATACTATCTCTAATGCATTGCAGCAAAGTTTTGTACAGGTAATAAATGCATTTTTATCTGTAGGATTAGCTTTAATAATGATGTATTCCATAAATATTAAGTTAGCATTGATTGCAACCTTAATAATACCTTTAAGTATTTTAATTACAAAGATAATAGTTTCTAAATCTCAGAAATTATTTAATAGTCAACAAAAGGCTTTAGGAAATCTTAATGGAAAAGTACAAGAAATGTACACAGGCTTTAATGAATTAAAGTTATATGGAAAAGAAGATGATGCTTTAAATGAATTTGTAAAGGTAAATGAAGAATTAAGAGAAACAGGTTTTAAAGCTCAATTTATATCTGGTATAATGTCACCTTTAATAAGTCTTGTTACTTATTTAGGAATAGCTGTGGTAGGGGTAGTAGGTTCTATAATAGCTATAGCTGGTGGAATTACTGTTGGTAATCTTCAAGCCTTTATACGTTATATTTGGCAAATAAATCAGCCTTTATCTCAAGTAACTCAATTATCATCAGCAATACAATCAGCAGTGGCTGCTGCTAATAGGGTTTTTGAATTCTTAGAGGAAAAAGAAGAGGTTAAAGATCCTAATAACGCTACAAAAATTGAGAAGCCAAAGGGCGATGTAACCTTTGATCATGTTAAGTTTGGATATAAGGAAGATAAGCCACTTATAAAAGATTTAAGCGTAGATGTCAAAAGTGGTCAGATGGTTGCCATTGTTGGAAAAACTGGAGCAGGTAAAACTACTCTTATTAATCTTTTAATGAGATTTTACGATGTTCAAGGGGGTTCAATTAAAATAGACGGTGTTGATATTAGAGATATGAAACGTGAAGATTTAAGATCTATGTTTGGTATGGTTCTTCAAGATACTTGGCTATTTAATGGAACTATTTATGATAATATTAGGTATGGTAGATTTGATGCCACTAAAGAAGAAATAATAGAGGCAGCAAAGGTTGCAAATGTTCATCATTTTATTAAAACATTACCTGGTGGATACAATATGTTATTAAATGAAGAGGCTTCAAATGTATCTCAGGGAGAAAAGCAACTTTTAACCATAGCTAGAGCAATTTTAAAAGATCCAGCTATATTAATACTAGATGAGGCTACAAGTTCAGTTGATACTAGATTAGAATTATTACTTCAAAAGGCAATGAGAAATATAATGAAGGATAGAACTAGCTTTGTTATAGCTCACAGGCTTTCAACTATAAGGAGTGCAGATTTAATATTAGTAATGAATGATGGTAATATAATTGAACAGGGAACTCATGAAGAGTTAATGAAGCAAGGTGGTTATTACGAAAGTCTTTATAATAGTCAGTTTGCTAGTAAAGAAGCAAATTAAATAAACTTGAAATACTATGATGTATTTTTAGAATATATATTAATTCTAGAGATATATTTAAACCTATAGAAAAAGCAATCTAAATTAGTTTAGATTGCTTTTTCCTATTAATCCTTTTAATAAATTACCATGTTTTATTTCATCTTTAGCTATTTCTTTAAATCTAGGGAATTCTTCTCCAAGCTTTTCATATACTGGGCCACCATTAATTTCAGCATTTATAAGCATTTCAAAAACTTTCTCTTTACCTAAACTCTTATAAGCAGCTTCTATTTCTTCAGATGATTTACTACAAGGTTTTAAAATTTCTTTTGAATATTCTCTTATTATTGAAGCATGTCTTCCTTCGTCTGCTGCTATACTTAATAAAACATTTTTTTCTTCTTCAGAGCTAGCAAGTTTAGCAAGTTTTCTATAAACAAGAACTGCATCTAATTCTCCTTGTTGTAATTTTAATAACATTTCATTTCCGTTTTGTTTCATAATAAAATCCTCCTAAATATTTTTATTTTAAAAAATTAAATTGTATAAAATTAAATTTGATAGGTTTATTTTAAAGCTTTTATAACAATATGTCAAATTTTTTTAGCAATTAAATATTATTAGTGAAATTATATTTGAAAAATAAGTACAATTAAAGAGTGTTCTAAATATTATATTATATATTCAAATAAGTAATAGAAATTAAATTAGATTTAAGGAGTATTGTTCTTATGGAGAATATAATAAATTATGTAAAGTTAGGGGTTGTATCCTTAGGAACTTTATTCACTTGGATATTTGGAGCATGGGATATTCCACTAATAACTTTATTAGTATTTATTTTTTTAGATTATTTGACTGGAGTAATTAAAGGGTGTAAAAATAAAGAATTATGTTCAAATATAGGATTGAAAGGAATAGCTAAAAAAGGGCTTATATTAATAGTTCTTTTAGTTGCTGTTATGCTAGATAGGTTATTAGGTAATGGAACTTGGATGTTTAGAACAATGATAGCTTATTTCTATATAACAAATGAGGGTATAAGTATATTAGAAAATTGTGTAGCCTTAGGAGTACCTATACCTGAAAAATTAAAACAAGCTTTGAAACAGTTAAATAATAAAAACAAATAAGAGATTTGGGAAATATGTATTTAAAATTAGTATCACTTAATTAAAGGATATATAAATACGTATTTTCCTTTTTTAATACAAATAAAATTGTAACTATTTTTTGAATATTCAATTAATTTATTGGAAAATAAGTAAATTTTTATTATAATTTTTTATTAGAAAAAACATATCTATGTGAGATTTATAAGAGTAAATTATTATTTTATTTATATTATTTAATTAGGTTTTATATAGATATAGAAAGGAATTATTATGATAAATATTACTTTAAAAAATAAAGATATAAATGAACTGGTTGAAGAGAATATTAGATTTATACTAAATACAATCTCTAACTTGACTGGAAGATATGTATCTATTGAAAATGATGAAGAATTTAGTTTGGGAATATTAGCCTTTGTTGAAGCTGTAGAAAAATATAATTCTCAAAAGGGTAACTTTCATTCATTTGCGAAATTAGTAATAGAGAGTAGAATAAAGAATTATTTAAATAAGGAAAAGAAATATAGGGAAATGATTTCTGTGGAGTATTTAAAGGATTTAGGAATAGATATCACTAATATAGTACATAATCCCATCGAAAATAAAGATGAACTTATTAAAGAAATACATAAATTTAAAAAAGAAATATTGTTATTTAAAATTAAACTTGATGATTTAATAAATAATTCTCCTAAGCATAGAGATACAAGAACATTTTCTATAAATCTTTCAGAGCAAGTTAGCCATGATTCAGAAGTAACTACATTTATGTATGAAAAGAGAAGATTACCTGTAAAAAAAATTTCCTTAAAATATGTAGTTACAGAAAGAATTTTAAAGAGAAATAAATTATTTATAATATCAGTTATAGTAATTTTCTTTAAAAAATATAGGAATATAATACTCTGGATAAAAAATAAGGGGGAATAACTTTGTATTATAAAGGAGTAATTATTGATATACATGATAAGTATATAATAGTTATGGATGAAAGTGGAGGATTGCTAAAAATAAGGAAAAAAGAAAATGTAAATATTGGACAAGCGATTCTCTTTACAGATGATGATATTATAGTGAATAAAAAAGTAAATAAAATTATAAAAATTTGGACTGTTCCAATAGTTACTGCAGCGTTAATATTTATTAGTATTGTTTCTGGAATTATAAATGTCAATAATAAAAATACACCATATGCCTTATTAACATTTGATATTAATCCAAGTTTTTCAATTGAGGTTAATAAAGATAATACTGTAATTAATGCAGTGGCATTAAATGATGATGCAAAGAGTTTAGATATTGATAAAATAAAAAATAAATCTTTAGATGATGCACTTAAACTAATTAAAACAAGTTTAAAAGAGAATAAGAAGTTTGAAGATAAAAACTCACTTATAGTTGGATTTTCATTCTTAGGAGAAAATAAAAATGTTGAATTTGAGGATAATGTTAAAGCGGTAATAAATGAAAATTTCAATGATTTTAAAATTGTTTATATTCAAGGAGACAAAGGAGACCATGAGGAGGCTAAGAAAGTTGGTATTAGTTTGGGGAAATATTCTATTAATAAAAGGTTAAATAATAGATTTTCAGAGGAACAGATGAAAAATATTACTATAGATGAACTTATTGATAGATTGAACGAAGAGAATATAAATTTAAAAGATAATGAAGAAGATTATGATGATGTAAATGATGAAAAAAATCATGATAATAAAACAGATTCTGACAATGAAATAGAGCAAGATGATGAAGTAGACGATGATGATAAAACAGAGGATAAAGAAAATGATAAAGATGATCATGATAATAAGGAAAAAGAACAGGATAAGAATAGTAAAAGTGTAAATAGTGATTTAAATGATGATGATACTTATGAAAATGATAATGATGAAGATGATAATAAACAAGAAATTAGTGATGATAAAGACTCAAGTGACAATTTAAATGATTCAGATGATGATTAGGTAAAAATTAAAAAATTAAAATAGGCAGTATCAAAATAGTAAAATAAAAAAATTATTTTGATATATGCCTTTTTTTATTAAAAAGGTACACAAAATAAAAAATACTTTTGTATTAATTAATGAGAAAGGAGGGGGAAGATGTTATCAGTATCTAGAAAAGAAGTAAAATTTTTAGTTTCAAGTACAGATAGAGTTTATTTATTAAATTCTTTAAGTCAAATATTGGTTCCAGATAAGTACGGAGATTATAATGGCTATAAAACAAGAAGTATATATTTTGATAGTATAGACAATGAAGATTTTATAGAAAAGCAAATAAAAACTGAAAAGAGAAAGCGTATAAGAGTAAGAATTTATAATGAAGAAGACAAATTTGCTAAATTTGAAATTAAACGAAAGCATTTTGAAAGAGAATTAAAGGAAAGTATAACTATCACTAAAGAAGATGCAATTAGGTTAATAAATAGAGAATATTCTGTTTTATTGAACTATAAAGACAATCCTTTATATGAATACGCATTTAATTTAATGAAGAGTAAATCATATAGACCAGTTTCTATGGTTGAATATGACAGAAGAGCTTTTACACATGAATTTTTCAATACCAGAGTTACATTAGATAATAATCTAAGATTTACTAACTTCAACTATGATTTATTTAATAAAAATATAAATTTTCAAAAAGGATTACCAGGAGATAAAAGTATCTTAGAAGTTAAATATGATAGATTTTTATTCCAACAATTACAAGAAGTTTTATCTAAATGTAATTTCGTTGGAAAACCACCAAGCAAATTTGGTACTTCAAGACAATTATTAAATACATATTATTATTAATCAATACAAATGATTTTAGGAGGAACATAAATATGAGCCAAATTTTAAGTGGAAATTTTAATATAAATGATTTAACTTCATTAATTCAACATGCAAAAAATCCAAATGTAATTTTAAAAACTATTTTTATATCTTTGATCTTTTCAACAATTATTTATTTTACATATAAAGCTTCATACGATACTTTAAATTATAATAAGAAGTTTAATACAACCCTTATAATGATAACATTTATTACAACTGTGCTTATGGAATTAGTACAGATAAATTTAGCTGTTTCATTAGGGATGTTAGGATCATTATCTTTAGTAAGATTTAGAACAAATGTAAAAGATACAAGAGATATAGGTTTTATATTTTGGAGTATATTTGCTGGACTAGCATCAGCTACAGGAGCTATATTTTTATGTGGAGTAAGTTCAATAATACTATCTATTTTAATGATTACTACAAGTAAGCTTAGATTAAAGGATAATAAATTATTACTTGTAATAAGAGGACAAAATGTAAATCTAAATAATATTGAAGAAATATTCTCAAAAGAGAAAATAAAAACTAATATTAAAGCTAAAAATATATTAAGTGATTCATTTGAATTAGTTTATGAAATAAATACATCAAAATCTAAAGAAAATTTATTAATAGATAACCTTATAAATTTTAAAGGAATAGATAGTGTAAACTTATTGGTTCCAAATACTGAAGTTGCTTAAAAAGATATTGATTAAGGTTTATGTAATATTTACCTAAGCCTTAATCTTGTATTAAAATATTTTAAATGCAAAACATTATTTATTAATAATAATTTCATATTGAAATTTTTTAATTTTAATTGTAATATAAAATTATATACATTAATTTGAGTAAAAATTAATTTAATAGGTGATTTAATGAAATTGGGATACGCAAGAGTAAGTACAGAAGAACAAAATTTAAACAGACAATTAGATATATTAAATTCTGTAAATTGTGATAAAATTTTTGCAGAAAAAATATCAGGTATAAAAAATGAACGGCCAGAACTTAATAAATTAATATCTTCTCTTAATATAGGAGATATTATTATAATTACTGATCTTACAAGATTAAGTAGAAGTGTTAAAGAACTTTTTAGTATAGTAGAAAAAGTCGAAGAAAAAGGTGCTAATATTAAATCACTTAAAGAATCTTGGCTTGATACTACGACTCCTCAAGGAAAATTAATGTTTACTATTTTTGCAGGTATTAGTCAATTTGAAAGAGATCTTATTTCTCAACGTACAATTGAAGGACTTATTGCTTCGCGTGCAAGAGGGAAAAAAGGTGGAAGACCTCCTAAAAGTAAACAAGATATAAATTTAGCCATTCAAATGTATAATAGTAAAAAGTATAAAATATCAGAGATAACAGAATTAACAAAGGTTAGTAAATCCACGATTTACAGATATCTTAACAAAATCTAAAAATTAATTATGTAAATTTTAATTAATCATTCCCTAAAACGGTCGTTTTTGATTCAAACTTATAAATATTCTACATCTTTAAAGCTATCATTAAAATTCTAATTTTATTTCCAGATTATTGACTTAAAAGAATATATTTAAATCATATTACCTTTATAGCTTTTTGTTCCCAAAAACGACCGTTTTTGGGAAAATAAAGTATTTATTTTAATCATACAAAACAAGAAAGGAGCCTAATATGATTGTAAACAGGAGAGAATTAAAATATGTAATAAGCGAATTTGATTATTACAAATTAGAAAATTTATTAAAAAAGATACTGATTCCAGATAAAAATAATGGAAGTTATGGATACAGTATTAGAAGTTTATATTTTGATTCCATAGATAATTGTGATTATTATGCCAAACTTGGAGGAGAGGAGGTTAGAAAAAAAATTAGACTTAGGATATATAGGACAGATTGTCAATGGGTTAAATTAGAAATAAAAAGAAAAATTAATATTAATCAAAAAAAGGAAACTTTAAGTATAAGTAGAGAAGACGCAATAGCTTTAATAAATAAGGAGTATGATGTTTTATTAAAATATAATAGTCCAATTGCAGAAGCTGCTTATAACATAATGACAATAGGACAATATCAGCCTGTTGTTTTAGTAGAATATAATAGACGAGCATATATACATGAAGAAAATAGTATAAGAGTTACATTAGATAGCAATATAAGAGCTAGTGAAACTGATTTTGATTTGTTTTCTGAAGAGGTGTTTTTAACACCTGTATTTACTCATTATGATGGACTTTTAGAGGTAAAATATGATGGTGATTTTTTTTGCTGGATATCTCAAATAGTTAATGGAAGAGAGGCAGTAAATCAATCCATGAGTAAATATTGTGCTTCAAGAAGATTTTTTGAAAATTATTTAGCTTAAACTTAAGAAATGAGAGGTAAATAGGATGAAAGAAAAATTATATGATTATTTAATAAGTAATAGTAGTGAAATTGGAGCATTTAAAGCATTTGAAATTTTATTTGTGGCTTTAATTATAAGTTTAATAATATTTGTAACTTATAAAAGAACCTATAGTGGTGTTATGTATAACAAAAAATTTAACGTATCACTTGTTATGATGGTTCTAATTACAAGTATGGTTATGATTGTTATAGGAAGTAATATAGCATTATCTTTAGGTATGGTTGGAGCCTTATCTATTGTGCGTTTCCGTACTGCAGTTAAGGATCCTAGAGATACAATGTACATATTTTGGGCTATTTCAACAGGAATATGTGTAGGAACACAAAGTTATGTAGTAGCTATAGTAGGAGCTTTATTTTTAAGTGTAATAATATTTTTAATAAGTATAGGTGGGTTAGGAAAAGAAGATAGATATATTTTAATAATAAGAGGGATAAGAGAAAAAGAAGAAGATATGATGAGTTGCGTTTTTAAGGCTTTTAAATCTGGCCAATTAAGAGCTAAAAATTCAACAGGAAATAATATAGAGTTAGTTTATCAAATAAAGATAAAAAAGGATGACGATAGAGGGATTTTAAAGGAGTTATATGCAATTGAGGGGGTTTCAGCGGTTAATATAGTTGCTCAAAATGGAGAAACATTGGGTTAATATGAAGTTGAAAAGAATAATTTTTATATTATTTATTCAGATTTTATCATTTATTTTTTTCATTGGATGTACTAGTGAAACCTTTAAAGAGAAAGATGTAGCAAATAGTAAAGCTGAAGTCAATAAATATTCTTTAGAAATGGAAAACACAAAAAAAGAAGGTTATAACCTCCCACTAGTAGTTATAGACACAAATGGAGAGAAAATAAATGGGAATGAGAGTATAAAAGGAACTATAAAAATATATGATTCAGAAGGAAAGATAAATAATTTAAATGATGAACCAGCTTTAGAATCTGATATACAAATAAAAATAAGAGGAAATACTACTAGGAGAGTGCCTAAAAAACAATATAGTATAGATTTGATTGATGAGAGTGGAAATAAAAAAGAAGAAGAGATATTAGGTATGCCAAAGGAATCAGAATGGATTTTAAATGCTCCTTTTGAGGACAAGTCCCTTTTGAGAAATTATATGGCCTACAGTGTATCTGGGAAAATAATGGAGTATGCTCCAAGAGCTAAATTTTGTGAGGCATTTATAGTTGATGATGGGAAAACGGTAAGTGCCAATCACTATAAGGGAGTATTTCTTATGATTGAACAGATAAAGAGAAATAAAAATCGTGTTAATATCTCAAAAAGTAATCCATCAAGGAGTGAGACTAGTTTTATAGTTGAAAAAAATAATCCTAAGGAAAAGGATATTATTTTTAATAATTATGGGAAAGAAGCATATTTATATGATTATCCTATTTTAGCATCATATCCTAAAAAGAGTTTAACTGAAGGGCAGAAAAATTATATAAACAAGGCTATAAGTATATTTGAAAGAAGTTTATACTCTAATGAATTTAATAATAAGAGTGTTGGATATCAAAAGTACATAGATGTAGATACATTTGTAGATTATTATATTATAAATGAATTTTTTAATAATACAGATGCTGGAATATTAAGTACTTATATTTATAAAGACTTTGGAGAAAAGATTAAGGCTGGTCCAGTATGGGATTTTAATGCTTCTATGGGAAATAGCGATGTTTTAAGTCCTTATTATGATTATAAAGGCTTCTATATGAATAGAACTGCTTGGTTTGATAGGCTTATGGAAGACAAAAATTTTGTTGAAAAGGTAGTTAATAGATATAAATTACTTAGAAAGACTTATTTAGGTGATGAATACTTAATTGATTTTATAGATAATACTGTAAAAATGTTAGGAGAAGCTCCTAAGAGAAATTTTGAAGTTTGGCCTATATATATGTGTAATCAATTTGAGATGTTTAAAGATTATAGAAATGATTTTTCTAAGTTTGAGGATGATCCTAAAAAGTTAGACGAATATTTAAAGAATAATACCAGTCTTTTCAAATCAACAGAAAACATGGCAACTTCCTATGGAGAAGAAATAGAAATGCTTAAGGTATTTTTAATAAATAGGGGAAGATGGATGGATGAAAATATAGAAAAACTTTATAAATGGACAGAGTAAAGGAGAAATATAAATGAAGAAATTTTTAATTTTTAGTATTTTTACATTTTTCTTTGTCTTAATAGGAATTAACTTTATAGGGAAAATGGCTTATAACAAAAAGGATATTAATATTCTTTCAAAAATAATTGGTAAGGAAGTTTTGGTAGGAGATGATAAGGTTAGTATAAATGGAATAAATATTAGTTCTACTAAGCCTGGAAGCTTTCCAGGAGATTTTAAAGCCAATAAGGAAGACTATATTAGATGGTTTAAAGATATAGAGGAATTAAATTTAAATTGTTTAAGAGTTCAAGGGCTTATGAATAAAGACTTTTATGAAGCTTTATATGAGTTTAACTTAAATAATAAGAAACCACTTTATTTATTGCAAGGAATATCATTAAATGAAGTAGCAATAGATGATGGAGAAGATATTCAAGGAGAAAAAGTTTCAGATGAATTAAAAAAAAACATAGAAACAACTGTGGATGCAATACATGGTAATAAGATTCCAAGTTTGAGCAGTAATTCTAAAAAAATTTATGAAACTAATATTTCGCAATATGTGATTGGTTATACCATAGGAAATGAATTGGCTTATGATGATGTTATTTATTCTGAGATAATGAATGATTTACCAGAATTTAATGGAGAGTATATACAGAGTAAAATTGGTGCTTCTGATACAGAAAAGTATTTAAGTTATTTAGCTGATTATTTAGTAGAATATGAGAGTAAAAACTATAAGGAACAAAGAATTATAAGCTTTGTTTCAGTTGAAGATGACATAATGAAATTTGTAAGAGATGGATATGTAAATAAAAAGAATAAAGAAAAAAGATTTATTGATATTGAAAATATTAAAAAAACAGAGAAGTTTAAATCTGGAATAATGGCATCTTATAACATTTCTATATTAAAGAATGATTCTTTAATAAATAATGATATTTTACATCAATATTTTACTGAGTTAAATAAGTATCATAGTATACCTGTTCTTATATCTGAGTATTCAGTTCCATCAGGAAGAATGGCTGGTGACTTTATTAAAAGTGATGAAAATGGATATATAACTGAAAAAGAGCAGGGAAATATGTTAATAGAAACATATAAAGCAATTAAAGAATCTGGATGTGTAGGAGGAATATTATTTGAATGGCAAGATAGTTGGTATAGATCATCTTGGAATACAAAAGAGTTATTTATTTTAGATAAGAGTGCTTATTGGAGTAATGCTCAAGTATTTAGTCAAAATTTTGGACTTATTTCCTTTGAGCCAGGTGATGAAAATGAAACTTATTATCCAGATGAAAGTATAAATGAATGGACATATAACGATATATTGGGAAGTAATGATGGAGTAAATCTTTCTATGAAATATGATGAAAAATATTTATATTTTCTAGTAGAACTTAATAAACCTATAGATGAACAGGAGAGGGTATACATCGATTTGGATGTAACTCCTAATTCTGGAGTTAATAAATATAATGAAAAAGGTTTAACCTTTGAAAATAATGTAGATTTCATAATAGATTTAGGTAAAGAAGATAGTAAGGTATTAGTCCATGAATATTATGATACATTTAAGTTTATAGAAAATAGAAATGAATTAAAGGTAGATCCTAATAAAATTGATGTACAAAAAAATGGTGAAAGATTCTCAGTAGTAAGGCTTCCTTCTAAAGAAAAAAGTTATTCTGAGGTGACTAATACATTTAAAGATGCTAAATCTTATGAGACAGGAAAGTTAGTTTTAGGAAATGGAAATCCTAAAAGTGAAGAGTTTAACTCAGTTGCTGATTATTATATTAATAATAATTATATAGAACTTAGAATTCCATGGGGGTTATTAAATTTTAAGGATCCATCAACTAAAAGTATAATAGATGATTTTTATAAAACATTTTCTTTTGATTCTAAGAAAATAGATTATATAAATGTTGGTGTCACAATAAAAAATAATAATGGAGAAAGTTCACGAATAGCTTCTAAAAGGTTTAATTTGACTTCATGGGTAAAGCCTAAATATCATGAAAGGCTTAAGGAGTCTTATTGTATGCTTAAAGAAGAGTTTAATAAAAAATAAGGAGGAAATATGAAAATAGTATCATATATATTTTTTTCTTTAATCCTTTTTATATATGTAATATTTATATCAATAATATATATAAAATTTGAAAAAAGAGCTACTAAAAGAAGAGAGAAAAAAGTAGACAAAATAGAGAAAGAGATTAGAGAAGTCATAAAAAAACAGCTTCTAAAAGTAACCAACAATAATAAGCTTTCCAAAGATGAAATTTTATATGTGGAGAAAATTTTAAAAAAAAATAAAAGTAGACAAGCTTTTAATAGAATAATTTCAGAATTAAGTAATAATCAAGAAGTTAAATATGACATATCCATCTTTATGTATAACTTTTTAGAAGTAATAGAAAATGAAATTAAAAAATATGCAAAAAAGGATTCAATAAGAAAGTGTTATTTTATATTTAATTTAGGATTATATAAAATAGATTCTTTTAAAATACAAAATTTTTTAATGGAATGCTTAAATGATAAATCTATTTATGTAAGATATAATGCTCTAAATTCAATAGCTAATATTGGTAAAGGAGATAAATTCATTGAGGCTTTAATCTATATGTCTAAAAATAGGATATATATAAATAATAAGGTTTTTATTGAGATTATTGATAAATTTAAAAATAGTTATGAAATAAATAAAGAACTGGCAAGGATTTTAAATGAATTAAATACTAAAATGCAATGCCTTATAATAAATAGCTTTTCTAAAAATAAAAATGATTTTTTTAAAGAAATTCTTTTGATGAAATTAAAAGATGAAAGTAATAGGGAAGTAAGGATAAGTATAATAAAATATTTTGAAGAGAATTATTATGATGAAGCTTATGTGGAATTGATTAAATTATTAGCATCTAAATGGTGGGAAGAAAGAGCAATAGCGGCAAAGAGTCTTTCTAAGTATTATTCCTTTGAAGTTGAAAATAGCTTAAAAAAATCTCTTAAGGATAAAAATTGGTACGTTAGACTAAATTCGGCATCAAGTATTTTAGAAAATAACTGTACTGAGGAAATCATTGAAGAAGTTTTAAATCAAGAAGATATGTATGCTAAAGAAATTTTATTATATGTTCTACAGAAAAAAAATAATACCTTATATAATAAAATTTTAAATTATAAGGAGGAAAGAATTACTTTGTCATGTTAGAAAAAATAGTTGATTTTATAAATTTATTTTTTATGTATTATATATTTATTTATGCAGTAATATTCTTTATATCCACTGTATATTCAATTATAGATTTATATGAATTTAATTTAAAGAAAAGATTTAATAGTACAATAAATATTTATGATAAGAAAAATTATACACCTATTTCTATTTTAGTTCCTGCTTATAATGAAGAAAAAACTATTTTAAAATGTATAGATTCTTTATTGGCATTAGAGTACCCAGAATATGAAATAATAATAGTTAATGATGGGTCTAAGGATAAAACCTTGGAAGTATTAATTAATAGGTTTAGCTTAAAAAAGATCCAGAGGCCTATTAGAAAATCAATAAATTGTAAGAAAATAATTGATATTTATGAAGGGATTGAGAAGGTAAATATAACTTTGATAAACAAAGAAAATGGGGGGAAAGCAGATGCTTTAAATATGGGTATCAATGCTTCAACATATCCATTGTTTCTAACATTAGATGCAGATTCTGTATTGCAAAGGGATTCTTTAAGCAACATAGTTGTTCCTTTTATTGAAAATGAAAATACAATAGCTGTGGGGGGGAATGTAAAAATTTCTAATAATGTTTTATTAGAAAATGGTGTAGTTAAGAAGAATAGACTTCCTAAAAAATGGTTAATTATTTTTCAAATAATAGAGTACTATAGAGTCTTTTGGACAACAAGGGTTTGGTTTAATAAATTTAATGGAAATCTTATAATATCTGGTGCTTTTGGATTGTTTAAGAAAAGCTCTGTAATAAATGTAGGAGGATATAATTCTAATAGTATTGGTGAAGATATGGAACTTGTTATGAAGTTACATTCATTTAATAAAAAGAATGAAAATAAATATAGTATACAATATACACCAAATGCTATTTGTTGGTCTCAAGCGCCTGAAAAGCTTAAAGATTTAAAAAGTCAAAGAAAAAGATGGCATATGGGGCTTATGCAAAGTTTAGCTGAGCATAAATACATTTTTTTAAATATAAAATATGGCGTAGTAGGAGTATTTTCATTTTTATATTATTTTATTTATGAAATGTTATCTTGCTTGATTGAAGTATTTGGAGTTGTATTTTTATTTATATCTTATTTTACTGGGTTTATAAATTTAAAGTTTTTTATTACTTTTATGTGTATTTACATTTTTTATAGTTCCTTAATATCTATATCATCAATTTTTTCAGAGGAATATTTTTTTAATATAAATTTAAGAATTAAAGATAAAATTAAACTTATATTATTTAGTTTTTTAGAAGCTTTTGGTTATAGACAAATGTGTTCCATATTTAGAATAGTTGCTATATTTAAATATAGAACTAAAAAAAATCATTGGGAGAAGATCGAAAGGGTAAGTTATTTAGAACAATAATGTAATTATTAAAGTAAACTAAAAATTTATTTAAATTTGATTATTTTAAAGCTCTAACTGGAAATTTTATTTCCAGTTAGAGCTTTAAGATTTTCATTTAGAATAAGTTATTTATTTTTTCTGAATAAAAATTATTTACCAGTCAATCTACTTTCAAATTTTTGTAAGGAATCATTATTACTAACATAAATTCTATCCATGTTAAAATTATTGTCTTTTCTGTCAGTAAAGTTTCCATTTAAATTAAAACCTAATTTATATCCAGCTTTTTCTGCTGCAACCCTAGTACTAGAATTATATCTTCCAAAAGGATAAGCAACAAAATCTACAGGTTTTCCAATGATTTTTTCTAAAGCTACTTTAGAATCTTTTAAAGTTTCAAGTTGTTTATTTTCATCTAATGTAGATAAGTCATCATGTTTAAAGGTATGGCTTTCTATTTCTATACCGTTATTAGACATTTCTTTTAATTGATCAGCAGTCATATAATCCTGTGCTCCAACATAATTTGAAATTACAAATATTGTAGCAGGAAATTTGAATTCTTTTAGTAAAGGATAAGCATATTCATAGTTTCCTTTATATCCATCATCAAGAGTTATAACAACAGATTTTTCAGGAATAGGTTTATTATTTCTTAGATAATCATAAAGTTCATCTAAAGTTATAGGTGTATAATTATTATCCTTTAAATATTGAAGTTGTTCTTTGAATTTTTCAGGGTTTACTAAAAGTTCATTATTATTTGGATTGTTTGGAGTTACATCATGATAACATAAAACAGGAATATTCATATCTTCAGAAGTAGTTTTTAACCCTTCAAATCTATTCTTAGTAGCTTCAGCATTTGAATTTGATTTTTCACTAGTATTATCTGTAGGGTTTTCCTTATTGCTAGAAGCTTCATCTTTTTGAGTATTATTTTCTAAATTAGCTTTTTCACTTTCCACATTGCTTTTGTTACCTTTCATGTCACAAGCAACGAAAGATGAACTTATAATTAGTGCAGAAACTAGAGCTATTAGAAATCCTTTGTGTTTTATTTTTCTCATCTTTTAAATCTCCTTACTAATAAATTTTGTTTACAATAATTTAGTATATCATAAAAAAAGTAAAATTTAGGTTACTTTATTATTACGATAACCTCTATGTATTTCTTAAATAATTAAAAAAAATCATCATTTTAATAAATTTATAATTAAATATTTTAAAGTTTATTATTGGTCTAATTATTAGAAATATTCATTAATAAAAGAACTTTAATAAAGAGTTATATTTTTAAATATGTTAGGAGACAAATATTATTATAAAAATGTGCAAATCTAAGTAAATAAGCCGTTTTAATATGTGTTGACATTAGATTTATTAGAGTATATATTACTTAATAATATAATGGTTTTATTGGAGTTTATTGGAGGTGAGTTGTTATTATAAAATATAAAGATATATTTTATGATAATAGAAGTTTATGAGTAAGATAATTAATGGAAGATTTAATGACAAAGTAATGATTATTACAGGGGCAGCTGGAGGAATAGGAAAGTCTGTGGCTTTAAGAGCAGCTAAAGAAGGTGCTAAATTAGTTTTAGCAGATAGAAAAGAAGAGATGAGTAAAGAAACTCTAAAAGAAATTAGAGAAATAACTTCTAATGTTGAGTTTTTAATATGTGATTTAAGAGAAGGAGAAAATTGTAAGAAAGTAATAGATACTGCTATTAAAAAATTTGGTGGTTTGGATATTTTAATAAATAATGCTGGAATTACAGGAACACCAGCACCAGTACATGAGATGAGTGAAGAGATGTTTAGAAATGTTTTAGATTGCAATATAATGATAGCATTTCATTGTTCTCATTATGGTATTCAAGAGATGATAAAGCAAAATAAAGGAGGAGCTATTGTTAATGTTTCTTCTGTTGCAGGCTTAACTGGATTTCCAGGACATTCTGCTTATGTAACATCTAAACATGGATTAAATGGACTTACTAGAAATATGGCATTGGATTATGCTAGATATGGGATAAGAGTAAATGCAGTGAATCCAGGAACTACAGATACTCCAATGTATCATGAAGCTTTAGAATTTTTGAAAAATAAAAGAGAAGCTGCTGAAAAGGCAGGAGTTAAAATAGAAGGGGGAATAGTATCAGGAAAAGTTACTTCTCCACAAAATAGAGTAGCAGGAGCAGAAGAAGTTGCTGATGTGATATTATTTTTAGCATCACCAGAAGCAAGCAATGTAACTGGAATATTTATGCCAGTAGATGGTGGTTTTACAGCATTTTAATAGATATAAATCCTATGAAATATTATTTCATAGGATTTACTTTAATTGTGCTGTGCTTCATTGGGAGATAATGTTTGTTAAAAATAATTGGAAGGTCTGAATTATAATATATAGCTTCCTCAATTAAATAAAATTGACTTTCATCTGGAATTGGATGACGCTTAGTTACAAAGTTACCAGATGTAGTGAATTTAATAGTACTTTTTATGCTTGAACATTCTTTGTAACATTCTTGTTCAACAAATTTCAATAAATTATTTTTATCTGATAGATCTATATTAAATTTTGAAATTGCTTCAATAGATATTATTGTGTAAGTATAAGCTAATGTTGAATTATTATCCAAGTACCATCTGTCAACGCATACCGTTGCTACAGAACTATCTCCTAATATCTTTTTATAATAATCTGAGGGTGGATCTATTTTAAAATCCAATTCAATATTATTTGTCGCTACATCTAAACACTTATAGACTGGATGTCCTATTTTTTCTAAACCTGTTGTATCAGTTTTATTTTCCTTAATTATGTAATTTCCTTTACCTCTAATGTTTTTTATTAATCCATCATCTTGAAGTAAAGCTAAAGCTTGTCTAAGTGTACTTCTACTAACACCTAATCTTTTAGCTAGTTCCGGTTCAGAAGGAAGTCTGCTATTTTCAGGGAAAGTTCCTTCATTAATCATCTTAAAAAGTTTATCGTATACGGTAACATACAATAGTTCCTTAGGTTTATTTACAGTTAATATTTCCATTTATAATCACCTTCCTAAAAATAGACAAGTTGCAAACAAGTTGTACTAGGACAAAATATTACTTACTTAAATTATAAGAGATTTTATGTCAATAACCAATAAATAATTTAAAAAACTTTCTGTAAACGTTTGATAATTTCTAGAAAGTGTAGTATTATATAAATATAAAATAGACAACTAAGTAGACAAGTTTAAAATTGTTATAAGGAAACAATTTATTAGGAGGAAATGTAAATGATTTATACACAAGGTTCAGACAAACAATTTCATATAGACGTAGCACCAGGAGAAGTTGGAAAATATGTAATAATGCCTGGAGATCCAAAAAGATGTGCTAAAATAGCAAAATACTTAGATAATGCTAAGTTAGTAGCAGATAAAAGAGAATATGTTACATATACTGGATATTTAGATGGAGAAAAAGTAAGCGTTACCTCAACTGGTATTGGTGGCCCATCAGCTGCAATAGCATTAGAAGAATTAGTTAAATGTGGAGCAGATACTTTCATCAGAGTAGGAACTTGTGGAGGAATAGATTTAAACGTTAAAGGTGGAGATCTTATAATAGCAACTGGATCTATAAGAGCAGAAGGTACTTCAAGAGAATATGCTCCAATAGAATTCCCAGCAGTAGCAAACTTAGATGTAATAAATGCTTTAGTTAAAGGAGCAAAAGAATTAAAAGTTCCTTACCACACTGGTGTAGTTCAATCAAAGGACTCTTTTTATGGACAACACTCACCAGAAAATAAACCTGTAAGCTATGATTTATTAAACAAATGGGAAGCATGGAAAAGATGTGGATGTTTAGGATCAGAAATGGAAGGTGCAGCATTATTTATAGTAGGAAGTTATTTAAGAGTAAGAGTTGGAGCTGTTTTCCTAACTATAGCTAACCAAGAAAGACAAAAAGAAGGACTTGATAATCCTCAAGTACATGATACAGAACTTGCAATAAAAGCAGGAATAGAAGGAATAAGAAACTTAATTAAAGAAGATAAAATGAAAAATAATGCATAAGATTAAATCTTAAAAATTATAATAGATACGGAAATACACTTAGGGGGTTTAACAATGAGTAAATATAAAAGAATTTTTACAATAGTAATAGATTCATTAGGAATAGGTGCAATGAATGATTCAGAAAAATACGGAGATGTTAATGTTGATACATTAGGACATATCGCTGAATCAGTAGATACATTTAATATACCTAATCTTCAAAAAATGGGTATAGCAAACTTACACCCAATAAAACATGTAGCTCCAGTTGAGAATCCAATAGGATATCAAGCTAAAATGGCTGAAGCAAGTGTTGGTAAAGATACGATGACAGGACACTGGGAAATGATGGGCTTACACATAACTAAGCCATTTAAAACTTTCACAGATACTGGATTCCCACAAGAATTATTAGATGAGTTAACAGCAAAAACTGGTCATAAAATAGTAGGAAACAAGAGTGCTAGTGGAACAGAAATCCTAGATGAATTAGGAGAACACCAAATTGCAACTGGAGATATGATAGTTTATACATCAGCAGATTCAGTTTTACAAATTTGTGGTCAAGAAGAAACTTTTGGCTTAGAAGAATTATATAGATGCTGTGAAATAGCAAGAGAATTAACTCTTAAAGACGAGTGGAAAGTTGGAAGAATCATAGCAAGACCTTACTTAGGAACTAAAAAAGGTGAATTCAAGAGAACAAGCAATAGACATGACTATGCTCTTAAACCATATGGAAGAACAGTTCTTAATGAATTAAAAGATAACAACTTTGATGTTATTTCAGTTGGTAAAATAAAAGATATATTTGATGGAGAAGGAATAACAGAAGGAAATAAATCTAAGAGTTCAGTTCATGGTATGGAACAAACATTAGAAATAATGGATAGAGACTTTACTGGATTCTGCTTTGTTAACTTAGTTGACTTTGATGCTTTATGGGGACATAGAAGAAATCCACAAGGTTATGCAGAAGAATTAGAAAAATTCGATGTTAACTTAGGAAAAGTATTAGAAAAGTTACATGAAGATGATTTATTAATAATAACAGCTGACCATGGTAATGACCCAACATACACAGGAACAGATCACACTCGTGAGTATGTACCATTCTTAGCTTATTCACCATCAATGAAAGGTCATGGACAATTAGAAACTCCAAAAACATTTGCAACTATTGGAGCAACAATTGCTGATAACTTTGGATTAAAAATGCCAGAAGGAACAATTGGTGAATCAGTTCTAAATAAATTAGTTTAATAATTTGTAAGAATATATGAAAGCTATATCAAATTTTGTATTTGATATAGCTTTTTTTATAAAAAAGTTATTTTTACAAATCACTTTTTTATAAATGTAAGAAGGCTAAAAAAAAGACTTTGGTGAATTTTGAAGCTTGATTAATAAATCAATATCTCAAAATGGACCAAAGTTTTTTAAATTTTAGATAGGGTTTTGATATGTGAGTAGTTACATAAATTTAAATAAATATACTAAGCCTATTAAGGCAAGTATTATCAAAACTATTGCAAAGTAACGTTCAACTTTAGTAAATTCTTTTTCACTAGGACTAGTTTCACGTCTAGCTTTTATGAATGCAGGAATTCCTAAAGCATATATAACTATAGCTATAAGCATATAGTTGATTCCAGCAGCGTAAATTAACCAAACACCATAAATTGATCCTAAGATTGCAGTAATCATTGCATATTTTCTTTTGGCAAAGATATCTGTTGGATAGTTTTCGTTTTTATATGTTATCTTAAATAAATATAAGGTGGAAACAAGATAACAAGGAAGTGCCATAACACTTGTTATACTAAGCATCATATTCCATGCGTTACCTGCAAAATGAACAAGTATCAATATTATTTGCATAATGATTGTTGATGCTAATAAAGAAAATGAAGGAGATTCATTTTTATTTTCTTTAGCAAATATTTTTGGGAATGTTCCACTTTGGGCTGCTGCAAAAGGTAATTCTGAAAGCATTACAGTCCAAATAAGCCAAGAACTTAATATTGCTATAATTACACCAAGGTTCATTATTACGCTTCCCCAGTTTCCTATTAAATCCATTAATACTGCAGCTGTTGATGGTGGAGCCATTTTAGAAATTTCTCCTTGTGAATATACACCAAGTGGTAATAATGAAAGTAGTGTATAAATTAAAAGACAAGTAATAAATCCTAAAAATGTTGCTTTACTAACATCTTTTTGAGATTTAGCTCTTCCAGAAACAACAACGGCACCTTCAATACCAGTAAATACCCATAAGGTTACAAGCATTGTGCTTTTTACTTGAGGCAATATTCCTCCTAAGTTTGTATCATGAACTTTTGCAACTGTTTTTAATCCCCAGAAGTCAGTAAAGAATGTAGAAAATCTAAATGAGAATAATAAAACTAGTAAGAAAATTGCTAAAGGTAATAATTTTCCTATTGTTCCTATTACATTTAAAGCACTTGCTTGTTTAACACCAGCCAATACTATAAAGAATATAATCCAAAGGACAAGAGATCCACATGCTATTGAAAGCCAGTTATTACCCCCTTTAAAGTAAGGTGGGAAAAAGTAGTTTAGTGAATCCATTAAAAGTACGGCATAGCCAACATTTGCAAAAGAGTTACATATCCAATATCCCCAGGCCATTAAAAATCCTGTAAATTTCCCAAAACCAAGTTCACCATAGGTATATATACCTGTTGTGGCATCAGGTCTTGCAGCAGCAAGGATTCTAAAGGTGTTAGCTATGAACCAAATTCCTATCCCAGTTATTATCCAAGATATTAATATTGCACCTGCAGAAGCGGATTGGGCCATGTTTTGGGGAAGGTTATAAACACCTCCACCCAGCATAGCACTAATTACTACCCCAGCAAGAGCAATTACACCTAATTTTTTATTATCATTCATAATAACTCCTCCTAGAATAATTTTGTTTTAAGAAATTATTATTGATTATTTTTTACTAGGATTAACTAAAGAATCAAAATTCATATCATCTAACCATTGAGAAAGAGAAATTCTATTTAAACTTGGGAAACCTTCAGAAGGAACAGCATCTCTTGCTAAGGTTACATAAGGAGCGCAAGTTAAAGCGTTTCCAATTTCACCAGGTTTCATTATTACATAAGCAAAACCTATGTAAGTTCTTTCAAAAACAACATGAGAATCTCTACCACATTCAACTACTGACCAAGTTACAGCTTTTCTATGATCTTCTAAGAATTTCTTTAAATCTTCTGGATTATCATTTTTTGTCCAAAGTCCTGCATCTTCTATGAATAAATCAGCACAGTGATCTCTATCATTTGATAATGATAAGGCTATAAATGACCATACACCATAAGCTTCTCCTTCTTTTAAAGGTCTATTTTCTTTTGGTCTATAAGCTGTAGCACTCTTATTTGCACATATTACATGGGCACCTGGAGCAGTTGTAAAACGTCTATTTTTTTCTGTACCGAAAAGTTCTATACCAGCTTCTAATAAAGGTTTAGCATCATAAACTTTAAGTGGAGTTCCATCAAATTGTTTTAATTCATATAAAGGTTTGATTTCATCATTAGTAATTGAATCATGTGCTGCTAAATCATGTCCCCATACTTGGCCTGCAACCCCACAGAATGATGAAGCTGTAAGCATATTAATTTGTCCAACATAAGCATCATTTATTTCAGCTCTATCATAAGAAACTATACCATCTAGTAATATATCGTCAGTCTTTTTAACTGTACCAACGGAAACCTTAAGAACTGATACATATCCATTACCATAAGCCCCTGGCATTCCGTAGCCATCACAATAACGATCATAAGGACTTATAGCTGTTTTATCAATTTTAGGTGCTCTTACCTTTATATTTTTATGTATTCCTTCAGAAAGAGTCCTGTTTCTGTTTGCTTCAAGATTTTTATTCATTTAAATCACTCCTAAACAATATAAGTTTAACTATTAAATTTTTAGAATAAAAATATATTATTTGGCCAAATAATAATTTACCTTTCATTATGTAAAATTATAGCACTTTAAATATTTGTTACAAATTTAACATTTATAGTATTTAAAAGTTTTCATATGAAATTTTTTTAGTTGTGTATAAAAGTGAGTTAAACTTTAAAATATTAACAAATAATGAATTTAATGTATACAAGGTTTATAAATTTATTTGTATTTATATGAAAAAATTTTATGCTTATTTTAACTAAAATATATTTAAAGACTTAAGTAATTATTTGTGATAGAATAAAAATATTTTATAAGATTATAAGTATATAAAACCTTAGAATTTTATAAATTAAAAATAATAAAGAGCCAAATTTAATAAAAATTAATAAGATAAATAAAAAATATTATTCTGAAATTAATTAAGAGTATAGGTGTGATATTATGGAGATTTTATTAGGCGCATTATGTATAACCTTAGTAACAGGATTTTTTTATTATGAAAACAATGGAATAAGTACAACTAATTATGAAGTTGATTGTGGAATTGGGAAAGATATAAATGTGGTTCATTTATCAGATCTTCATGGAAAAGAGTTTGGAAAAAATAATGAAAAACTTAAAAGGTTAATACTAAAAGAAAAGCCAGACTTAGTTGTTGCCACTGGAGATATGATAGATTCAAGCCTTAAAAATATGGAGGGGGTAATAGATTTTTTAAGTGACTTAAGTAAGTGTGTTAAAGTTGTTTATATCTCAGGAAACAATGAGCAAAGGTGCAAAAAAGCTGAATATATTTTTGAAAGTCTAAAGTCAAAGGGAGTTATAGTTTTAAGAAATGAAATTATAACTTTAAGTTTAAATGGAGTGAAAGTAAATATTTTAGGTATGTTTGAAAAGCCAAAGGGAGATTTACATTCCTCACTTAAAAAAATTAATGGAAGTTATGCCTATGAGGATTCCCATAAACTTTTTAAAAGATTAGAAGGCTTAGAGGGATTAAAAATTGTTTTAAGTCATTATCCAGAACTCTTTGAGGCTGAATATTCAAAATATAATTTTCATATAATGTTTTCTGGTCATGCACATGGAGGTCAAGTTAGAATTCCTATAGTTAAAAGAGGATTAATTGCACCAGGACAAGGGGTCTTTCCTAAATACACTGAAGGGATACATGGAAATAAAAATAAACTTATTATTAGTAGAGGCCTTGGAAACAGTACTAAAATAACAAGATTATTTAATAGACCTGAAATAGTGAATGTTAAGATTAAATAATAGATAATTTAAAAATTAAGTTTTGTTTAGGATATTCAACATAGCTATTTAAACTAGGATGATTTCTTTTGAAGAATATATTAAAATTTATTATATATTATGAAAATAAAAGGAGAAATATATAATGAATAAGAACATGGAAATGATGAAAAAATTAATAGAAGAAAAAAAGAATAAAGGGAAGAATACTAAATCTAATGTTAGAGCTCAAAAAACTATTGGCTTCGCTCAAGGGGGAAGAAAGAGCAACAATGGTGGGGGATTATTTGATAAATAATATTTAGATTTAGAATAAAGACAGATTATTATGGTATAAATAAAGTTTAAAAATTTTTATAGATAACTTAAGTGGATTTAATATTAGGAGGAAAGAGTTTATGAAGAAAATAGGTTTTATTGGTGTAGGAATAATGGGAAAATCAATGGTTCGTAACCTTATGAAAAATGACTTTGAAGTTTCTATTTTTGCTAGAAATAAAGACAAAGTTTTAGACGTAATTTCTGAAGGAGCAAATTTTTATCCCACTATAAAAGAATGTGTTTCTGGATGTGATGCAGTAATAACCATAGTAGGTTTTCCAAAGGATGTTGAAGAAGTTTATTTTGGAGAAAATGGAATTCTTGAAAATGTTAAAGAAGGAACTTATGTTATTGATATGACAACATCAAGTCCAAAGTTAGCAGTTGAAATATTTGAAAAAGCAAAAGAAAAAGGGTTAAAAGCCTTAGATGCTCCCGTTACAGGTGGAGATATTGGAGCTAAAAATGGGGCTTTAACTATTTTAGTTGGAGGAGAAGAAGAGGACTATAAAGCTTGTCTACCTATTTTTCAAGCAATGGGGACTAATATTCACTATGAGGGAAAAGCTGGCTTTGGCCAACATACTAAGTTAGCAAATCAAATAATGATAGCAGGGGCTATATCAGGGGTTTGTGAAGCTATGACATATGCCAAGGATAAAGGATTAGATGTGAAAAAAATGCTTGATTCAGTATCTACTGGAGCTGCTGGAAGTAAGCAATTAGAATTAGTATCTCCTAAAATTTTAGAGGAAGATTTTGCACCAGGATTCTTTATAAAACATTTCATCAAAGATATGAAATTAGCTAAGGAGGAAGCTTTAGCTGATAATGTGAATTTAGATATTTTAAGCAAAGTTTTAGAGAATTATGAGGAGCTAGAAAGAGAAGGCTTTGGGGACTTAGGAACTCAAGCTTTAATAAAGCATTATAATAAATAATTTTAAGTTTCTTTATGAGGATTGTATAAGAACTAAAAAGTAAATTGCCTGTATCAAATATAATAATAAAACTTACAAACATATTTGGAGAATTATTAGATATTCTTCTTATAATGTTTGTAAGTTTTATCAAAAGTTATTTTGATATAGTTTCTTTATTTTTAAGGTGTTTTTATACAATCTTTTTTATTATAATTAACAAAATGAAAACAATATGGATAAAATGTTAATGAATATTCGTATTTTATTGAACTTGGATAAATATGGTGATATTATAAATTAAAATACATAAATTGGGGGAGACAAAATGGATATAAGGGACGAAATATTAAAGTTAAAAAAAGAGAAGGGGGCTATCATATTAGCACATTATTATCAAATTCCTGAAATACAAGAGATTGCTGATTATGTAGGAGATTCTTATTATTTAAGTAAAATGGCAAAGGATTGTGAAGAAAATATAATAGTTTTTTGTGGGGTTAAATTTATGGCAGAAAGTGCAAAAATTCTTTCACCAGAAAAAACGGTCATATTACCAGTTATGGAAGCAGGCTGTGTTATGGCAGACATGGCTACAGAAGAGGGACTAGATAAATTAAAAGAGGAATATCCAAATGCCAAGGTTGTTTGTTATATAAATTCTTCAACAGAAGTAAAAGCATTATCTGATGTTTGCTGCACTTCATCTAATGCTGAGAACATAATAAATAATTTAGAAGAAAAAGAAATTATATTTTTACCTGATAGAAATTTAGGGTCTTATATTCAGGAGAAAACACCAGATAAAAAATTTATATTATGGAATGGCTTTTGCATAGTTCATGAAGCTATTCAAAAAGAAGAAATTTTAAGATTAAAAAGTGAGCATGAAGGGATTTTAACAGTAGCTCATCCAGAGTGTAGTAAGGAGATAAGAGATATTTCGGATTTCATAGGAAGTACTAGTGAAATAATAAATTTTGTAAATAATTCTTCAAATAAAAAATTTATTATAATAACAGAAGAAGGGGTACTTCATCAGTTGAGAAAAAATGGGGAGGAAAAAGAATTTTATATTCCATATGGAAAGATGGTTTGTAGAAATATGAAAATGACTACCTTAAAGGATCTTTATGAAAGTCTTTTAAAAATGGAAAATAAAATTGAAATAGATGAGGATTTAAGATTAAAGGCATATAATTCATTAAAAAATATGCATAAACTTGGGGGCTAAAACTATGAAAAGGGTAGCTGATGTATTGATAGTTGGAAGTGGGGTAGCAGGACTATATGCCTCATTAAACTTAAGAGAAGATTTAGAAATAATTATGGTTTCAAAAAAGTCAGTTAATTTATGCAATTCTTCCCTAGCTCAGGGGGGGATTGCAGTAGCTAGAGGAAAAGAAGATTTTCAGTCATTCATTGAAGATACCTTAAAAGCTGGAAAGTATGAAAATAACATTGATTCTGTTAGGGTTTTAGTTGAAGAATCAATGGATAATATAAATAAACTTATTGATTTAGGGGCTAATTTTGAAAAGGATGAAAATGGAGTTCTTTTTACAAAAGAAGGGGCACATGAAATAAATAGAATTGTTTATCACAAAGACATCACTGGAAAGCATGTTGAAGATATTCTTTTAGAAAATGTTAAAAGAAGAAAAAATATAAAAATAATAGAAGATTGTGAAATGGTTGATATATATCATAGAGGTAATAGATGCATAGGAGCCTTATTCAATAAAGATGGAGAAAATTTAAGTATTTATGCTAAAGTGGTGATTTTAGCCACAGGTGGAATTGGTGGTTTATTTAAAAAATCTACTAATGAAAGAATCATAACTGGAGATAGCATAGGGGTTGCAATTAGAAATAATATAGAAATCAAGGACCTTTCTTATATACAAATTCACCCTACTGCATTTTTCTCAAAAAAATCAGAGGAAAAAAGATTTTTAATTTCTGAATCTGTTAGGGGAGAAGGGGGAAAACTCCTAAACTGTAATGGAGAAAGATTTGTAGATGAGTTATTACCAAGGGATATAGTTGCTAAAAAAATATATGAGGAAATGAAAAAAACAAATTCTAATAATGTATTTTTAGATGTGTCCTTTATGGAAAAGAGTTTTTTACAAAATAGGTTCCCTAACATATACAATAAGTGCTTAGAGGAAGGCGTTGATATAAGTAAAGAGCCAATACCCGTAGCACCAGCTCAGCATTATTTCATGGGAGGAATTAAGGTTGATTTAAATGGAAAAACTTCTATGGAAAATTTATATGCTTTTGGTGAGACAAGCTGCACAGGAGTTCATGGTGCTAACAGACTTGCTAGTAATTCTTTATTAGAAGCTTTGGTCTTTTCAAGAAGAGGGGCCTTAGAAATTAATAGTTATATAGATAATTTAGAGCTTATTATAGAAGAGAGAGAATGTGAAGATTTAGATAAATACAGATTGTTAAACAGGAAAATATTAATTGATGAAATCTGTAGGCTGAGAGGAGATATTAAGGATGAATTGGTTACTTGTGGAGGAGAATGTAAAAAGAGCTCTTAATGAGGATTTACAATATGGAGATATAACAACGGAGTCAGTAGTATTAGATCATAAAATAGCTAAGGTTGATATTATAGCTAAGGAAAAAGGGATAATAGCAGGTACAGAAGTTTTCAAAATGGTCTTTAAGATTTTAGGAGATGTAGAAGTTAATTTTTCAGTAAATGATGGAGAGGAAGTTGAAAAAGGGCAACACTTTGGTGAGGTTTTTGGAGATGCAAAAAAAATTCTTATGGGAGAAAGAGTTGCTCTAAACTATATGCAAAGAATGTGTGGAATAGCAACCCTTACTGGAGAATTTGTTGAAAGATTAGAAGGAACAAAAGTTAAGCTTTTAGACACAAGAAAAACTACTCCTAATATGAGGATTTTTGAGAAATATGCAGTGAAGGTTGGGGGAGGAACTAACCATAGGTTTGGATTAAATGATGGTGTTATGATAAAGGATAATCACATAGAGGCAGCAGGTGGAATAAAGAATGCAGTTTCTATAGCAAGAAAAAATTCTCCCTTCGTTAGAAAAATAGAAGTTGAAGTTGAAAGCATTGAGCAATTAAAGGAAGCTTTAGAAACAAAGGCAGATATAATAATGTTAGATAATATGGACATAAAAACCTTAAAAGAAGCTGTTAAGTTAATAGATAATAGAGCAGAGGTAGAAGCTTCAGGAAATGTAACCTTAGATAATATTAGGGAAATAGCTGAAACAGGAGTTGATTTTATATCAACAGGGTCAGTTACCCATTCTTTTAAAGTATTAGACATAAGCATGAAAAACTTCAGATATATAGATTAAAATGTGTTTATACAAAACTAAAAATACAACTTACAAATATATTTCGAGAATTACTAGATTTCGCTAAGAATTTATAGCAATTACTCCGAAGATTTTACTAAAGCGAAAAACTCCCTTCGGTCAAACAGTTTCGCTTCTTAACGTAAAATCTTCTACGTAATAGCTTAAATTCTAAAGCTCATCTAGATATTCTCTCCATAATATTTGTAAGTTGTATAAAAATTTGTTGTGATAAAACTTATAAATAAATTCAGAGAATTACTGAATTCCACTAAGGATTTAGATATTTTCTTCATATTATTCATAAGTTTTATTTGTATGTTATGTAATAAAAATATATTTAGTTTTTAATTAATTTTATTTATTAATAGTGAATAGTTAAGATTACTATATTAATTAACTTTAAAACTTTTTAACTAGCCTTTGTTTCTTCATCATACATATTTTCAAATTCCATTGATGTTGGGCTTTCTTTTAATACTGCATTTAGGATTAGGGCAGCTATTGTTCCAGTTGAGATTCCAGAAGAGAAGATCATTCTAATTGCTTCTGGAAGGTTGTGAATTACATCAGGTCTAAATGTAACTCCTAGTCCAAGTCCCATAGAGATAGCTATTATTAAAAGATTACGCTCTGTAAGTTTTATATTACTTAGTGTTCTAATACCAGCTGCCGCAACTGTTCCAAACATCATTATACCTACTCCGCCTAAAACTGGATTTGGTATCCCTGTTATTATGGCAGCCACTTTAGGTAAGAATCCAAGGATAACTAATAGTATCCCAGCCATTACAGCCACATGACGGCTAGCTACCTTAGTTAGAGAAATAATACCTATATTTTGACTAAAAGAAGTATTAGGACAAGAACCTACTAGTCCACCTAAGGCACTTCCTACACCATCAGATAATACCCCAGCGGCCACTCTTTTATCACCAATATCAATATTAGATGTCTCTCCAATAGCCTTTAAACATCCTACAGTTCCTATTGTGGCTACAAAGTAAGCAGGTATAAAGGCCATAACTGCTTTAGCATCAAAAGTTACTCCGAATTCAAGGATCTTAGGGAATGATAGCCAACTTGCTTCCTTTACAGGAGTAAAGTCAACTAGTCCAAGTGGAATACAAACTATGTATCCTACAACTATACCTATAAGTATTGAGGCACTACTAATCATTCCTTTTCCATAGTTATTAAGTAAAAGCGTTATTACTAATACAAACATAGCCACAGCTAAGTTTTCTAAACTAGCATAATTAGCTGAGCCAGCACCACCAGCGGCCCAATCAATTGATACAGGAAGTAAAGTTAATCCTATTAAGGCAACTACGGTACCTGTAACAAGAGGTGGGAAAAATTTCATTAAAGGTTTTATAAAGAAACTTAAAATAACTTCAAATAAAGATCCGAGTATTGTAGCTCCAATTATTCCAGGTAATCCAAGAACTGAGCCAACTGAAATTGCAGGGGATACAAAGGTAAAATCAGTACCCATAATACAGGCAACTCTTGCTCCAACTTTGCCAACTCCCTTAGCTTGAATAATTGTAGCTAGTCCAGAACCAAGTATAGAAGCACTTATTAAGGCTGTTGTTACTTTACTATTAAAGCCAAGAGAAGTTGCAATAACTAAGGGTACTACTATAATTCCACCAAAAGCAGCAAATATATGTTGAAGTCCAAAGAGAATTTTTTTTGGCAAATCTAAATCATCGTCTACTCCATAGATTAAGTTAACTTCCGTGTTTTTTAAGTTTTGCTTTTCCATAATTTCATCTCCTTATAGTTTTTTAGAATTTACATATTAAGATTTAAATTTATATCCAAAATAAAAATTCCCTATAAGTTTTAAAATAAAAAAATATGAGTTCTATTAAAAAGTATTTTAAGAGAATTTTTTATTGGAATAATATACTTTAAATCTTAAAACTCATATAAAGAAAGGTTTCTTATAACTTTTAGGAAGTTATACTTAATAAAAAATCAACACCTTTTTAGAGGTGTTGCTTTAAAACTAGAATTACTAGATTTTTAGTACAACTCCTCGTAGTCTGCTATTTTACGGTTAGCAGGTAGAAACTTTCGGACCATATTACCGATTATATACGAGTTAAAATTTAATACACTTATTATATCACGAAAAATTCAAATATCAATAGTTTATATTGTTCGCTATAATAAATTTATTTTATTTTTAAATTATTTTTAAATAGGTTAAAACAGACCATTTGTGGTGATTTAAATTAATCATTTAATCATAACCAATTATGATTATAGTAAAGTTTTGGTATTATATTAAAATGAAATTTATGTATAAATTATGATAAAATGTTAATTGTGCTGGGAGGGGGATAAAAATGCAATTTTCAAATGAAAAAGTTAAGAAAAATTTTGTAATAAGAGCTCTTAAACAAATAGGAACTTTCTTTATTTTTACTATGGTTTTTGCTATTGTATTTAGTTTTTTACAGCCACGAGTTTATAAAACACATAGTGAATATCTTTCTATTAAAGAGAAGTATGATAATCTTCAAAAAGAGTATGATTCCTTAAATGAAAAAATAAGTAATGATACCAATGCTTTAAATTCTAAAAAAGAAGATTTAACTAAAAGCAATGAAGATTTACAAAATAAATTAAATTCATTAAATAAAGAAATACAAAGTTTGAATTAGGAGTAGGAGCATATGATAAAAGAAATTATAAAATTTATAAAAACTCATAAAATAGCTCTTATATTAGCATTGATTTTAGGGATTTCGCCTAATCTTATGGTTAAAGATTATTCAAAGGAATTTAATGAAGTAGCTCCTAAAGTTGATGAGTTAGAGTATAAAATACCTGCCTTAAAAAATAATACAGAGCTTAAATCAATTCAGGAAGAAGTAGATAAATTACAAAATGAAAATAACACCTTAAGTAAAGAGGTAGAAGATAAACAAAAAGAGTTAGATAATTTAAGAGCTAAAAAAGAGGAACAAGCTAAAATCGCACAGGAAGAATCAAAAAAATCAGAAGAGAACTCTAAAAATAAAGCGGTTGAAAATAGTAATAGTACATCAGATAATAACAGTAAGAATACAAACAAATCCTCTGGTGATCCATCAAATTTAGCTAATTCTTCAGGAGATTCAACACCTAAAACAGCTGGTTCAGGAGAAATAGTTTATTGGACAAGTGGTGGAAAAAGCTATCATAAAAGATCTAATTGTACAACCTTAAAAAGAAGTAAAAAAATATACAGTGGAACACAGGCTGAAAGTGGTAAAAGTGATCCATGTAATGTTTGTTGCAGGTAATACATAATTATCTTAAAAGAAATTTAAGATAAACTTATAAATATTATGAAGGGAATATTTAAAAAAGCTTATATAATTCTCTAGATGTATTTATAGGTTTTCTTTTTACATATTTTTTATTTAACTTTATGATTTTTGTATTTATTACTTTTATATATTTTGATAAAATATTCTACATATACTAATGGAAGAGGTAAGGAGCAAGGAATGAGTGACAAAAAATTATTCACAATAAAGACATCTATAAATAAAAAAGATTATAGTAGATTTTTGTACATAGCAACTTTCTTAAGAAAGAAATTTACAATCCCTGCTATTATAGTAATTACAGCTTTAATGGCTGGATTTGTTTCTTATAATAATAGGATTTTTGAATTAAAAAGCTTTTTAATTTATTGGTTAATATTATTAATCATAACTTTATTTGCAATAGTTGTGAAAATTGAATTTCAAAGTAGGGAAAGGGAAAAGGCTGATAAAGCTGGCGTTTTAAAATCCATAGAAACTTTAGAATTTTTTGATGATATTTTAGTGATTAAAAGCACAGCATTTAAAGGTAAAAGCAAGATTAAATATTATAAATTTTATGAGGTAATAGAGACTAAAAACTATTTTATAATATATTTCAACAGAAGACAGGCTTCAATAATAAGAAAGATTGATTTAGAGGATTCATTGGTAGATGAATTAAGAGATTTATTAACAGGAAAAATAGGTCATAAATATAAAAAACTTTTTAAATAATATATTAAAATATAAGCTATAAAAGGTATGTATGAAAAGATAGTAATAAACTTATTTTTATACAGTACCTTTTATTTTTTATATTTTATAAGGGAGAGTTTAAAATAAATATTCCACGAAAATATTTATTATTTTCATGTATTAATATAATTTTAGAAAAAAATTTTTAGTTAAATTTTATTTTAAATTGGAAAAGAAAATTCGGTATAATTTATTTTTTATTAATGTATTATGGGAGAAAATGAAAAATAAATAAAAAATACACTTAAGGTTGACAGCTGGAAAAATAAGAGATAATATACTTATAAATTCAAAATTAAATTCTATGAAGAGAAAAAGTAGGGCATATTTATTGATCCACAGAGAGTTGACAAGTTGCTGAAAGTCAATGTTCAAGGTATATCTGAAAATCATCTCGGAGAAGTAAAGCTGAAGCTATATTTTAGTAAGTTTTATCGGATTTTCACCGTTATAGGAAAAGCGTATTATTTAGTACGTATTTTAAGAGTGCTATAAATTAAATCTATTTTTTTAGGTTATATTTATAGAATTAGGGTGGTAACGCGATTAAACCTCGTCCCTTTTATAGGGACGGGGTATTTTTTATTTTTAAAGGAGGTTTTTTCATGGACACAGAAGGAGAAATTATAATTTTTTATAGCGATTAAATAATTAAAAACTATATTTTTACGGAAAAAATATAGTTAATAAAAAAGAAATGGGGTCATTGTTTATGAAAGATTTATCAAGAAAAGATTTATTATTAGTAAGTTTAATGTTATTTTCATTATTTTTTGGAGCAGGGAATTTAATTTTTCCACCATTCTTAGGGCAAGCGGCTGGAAGTGCTACTTGGGTTACTATTTTAGGATTTTTTGTTACGGCAGTAGGATTTCCAGTACTAGGGGTAATTGCTGTGGCAAAATCAGGAGGATTACATGTATTAGCAAGTAGGGTAAATCCTGTCTTTGCAACGTTTTTCACAGTTCTTATCTATATTTCAATAGGACCTGGCTTAGGAATACCTAGAGCAGGAAGTCTTCCCTTTGAGATGGCAGTTGCGCCATTTTTACCAGAAGGACTTATATCTAATAATTTAGCATTATTTATATATACTTTTGTATTTTTCGCAGTTGCATACTGGCTATCTTTATCACCAGCAAAGTTAGTAGATAGAATGGGGAAAGTATTAACTCCAAGTTTACTTGTATTAATAGGATTAATTTTCGTAGCAAGTATTTTTAAACCTTTAGGAGCATATGGAGAAGTTACAGGAGTTTATAAAGAATCACCATTTATAAGTGGATTTTTAGATGGATATATGACTATGGATACAATAGCTGCCTTAAACTTTGGAATTGTAATAGCTCTTGTAATAAAGTCTAAGGGAGTAAAAGAAGAAAAATTTGTTGTAAAAACCTCTGTAAAAGCAGGAATAATTGCTGGAGGATTATTAATAGTAATATACTCAATGCTTGCTCATCTTGGAGCAACTAGTGGTGGAAGATTTGGTTTAACTGAAAATGGAGCACAAACTCTTAGTAATATAATCACTTATATTTTTGGAAAACCAGGAGCTATTTTGTTAGCAGTAATATTTACATTAGCTTGCTTAACAACTTGCGTAGGTCTTATTACATCTTGTAGCCAATACTTTCAAACTTTGACTAAAAAAATAAATTATCTTTCTTGGGTTAGAATATTAACATTAACAAGTATGGTTTTAGCTAATATGGGATTAAATAAAATATTAGCAGTATCAGTTCCAGTTTTAAATGCAATTTATCCTATGGCAATAGTGCTTATTGTCTTAGCAATGTTAGATAAATATATAAAAGGAAACTCAGTGGTTTATACTACAACTATAGCATTTACAACAATAGTTAGTGTTATTCATGCTTTAAGTGGTACAGGTATTAATATAGAATTTTTAAACAGGATTTTTGAAAATTTACCTTTCTATTCAGAGGGGTTAGGATGGGTATTACCAGCCCTATTTGGTTTAGGATTAGGTTTAGTTTTAAAATCATTCTTTGAAAAGAATAAAGAAGAAGTTTTAGAAGTTAGTTAAATAAAATAGAGAATAATTCACTTTGTTTCGTAAATTTTTTCTTTAGATACAAATAATAAACTAGTATCGAATATTAATATTTAAACTTAAATGTATATAAAATAACAAATAGATATTAAAAAGCACAAAATATCATAAATTGCAAAAAGAGTAAATAAAACACTTTAAAAGAATTTTATTGGTGATATAATAAATTAAGCAAAATCACAAGCAATAATTTACAATGAAAAAATAATTTTGAACGGAGTGAATTCAGTGAATAAAAAGAACGGAAGAATTTATCAGGTAGCCTACAGAATTACTGCTATAATTCTTTTTGGGGCTTTAGCTGGAATTGGGGTTAACTTTTTCTTAACACCTGCACATATTTATTCATCAGGTGTTACAGGAGTATCACAGCTATTATCATCTATTGGTGGAGATTTTTTCAATATAAACATTGATATTTCAACATGGGTTTTAATTTTAAATCTACCACTTGCTTATTTATCCTATAGAAAATTAGGAAAGAAATTTACCCTTTATAGTTTTCTTTCTATAATTTCATTATCATTTTTTATAGGGGTTATTCCAACAAGAGCGGTTACTAATAACCAACTTTTAAATTCCATATTTGGAGGAGTTCTTATGGGAGCTGGAGTTGGAATGTGCTTTAGAGCAGGCTTCTCTACTGGAGGTACAGATATTATAGTTTTAGTTGTTCAAAAAATGACAGGAAAGTCAGTTGGTCAACTAGGATTTATAGTAAATGGAATAATATTATTAGTTGCAGGATTAGTTTATGGATGGGAATTAGCTTTATATAGCTTAGTTTCAATTTACGTAACTACTAAGGTTATAGACTTATTTTACATTCAACAATACAAGCTTACAGTAACAATTTATACTAAAAAAGAAAAAGAGGTTGTTGATAGTTTAATTAAGAGTCAAATGAGAGGAGTTACAATTGGTAGAAATCTTTATGGTGGATATACTAATGAACCATTAAGCTCAATTACCACAGTAATTTCAAAGCATGAATTATTAATTGTTAAGAAAAATGTTATGGATATAGACCCAGAAGCATTTGTAAATATACAACCAACTGTTGAGGTTATGGGAAACTTTTATGATAATTCATTAATATAATTAGGAAAAGAGTTGCATAAAAAACTAGAAAATAAGCTTTATTTACTAGTTTTTATGTGGCTCTTTTTTGTTTTAGTGTTTATTTAAATTGAACGATAATTTAGTAAGCTCAAATAATAATTATCTTAATTTAAAATATAAATACCCTCAAATTAATATTACTTTATTATTAAAGTAGATGAAATATCTAAGTGTTTTTTGAAAATAATTAGGTATTTATAAAAATAAATACTTTATTGACAAAAAATTCACTAAAAAGATATAATAGTCTTGTTACGTTTATAAACGTTTACAAAAATAAGGGGGAGATTTTATGAAAGAATCTAGAAAAAAACTTAACAGACTTATATCAACGGCAATTGTAAGTTGTATGGTTATGGGAGCTTCCTATGAGAATGTTTTGGCACTTGAAAATAAGAGTCAAAATAATTCTGAAAAGGTAGTGAAATATGACAACGAAGCTGAGTATATTAAAAACATTAGATTAAGATGGAAGGAGGATTTAGTAGGTAATTCTTCTTTAGATACAAGTAATGCTACAATATCTAAGAAGATAATAAGTTATACAAATAATACAGACAAATTAGTAGCAAAACTTAATATGGATCCTAACGCTCAATGGCTTTGGGAAGATTTAAAAGATTATAAACAAAATCCAGCTAGAATAACATCTATGTTCAATAACTTAGTAACAATGTCTATGGCATATAGCTTACCTAATAATAAGTATTACAAAAATGAAGATTTGAAAAATAAGATAATATATTCCTTAGACTGGATCAATAAAAATGCTTACAATGAGAATATTGACCAGTATGGCAACTGGTGGGATTGGATGATTGGAATACCAGCAAGATTAAATAATATTGTTGTTTTAATGTATGATGATTTAACTGAAGAACAAGTTAAAAATTATATGAATGCAATACAAAAATTCTTACCAAGTATTGAGCCTGGAAGTAAATATCATACAGGAGCAAATTTAGCAGATGTATGTATGAATAAGTTATTGCAAGGTGTCAATGAGAATGATCCAGAAAAAATTAAAGAAGCATCAGAGGATATAGTTGGAGTTTTTGATTATGTAACTAGTGGGGATGGATTCTATAAGGATGGTTCATATCTTCAACATGGAATGGTAGCATACACAGGTTCATATGGAAATGTTCTTATTGAGAAAATATCTAATATAATGTTTTTATTAGAAAAAACTCCATGGTCAATAAAATCTGAAAGTAAAGATAACGTTTATAAGTGGATTTTTGAGAGTTTCAATCCAATTATATATAAAGGATACGTTATGGACATGGTTAGAGGAAGAGCAATATCAAGATATAATGCTAATGGATACTTACAAGCATCTGGAATTATTGAAGGTATGATTAAAATTGGAATGATTTCTGATGGAGATAAGGCTAGTGAAATAAATGCTCTAGTTAAAAAATGGGCTACAGAAGCTAAGAGTGTATTAGATTTTGGAGCAAGATTTAAGTCAATTAATGTAATAGGTGAATTCTATGGAATTATGAATAATGACAATATAAAACCTTTAGAAGAAGGTGATAAGCATTATGCATTAAATAGTATGGACAAGACTGTTCATAAAAGAGAGAACTTCGCTTTAGGTATATCAAGAAGTTCAAGTAGAATTAGTAAATATGAATTCATGAACAAGGAAAATTTAACACCATGGTTCCAAGGGGATGGAATGACTTATTTATTCAATAATGATTTAAATCAATTCTCAGGAAATTTTTGGGCTACAGTAGATCCATATAGAATGCCAGGTACAACTGTAGACACTAGAAAAAGAGAACCAAAAGAAATATTACCAGGGTTAGATCCAGGAGCATCACAACAAAATGAAATTTATTATGAATTAGGAAAGAGTAATTGGTCTGGTGGAAGTAAGTTAGGAGCTTACGGAGTAGCTGGAATGGAAATAGATAATAAGTACGATTCCTTAAAAGCTAAGAAATCTTGGTTTATGTTTGATGATGAAATAGTTGCCTTAGGTTCAGGAATAACTAATCCAGAAGATTTTGAAACTGAAACAATAGTTGAAAATAGAAAGATAAAAAGTGATGGATCAAATAAATTTATAGTAGATGGAAAAGAAAGAGTAAGTAAATTAAAAGAAAAAGATAAAGTTGATAATGCAAAATGGGCTTACTTAGAAGGAAATGTAAGTGGATCAAATATAGGATATTATTTCCCAGAGGGAGCAAATATTAATTTAATAAAAGATGAAAGAGAAGGTAATTGGATTAATGTAAACTCTTCTAAACCAGAAGCAGATAAGGTGGTTAAAGATAATTACTTAACTATGTATATAGATCATGGAAAAGCTATAAAAGATCAAAAATATAGTTATGTATTATTACCAAATAAGACTGAGGATAAGGTAAAAGAATATTCTGAGAATCCAAATGTTGAAATTATTCAAAATGATGATGTAGCTCATAGTGTTAAGCATAAAAAATTAAATATTGAAGCAGCTAACTTCTGGAAAGAGGGAAAAAATACTGCTGGAAATATAACATCAACAGGAAAATCATCTATAATAATAAAAGAAAATAAAGATAATACCTTAAGCATAGCTGTGTCAGATCCAACTTTCTTAGAAAAAAATCTTTCTATAGAAATAAATAAACCAGCAATGGAAGTAATAAAATCAGATAAAAGAATATCAAATATAAATTTAGAAAATGGAAAAATAAAATTTGATGCAAACACAGAAAACCTTTCAGGGGCACCTTTAGAGCTTCTTGTAAAATTAGGCGACAAAAATAATGGAAACAATGAAAATAATAATGAAATTAAAAATGAAGCTCCTGTAATAGAAGGAGAAGATGCTAATTTATTTGTAGGAGATAAGTGGGATAAATCTCTTCACAAACTTAAGGCTAAAGATAAGGAGGATGGAGATTTAACTAAAAATATTAAGATTAAGGATAATCAAATTCCTTTAAATGATCAATTTGAAGTTACAAAGCCTGGGACATATCCAGTTACTTTTGAAGTAAGTGATAATAATGGGAAAAAAGCAGAGAAAAAGCTTAATGTTTTAGTTAAAGAAAAGGAAGAGAACAAGCCAGAAAATAAACCGGAAAATCAAGAGAATAAACCAGAGATTAAACCAGAGGATCAAGAAAATCAATCAACAAAACCAGAAAGTGAAGAAAATAAAGGGGAAAATCCACAAGCAAATAATAATACTGAAAAGCTACCTAACACTGGAGGAGCAAGTAATCTAAGCCTTGGAGCAATAGGTGTTCTTCTAGCTACTGTTGGAACAATGTTTACTAAGAAAAGAAAAAAATAATTTATAGTGATTAAAGGCGTTGACAATATAAGTAAGGAATTATATAATTAACGTAAGGTTGGTAAACCAGTTTATATAAAACGTTTTAACAATAGGAGGAGAGTTTATGAGGAATAGATATGCTAATAACCCAAAGGATTCAAAAAGATATGATACTGAGGAATTAAGAGAAAATTACTTAGTTAAAGACATATTTAAAGATGATCAAATAGAACTTGTATATAGTCATGTAGATAGAATAATTTTCGGAGGAATAAAACCGGTTTACAAAGAATTAAAATTAGAAGCCGGCAAAGAGATGGGGGTTGATTATTTCTTAGAAAGAAGAGAGCTAGGAATAATCAATATAGGCGGAAAAGCTATCGTAACTATTGACGGAACTGAGTATGAATTAAAAGAAAAAGATGGTTTATATGTTGGAAAAGGAAATAAAGAAGTAAGCTTTAAATCGGTAAATCCAGAAGAACCAGCAAAGTTATATGTTAACTCAGTACCAGCTCATAAGGAATATGAAACCGTTAAGATTGATATAGAAAAGGCTAATCCAGTTAGATTAGGAGACAACAAAACATTAAACAAGAGAAC
>NZ_BAAABF010000007.1:0-180279 GCF_054767895.1 Clostridium sp. CTA-17
GCTCGACTTGCATGTGTTAAGCACGCCGCCAGCGTTCATCCTGAGCCAGGATCAAACTCTCAATTTAAAAGTTTAATCTATACTCATATTACTTATAAAAGAATTGCTGGTTTATGTTAATATCTTCTGTTTAATTTTCAAAGACCATTCCTTTGTCGCCCTCAAGCGACTTTCTTAGTTTAACATCACTTTGAAACTTTGTCAACAACTTTTTTCAAAACTTTTAATTTGTTTTGTTAAGTTGTTTCTGTGTCTCTTAGCGACGAGATTTATCTTACCATCATAAGCAATAACATTTTATTATAAATAACAAGCTTTTACTAAAATATTCTTTAAATACTTAACTTTTCTTATGTTTAGTTTAAAATCCAACTATTGATACTCCAGGTTGCGTTTTTATCTATTTTCATAAGAGACATATATATTATTGTCTGCTGAAGTATATTTTATACATAAAAACAATTTAAAATTCAAATAAAAATAAGCCATATTATTTTTTTAGCTTTAATAATTTCATATAATTAATTAAACTAAAATCATAATATGGCTCATTTTAAGATATATTTATCTCATTATATATTATTTACTATTTCCTTAAACTTATCTCCTCTTACTTCAAAGTTTTTAAACATATCAAAACTTGCGCAAGCAGGTGAAAGTGTTATTATATCTCCATTTTCAGCTATTGATTTAGCTATATTCACTACCTCTTCTAAGCTTTCTCCTGAGTATACTGGTACATGAATTCCTTTTTCTTCTTCTAATCTCTTGAAAGCTGCTTTTATTTTTTCTTTAGTTACTCCAAATAATACTATAGCTTTTATTTTTTCATATCCTTCATAAGCTAAAGGCTCAAAAGGTACATGTTTATCATATCCTCCTGCTAAAAGTATAACTGGTTTTTCAAAAGCTTTTAATCCAGCTAAAGTTCTTGTTGGAGTTGATGCTATAGAATCATTATAATATTTTACTCCATCAACTTCTCTTATGAACTCACATCTATGATGAACTCCTCCAAAAGTTTCTGCTACCTTTTTCATTGATTCTATTGATACTTCATCATAAACAGCTAAGAATGCAGCTAAATAATTCTCTACATTATGCATTCCCTTTATGATTATATCATCTTTTTTACATACTTCTTTACCATGAACATATAACTTTCCATCTTTATAGTATGCATCTTCTCCTTCTGTTTTCTTTGAACTAAATCTAACAACTTTTCCTTTTGCTTCTTTATCTAAATTTTTAGTTATTTCATTTTCATCATTAATTACTAAAAGATCATTTTCTCTTTGATATTTGAAAACATTTTTCTTAGCATCAATATATTCTTGCATATCTTTATGCATATCTAAGTGATTTGGAGTTATATTAGTAACTATTGCTACATCAATTTCAACATCCATAGTCATAAGCTGAAAACTTGATAATTCTAATACAACTTTATCTTCTTCTTTTATTTCTTCTATGTTTGAGAATAATGGAGTACCTATATTTCCTCCTGTCCAAGTTTTATATCCCTCTTGTGATAATAACTTAGACACTATTGTTGTAGTTGTTGTTTTACCATCACTACCAGTTACCCCGTAAACTTTACCTTTACAATATCTTACGAATTCCTCCATCTCTGAAGTAATATATGCACCTTGATTTTTACATCTTACTAAAGCTTCACTGTCTATTCTCATAGATGGTGTTTTAAATACAACCTCAAATCCAGTTAATCTATCTAAATAACCTTTTCCAAGTTCTAAATTTACTCCTAATATTTCAAATTCTTTTGAAATTTCACCTAACTCTTCAGCTGATTTCATATCAAAAGCAGTTACTTTAGCTCCTAGTTTAACTAAAAACTTTATAAGAGGTATATTACTTACCCCAATTCCTACAACTGCTACATTTTTTCCCTTTATAAATTCTTTAAACTCATTAAAGTCTCTCTTCATTTTGTGGCCTCCAAAATTTTTACCAATATTAATAATGGTTCTTTATAAATTGTATCCCATTTCTTTCTAATTATAACACTATGGAATTTTCCATTCCATATTATTATAACTTATTCAGAATTCTTCTATTTTGTTCTAGTGATGATTTTCTAAAAATATTCATGTTATAATAAATTATTAATCTATTTTTAACTATATTGTTTAAAAGAGCTTGTTAAATTATAATTATTAATTAATAATTATTTTAGGATAAAAAGAGTAATTTTTAATATCTAAAATCCTTATACCCAGATTAATTAGGAGGATTAATATGAATACTATTATACAAAAAGCAAAAGAAACTCATGAACTTTCAAGAGATGAAATTATAGCCTTATTAAAAGATGATTCTATAAATGAAGAACTTTTTAAAGCTGCTGATGAAGTTAGAAAAAAATATCTTGGTGATGAAGTGCATTTAAGAGGACTTATAGAATTCACTAACATATGTAAAAGAAACTGTATGTATTGTGGTCTTAGAAGAGATAATAAAAATCTTAATAGATATAGACTTTCTCATGAAGAGATTATAGATTTTGCAAAAAAAGCCGTTGGTTATGGATATAAAACTTTAGTTCTTCAAGGCGGTGAAGATGATTATTATACTGTTGAGCGTTTAGTTCCTATAGTTAAAGATCTTAAAGCTTTAGGAGTTGCCTTAACATTAAGTATAGGTGAAAGACCTTTTGAAGAATATGAAGCCTTAAAAAAAGCTGGTGCTGATAGATTCCTTTTAAGAATTGAAACAACAGATAGAGAATTATACGAAGAACTTGATCCAGGTATGAGTCATGAAAATAGAATTCAATGTCTTAAAAACTTAAGAAAACTTGGATATGAAGTAGGAAGTGGCTGTCTTGTTGGTCTTCCTGGTCAAAAAATAGAATCCTTAGCTGATGATATTTTATTTTTCAAAGAACTTGATGTAGATATGAATGGTATAGGACCATTTATTCCAAATGAAGATACTCCACTAAAAGATGCTGAAGGTGGACAATTTGAATTAGCCCTAAAAGTAATGGCTATAGTTAGATTACTTTTACCTGATATAAATATTCCTGCTACAACAGCTATGGAAACATTAAATAAACAAGGAAGAGTAATAGCTCTTCAATGCGGAGCAAATGTAGTAATGCCTAACGTTACTGAAGGTGAATATAGAAAACTTTATGCCTTATATCCAGGTAAAATATGTACAGGCGATACACCTGCTCATTGTAGAGAATGTATCTCTGGAAAAATTAGAGGTATAGGTAGAATAGTTTCTGATGGACCTGGATTTAGAGCTAATGGATTTAAACCTAAAACTCGTTAATAAAATGTAATATAAATAATATTTATAAAACTCTAGAACAATTTAGTAAAATCTAAATTAAATTCTAGAGTTTTTTATTTAGAGTTAAATAATAATTTCTTTTCCTGCACAAGCTTAATCTATTATTAATTCAATGCTTAGCTCTTTTAATTACATAAAAAACTGTAGGAAAATTTATTTTATATAAACTTCCTACAGCCTTGTTTATTATTTAATTCAATATTAAAATTAATTACTTTTTAATTATTTTTGCAAAATTCATCTATAGCATAAGCAACCTTTTTACTATTTGCAACTGCCTCAACTACAGTTTTAGGACCACTTACAACATCTCCTGAAGCAAAAACTCCATTAAGTGTTGTTATTCCCTTTTCATCAGTTACCACTAAGCCATATTTATCTGTTGAAAGCTCTCTACTACTAGATACTATATTAGTTCTAGGAGCTTGACTTATGGCAACTATTATTGAATCGCATTTAAACACACCTTCACTACCTTCTAAGGTTTTAAATGATACTCTTCCATCCTCAGAAATTACTCTTTCTGTTTGTATGTATTTTACTCCATCCTCATAAATCTCTAAAGGAGCTTTATAAAGTTCAAATTTTACACCATCTTCCTTAGCCTCTTCTATTTCAACCTTAGTAGCTGGCATATCTTCAAAGCTTTTTCTATAAAGCACATATGTATCTGCACCATTTCTCTTTGCAGTTCTAGCAGCATCCATTGCAACATTTCCAGCCCCAATTACAACTACTCTCTCTCCAAGATTATATGATTTTGGTGCTTTTAAATAATCTATAGCATAGTGAACATTACCTAAAGTTTCTCCCTTAACATTTAAAGTCTTAGGATTCCAAACTCCAGTTGCTATAAATATCGCTTTATAACCATCACTTTTTAACATATCTAAAGTTATAACTGTTCCTATTAAAGTGTTAGGTCTTATTTTAACATTTAACTTAAGAAGTGCCTCTTCATATTTATCTATTATATCTCTAGAAAGTCTAAACTCTGGTATTCCATATCTTAATACTCCACCAATTTTATCATTTTCATCAAATATTGTTACTTGATATCCCTTTTTAGCTAATATAAATGCAGCTGTTATTCCCGCAGGACCTCCACCTATTATAGCAATTTTATCTTCTAAAATAGTATCTTGAGTAAGTTCTAGATTATCTAAAAACTCTTCTGATATTTCTCTCTCTATTTCACTAAAGTTTACTGGTGTTTCCTTTATTCCCTTTATACAATTCCCCTTACATTGATTTTCATGAGGACATACTATGGAACAAACTACTGATAAAGGATTGTTTTCAAATAAAATTTCCCCAGCCTCTTTTATTTTATCTTCTTTAAATAATCCTATTACCTCTGGAATAGGTGTACTTATTGGGCAATTAGCCTTGCATCTTGGATTTTTGCACATTAAGCATCTTAAAGCTTCTTCTTTTAAGTTTTGCTCATTTACTGTCATTTTTAATAAACCCCCTGATTTCTTAACAACCTATAAAAATTCTTCATTGTTTCATAATATATTATATTATCAAAATAATTTAATAAAGTCATTTATTTAAAGATTAAATATTTTCCTATAGGTATGCATTTAGCATCTGCACCATGTCCAAGGTTACTTGTTTTTAATATTGGAATATTAATTTTTCCTATAACTCTCTTTAATATTTCTACTATATCAGGCTTTAAATCCTCTCTTTCCATTTCAGTAAACTCGCCTAATATTATTCCTTTTACCTCATTAAAAACACCTAAGTTTTTATATTGAGTTATATAAGTTACCATCTTAGCTGAATTTCCACTAAAACTTTCCAAAAACAATATTTTATCCTTAAAATCAGGCATATATTTTGTACCTGCCAATTTTAATAAACATCTTATATTACCACCAACAACTATTCCTTCAAGATAACTTCCATTTATCCATTCATAATCTAAATTAAATATATCCTCTTTGCCTTCTATAAAAGAAGCCTTAAAATTTTGCATTTGCTCCTCTTTAAACTTACCAATTAAATTTCTTAATTGATAATTATAAGTAGTTATATCACATTGAGAATATATAGCATTAAGCAATACTGTTAAATCACTATATCCAAAGAAAGGTTTAGGATTTTCCTTTATTAAATTAAAGTCTAAAAAATCTAGAACTTCATTAGCTAAATCTCCACCAGAAATATCAAAAATCATTTTTATATCTTTATCTAAAAATAATTTTTCTAAAGCTCTAGCTTTTTCTTCTCCTGTCCCACTAAAAAGATTATATTCTTTTGCATATAGTGTATCTCCTTCAACCATCTCTATATCTAAACTTTTTAAATTAAGTTTTAATTCATCTATTATGTTTTTATTTTTTATGCTAATTCCATTTGAACAACTTATTATCCCTATTTTATTTCCTTTATTTAAAAAACTCATACTCATAGCAACCTCCCAAATAAAAATAATTATTATATATAATACCACTTATTTTCATAAATTTATCTATTTTAAAATATTATTGATTATAATTAATTTTTTAAATCCTCCAAAATAAATATACACTTAAAAAAACTTATGAAAAAGGATGAAGAAAATTCTTCATCCTTAAAATTAAAATTATTTATTTATACTTTCTTTAACTAATTCAAGAACCACTTTTGATATTGTTCCTAAATCTTCAATTTTCATATGTTCCTCTAAAGTATGAGGCTTTCTTTCACCACTTGAAAGATTAACTGCCTTTATTCCATTACAGTTAAATATATTTGTATCACTTCCACCACCTGAGGCTTTAGTTTCTCCATTTATGCCTAAGTTTTTAAATGCTCTCTTTGCATGTAAAACTATATCTTCATTATCATCTATAACAAAAGCACCATACATTCTATTTACTTCTATATTAACTTCTCCACCAAATTTTTCAGCAGAAGCTTTAAAAGTTTCTACCATATGTTTTGTTTGAGCATCTAATTTTTCTGTAACTGTACTTCTTGCTTCTGCATCTATTATTACTTCAGGACAAACTACATTATTAGCAACTCCTCCTGAAATTTTTCCTATATTAGCAGTAGTATCTTTATCTACTCTTAAAAGTTTCATGTTTGATATAGCATCTGAAGCTATGGAAATTGCACTTATTCCCTCTTCAGGTGAAACTCCAGCATGGGCAGGTTTTCCCTTTATAGTAACCTTTAAAGTATCATGAGCAGGTCCTATTGTAGTTATAAATCCTGGATCTCCACTTGTATCAAAAAGGAATGCTTTTTTTGCACTTATTTTTGAATAATCTAAATTTTTAGCTCCTAAAAGACCTGTTTCTTCAGCTATTGTAAATACAACTTCTATATTAGCATGGTCTATGTTGTTTTCTTTTATTACTCTTAAGGCTTCAACTATAGCAGCTATTCCACCTTTATCATCTCCACCTAATATAGTTGTCCCGTCACTATATATAACTCCATCTTTTATTATTGGCTTTATTCCTTTACCAGGTTTAACAGTATCCATATGACATGCAAAAAGAATAGTTTCTCCTTCTACATTACCTTTTAATTTAGCTATTAAGTTTCCTGTATTTGAACCTATTTTTTCTCCACTGTTATCAAATTCAACTTCTAATCCAGCTTCCATTAAATCCTTTTCTAATCTTTTAGCAAAATTACCTTCTTCATAAGTTTCGCTATCTATTTGGACATAATCTAAAAAACTTTCTAAAACTCTTTTTTCATTTATCATAATATTTCAGTCTCCCTTAAAGCATTTCAATAAATTTCATATAAAATTATATCACGAAAAATACATTTGTCCGTAATTGTAAAACAAAATTCATAACTATGTCCTTTAGTACTTTAAAATCATAAATAAAAAAAACTTATAAATATATGTAAGTAATATATTTATAAGTTTTTATTTTTGCTTTTAAACTAGAATTCTAAGCTTTTTTCTATTATAGCTCTTACATCTTCTATTTTAACTCTTTGTTGTTCCATGTTATCTCTGTCTCTTACAGTTACACATCCATCTTCTAAAGTATCGAAGTCAACTGTTATACAGAATGGAGTTCCTATTTCATCTTGTCTTCTATATCTCTTACCGATACTTCCTGTTTCATCATAATCAACATTGAAGTGTTTGCTTAATTCAGCATATACCTCATCAGCTTTTTCTGATAATTTCTTAGAAAGTGGTAATATAGCAGCCTTAAATGGTGCTAAAGCTGGGTGTAAGTGCATAACTGTTCTTACATCTACTTTTCCATTAGCTCCTTCTAATTCTTCCTCATCATAAGCTTCAACTAAAAATGCTAATGCAACCCTGTCTGCTCCTAATGATGGCTCTATAACATATGGTACATATTTTTCATTTGTTGTTGGATCTAAGTAAGTCATGTCTTGACCTGAGTGTTCAGCATGCTTATTTAAGTCATAGTCTGTTCTATCAGCTATTCCCCAAAGTTCTCCCCATCCAAATGGGAATAAGTATTCTATATCTGAAGTAGCATTTGAGTAGAAGCTTAATTCTTCTTCTCCATGATCTCTCATTCTTATGTTTTCTTCTTTCATTCCTAAGTTTAATAAGAAGTTCCAACAACTATCTTTCCAGAAGTTGAACCATTCTAAATCAGTTCCTGGTTTACAGAAGAACTCAAGCTCCATTTGTTCGAACTCTCTAGTTCTGAAAGTGAAGTTACCTGGAGTTATTTCGTTTCTGAAAGATTTACCAATTTGAGCTATACCAAATGGTACTTTCTTTCTTGTAGTTCTTTGTACTGATTTGAAGTTTACGAATATACCTTGAGCAGTTTCTGGTCTTAAATATACTTCGTTTTTACTGTCTTCAGTTATTCCTTGGAAAGTTTTAAACATTAAGTTGAACTTTCTTATATCTGTGTAGTTTAATTTTCCACATTTTGGACAAACTATGTTATTCTTAGTTATGTAGTCCATTAACTCTTCATTGCTCCATCCATCAGCTGTAGCAACTTCTGCTCCGTTTGCAGTCATATGATCTTCAACTAATTTATCTGCTCTGAATCTAGCTTTACATTCTTTACAATCCATTAGAGGATCTGAGAATCCACCAACGTGACCTGATGCAACCCAAACTTCTCTATTCATTAATATAGCTGAATCTAATCCAACATTATATTTGCTCTCTTGAACAAACTTTTTCCACCAAGCTCTTTTTACGTTATTTTTGAATTCAACTCCTAGTGGGCCGTAATCCCATGAGTTTGCAAGTCCACCGTATATTTCTGAACCTGGGAATATAAATCCTCTGTTTTTACATAAGGCTACTATTTTATCCATAGTTTTTTCTACTGCCATTACAATTACCTCCATTTATATTAAATAACTTATTTTATATTAATTCTTCACTTTATAAAGAACTTTAAACTTCCTTGAGAAATATTTCTAACAGTTTTATTCACTGCTAGAAATACTCATCTAGATTAACAGCCTAAGGGCTTTATATAAATAAAAAAAGCCATTACATTCAAAGGGACGAAATAAAATTCCGCGGTTCCACCCTTTTTAGCAAAAGCTCATCTCTCAAAATAATTGTACTCAAAAGCTCCCTTCATTTTAAACCTTTAATAACTTTCACCAACCGTTATCTCTCTAAAAAAGATTTTAAAACTACTCTTCTTCATCATAGTACATATTTAGTTATACTCTTAATTTTATCAAAACTAAATTATATGTCAATAAAAAAAGAATTTATAAACATACAAAAGCTTATATATTTATAAATTCTTTCTTAATTAATTTTAGATAAAAAAAATGGCTCCTCGGAGAGGACTCGAACCTCCAACCTATCGGTTAACAGCCGAGTGCTCCACCATTGAGCTACCGAGGAACATTTACAATTTTATTATATCATATTTCAAATAAAATACAATAGTTTTTTTAAGTAGATTTTAAAAATAATCAGGAATTTTTTTAGGCTTTTTCCCTTCAAATAAAATAAAAAATAGAAGTCTACTTTTTAGTAAACTTCTACTTTATATAAACTATTTTTGTGGTTTCATTGTTGGGAATAATATAACGTCTCTTATTGATGAAGAGTCAGTTAAGAACATTATCATTCTGTCTATTCCTATTCCTAATCCACCTGTTGGAGGCATACCAGTTTCTAAAGCACTCATGAATTCTTCATCTAACATGTATGCTTCATCATCTCCGTATTCTCTTTCTCTAGCTTGTTGTTCAAATCTTTCTCTTTGAACTATTGGATCGTTAAGCTCTGAGTATGCGTTACATACTTCTCTACCATATACAAATCCTTCAAATCTCTCAGTAAACATTTCATTTCCTCTTTTCTTTTTAGTAAGAGGTGATATCTCTACTGGATAATCTATTAAGAATGTAGGTTGGATTAATTTATCTTCACCATATTCTTCAAATAACATATTTAGAACTTCACCTTTAGTAACCTTATCTAATGGTTTAGGGAATTCTAAGTTTTTCTCTTTAGCTATAGCTTGAGCTTCTTCATCACTCTTAATTTCGTTGAAATCTATACCAGCAAATTCTTTAACTGCATCAACCATAGTAATTCTTCTCCATGGTGGTGTGAAGTCTATTTCAGTTCCTTCATAAGTAACTTTAGTTGATCCATTTACTTTTTCACAAACATAAGCAATCATGTTTTCCATGATTTCCATCATGTCATTGTAATCAGCATATGCTTCATATAACTCTATAGCAGTGAATTCTGGATTATGTCTTACTGAAACCCCTTCATTTCTGAAGTTTTTACCCATTTCATAAACTTTTTCAAATCCAGCAACTATTAATCTCTTTAAGTATAACTCAGTAGCAATTCTTAAATACATATCTATATCTAAAGCATTGTGGTGAGTTATGAAAGGTCTAGCAGCAGCTCCACCAGCTATTGGTGAAAGAATTGGTGTGTCAACCTCTAAGAATCCTCTATTATCTAAGAATTCTCTTATTGCTTTTACTATTTGTGATCTCTTAATAAAAGTATCTTTAACTTCTGGGTTTGTTATTATATCAACTTCTCTTTGTCTGTATCTTAAGTCTGGGTCTTTTAAACCATGCCATTTTTCTGGTAATGGTTTTAAAGATTTACAGATTAATTCAAATGAAGTTACTTTTACTGAAACTTCACCCATTTTTGTTTTAAATACTTCTCCAGTTGCAGCAACCCAGTCACCTAAATCGAAAGTTTTAAATTCCTTTAAAGCTTCCTCTCCAACGTTATCAATCTTAATAAATAATTGAATTTTTCCTGGTAAATCTGCTAAATCAGCGAATACTACTTTACCTTGACCTCTTTTTGACATAAGTCTTCCAGCAACTTTTACTTCTTTACCTTCTAACTCTTCAAAATTATCTTTTACATCAGCAGAAGAGTGTGTTCTCTCTACCTTGTATACATCAAATGGGTCCTTACCAGCTTCTTGTAATTCAACAAGCTTTTGTCTTCTTAACATCTCTTGTTCACTTAATTGTTCTTCTGCTTCGTGAATATTTATTTCCTCATTTGACATTTAAAAATCCCTCCATCTATATTATCTATCTTCTTATTCCAAGAACTTCGAACTTAGTAGTTCCTCCTGGTACTTCTATCTCTACAACATCTCCAACTTTTTTACCCATTAACCCTTCACCAACTGGTGATTCATTTGATATCTTAAAGTTCATTGGATCTGCTTCTGCTGAACCAACTATTGAATACTCAACTTCTTCATCAAAATCAAAGTCCATAACCTTAACGATTGATCCAACTGTAACTATATCTGTTGATATTTCTGACTCATCAACAACAACAGCATTTTTAAGCATGTTTTCTAACTGAATTATTCTTCCTTCAGTGAAAGCTTGCTCATTTTTAGCTTCATCATATTCTGAGTTCTCACTTAAATCTCCGTATCCTAAAGCAACTTTTATCTTTTCAGTTATTTCTTTTCTTTTTACTGTTTTAAGATATTCTAATTCATCTTCTAATTTTTTAACACCTTCATATGTCATTATATGTTTCTTTTCGCTCATTTTCTTTCTCCCCTTTGAACATATTATTATAATATCATATTTAAACTTAACCTGTTAATATACAATTCATAAAAACTTTAAGATTATTAAGCCTAATTATTCAAATTATTATAATTCCTAAAGATTATTATGTCAAACTATATATTATATAAGATAGAATACACTAAATAAAAAATCATTATTTAGCTTTAATTCTCACCTTTATTTGTATAAATTAAACATCTAATATTTTACTGATGCTTTATTATATCCAGTTATATCCCCATTTATGATAAATATTATAAATCATTTTTCATTAAATATTCTTTATACTCATTAAGGATACCCATAATCTTCTCTGGATCTGCTTCTAAATTAAGCCTATTCTTAACTTCAGTACAATTATTTAATCCTTTTATATACCAAGCTGCATGTTTTCTCATTTCTCTTACAGCCTTATACTCTCCATCATATTTAAGTGATAAATTATAGTGTCTTATACACATATCTATTTTTTCTTCTGGAGTAGGCATATAAACCTCTTCTCCATTTAATTTCTGAACTATTTGCTTGAAGATCCATGGGTTTCCCATACTTCCTCTTGCAACCATAATTCCATCACAGTTAGTTTGATTTTTAAGACTTAAAGCATCCTCCGCAGTAAATACATCTCCATTTCCTATAACAGGAATATTAACTGCTTCCTTTACTTGTCTTATTATATCCCAGTTAGCTTTTCCTTCATACATTTGAGCCCTAGTTCTTCCATGTACAGCAATGGCATCTACTCCTGCTTCTTCCATGATTTTAGCAAACTCAACAGCATTTATATTTTCTTCATCAAAACCCATTCTAAACTTAACTGTTACAGGCTTTGTTGCAACTTTTTTTATGCTACTCATGATCTCATAAGCTAATTTAGGATTTTTCATTAAGGCTGAACCTTCACCATTTTTTACTATCTTAGGTGCAGGACATCCCATGTTAACATCTATTATACATATATCATCATTTGTATTAAAATGCTTCTCAGTGACATAAGCCATTATCTCTGGATCATTTCCAAACATCTGACAAGATACCGGTTTTTCTTCATCTGCAATTCTCATTAATTCTTTTGTATTTTCACTCCCATAGTACAATGCCTTTGCACTAACCATTTCAGTGCAAACAATTCCTGCACCCATCTCTTTACATAATCCCCTAAAAGATATATCTGTAACCCCTGCCATAGGTGCTAAGAAAACATTATTTTCTAAAACTATGTTTGATATTTTCATTACTTTCTACTCCTTGTTTTTTTCGTAAAGAATCTTAAGCCCTTCTAAAGTTAATTTACGATCTACTTCATCAATTACATCCGTTTCGCTATAAACAAGTTTAGCTAGCCCTCCTGTAGCTAATACAAATGGTTCTTTTTCTCCTAAGTCCATCATTTCCTTTTTCATACGTTTAACTATATATTCAACTTTTCCAATATATCCATAAATTATTCCAGCTTGCATACTTGTAACTGTATTTTTACAAATTACACTCTTTGGTTTTTCAAGTTCTATTCTTGGAAGCTTTGCAGCTCTCTCAAATAAAGCATCTGCTGAAATTTGAATTCCTGGACATATATTTCCACCTAAATAATCTCCCTTTTCAGTAATAGCACAGAATGTTGTTGCTGTTCCAAAATCTATTATTATCATAGGTTTTTTATGCTTTTCAAAAGCAGCTACAGCATTTACTATTCTATCTGCTCCAACCTCTTTAGGATTATCATATTTTATATTAATTCCAGTTTTTATTCCAGGCCCTACTACAATAGGTTCTTTGCAGAAACATTTTCTAACCATGTTTTCTAAAGAATGCATTATATTAGGAACTACTGAAGAAATTATTATTCCTTCAACCTCTTCTGGATTTAATTTTGCTTGATTAAATAGTTGCATAACTTGTATTGAATATTCATCTGATGTTTTCTTAGAATCTGTAGATATTCTCCATGATGCTATGTATTTTTCATTATCATGAATCCCTAAAACTATATTTGTATTACCTACATCTATTAATAAAATCATGTGTTTTACACCACCTTAATATAATTAAAGACAGCTAATAAAGCTGTCCGGAAAATACCATGTACCCTTTATATAACAATATTAATTTTAACAACTACTATACATTTGTCAAGCAATTACAATTACTAGTTTTTAAATAAAAAAAGGCTTATATGACTATTTTTTTAACAGTGTCATATAAGCCTTAAAATTATCTAAACATTTAGAATAATCCTACTATTTCTCCATTGTCTTTTATATCCATTCTATTAGCAGCAGGAACTTTAGGTAAACCTGGCATTGTCATAACATCGCCTGTTAAAACAACTATGAATCCAGCTCCATTTGAAACTCTAACCTCTTTAACAGTTATATCAAAGTTTTCAGGTCTTCCTAAAAGACTTGGATTGTCTGATAATGAATACTGTGTCTTAGCCATACATATTGGAAGTTTATCTAAATTAAATTTCTCAATTTCAGCTATTTGTTTAAGAGCTTGAGGAGTATAGTTTACTCCTTTTCCGCCATATATAGTTTGAACTATTTTTAGTATTTTATCCTTTATTGATTCTTCTGAATCGTAAATCATCTTAAAGTTTGAAGGCTCACTTTCCATTGTTTTTATAACTTTATTAGCTAAATCAATTCCACCTTCTCCACCTTTTTCCCAAACTTCTGTTAAGCTAACCTCTACTCCTATATTTTTGCAGAAGTCTTCTATAGCTTTAACCTCTTCATCTGAATCAGTTATAAACTTATTTATAGCAACAACAACTGGTACTCCATAAGCTTTTATATTTTCTATTTGCTTTTCTAAGTTTTTCATTCCTTTATTTAAAGCATCTACATTTGATATATTTAATTCATCTTTCTTTACTCCACCGTGATGTTTTAAAGCTCTTATAGTAGCTACTAAAACTACACAATCAGGATTTAAATTTCCGTATCTACATTTTATATCTAAGAATTTTTCTGCACCTAAATCTGCTCCAAAGCCAGCCTCTGTTATAGTTATATCACTCATTTTTAAAGCTGTCTTAGTTGCTATTATTGAATTACATCCATGAGCTATATTTGCAAATGGTCCTCCATGAATTATTGCTGGAGTATTTTCTAAAGTTTGAACAAGGTTAGGTTTTATGGCATCTTTCATAAGTAAAGCCATAGCTCCTTGAACTTCTAATTCCTTAGCATAAACAGGCTCTCCATCTAAGTTATATGCAATTAAAATATTTCCCATTCTCTCTTTTAAGTCTTCTAAATCACTAGCCATACATAATATAGCCATTATTTCTGATGCAACAGTGATCATAAATCCATCTTCTCTTAAGAATCCGTTTATTTTACCACCCATTCCAACAACTATATTTCTTAAAGCTCTATCATTCATATCCATAACTCTTTTAAATACAATTCTTCTTGAATCTATTCTTAATAAATTACCTTGATGAATATGGTTATCTATAGCTGCACATAAAAGATTATTAGCTGAAGTTATTGCATGCATATCCCCTGTAAAATGAAGATTTATATCTTCCATAGGAACTACTTGAGCATATCCACCACCAGCTGCTCCACCTTTTATTCCAAATACAGGTCCTAATGATGGCTCTCTTAAGGCTATAACAGTATTTTTTCCTATTTTATTTAACGCTTGTCCTAATCCTACTGTAACAGTAGATTTTCCCTCTCCTGCCGGTGTTGGATTTATAGCTGTAACTAAAACAAGCTTACCATCCTTATTATTTTCTAGTCTTTTTATTGCATCTAAAGATATCTTACATTTATATTTTCCATAAAGCTCAATATCATCTTCTTCAAGACCTATTTTTTTAGCAATATTTATTATTGGCTCCATTTTAGCACTTTGTGCTATTTCAATATCATTTTTCATAATTCCGCACCTCATTCCAAAGTAATCTACTTAATATTATACCCATAATTTATTAAAAAACAAAGAGTTTTATCGAACAATTTTATATATTTTATAAAAATTGTTCGTATTATTAAAATATCTTTAGTGAAATTATAATATAAAACAATTCTTAATTAAATAATAATTATAAAAAAAGAGGTACTTAAGTACCTCTTTTAACTATGAGTTTTTAAATATTTCTCTAAACTCATCACCATCAATTTTTTCTTTTTGAAGTAACACATCAGTTACTGCATTTAATTTATTGATATTTTCTTTTAATATAGATTCTGCTCTATTGTAAGCTTCATCAATTAATTTCTTAATTTCTTCATCTATTTTAGCGCTAGTTTCTTCACTTATGTTGCTACTCTTTCCAATGTCTCTACCTAAGAATACTTCTCCACCATCGCTATTACCAAATGATATAGGTCCAATAACATCACTCATTCCGTATTCCATAACCATACTTCTAGCAATGTGACTAGCTCTATCTATATCATTTTTAGCACCGGCACTTATATCTCCAATAACTAATTTCTCAGCCACTCTTCCACCTAAAAGTTCAACCATCTTATCCTTAAGTTGTTTCTTAGATGTGTGAGTTCTATCTTCCTCTGGTAAATTCATTGTGTATCCTGCAGCCATTCCTCTTTGAATTATACTTATTTCATGAACTGGATCTGCATACTCTAGAACATTACTTACAACAGCGTGACCAGATTCGTGAACTGCAGTGATTCTTCTATCATATTCACTAACAACTCTACTCTTCTTCTCCGGTCCAGCTATTACTCTTGTTATAGCCTCTTCAATGTCTGCCATATCTATGCTACTTTTACCACCTCTAACTGCTAATAATGCAGCTTCGTTAGTTAAGTTTTCAAGATCTGCGCCACTAAATCCTGGTGTCATTTTAGCTAAAACTTTTAAATCTACATCTTCTGATAGATGCTTATTTCTTGTATGAACCTTTAGAACTTCTTCTCTACCCTTAACATCAGGTGCACCTACTAAAATTCTTCTGTCAAATCTTCCTGGTCTTAATAATGCTGGATCTAAGATATCTGGTCTATTTGTAGCAGCTATCATAATTATCCCTTCATTAACTCCAAAACCATCCATTTCAACTAGTAATTGGTTTAATGTTTGTTCTCTCTCATCATGACCGCCACCAAGTCCAGCACCTCTTTGTCTACCAACAGCATCGATTTCGTCTATGAATATAATACATGGAGCATTTTTCTTAGCTTGCTCAAATAAATCTCTTACTCTTGAAGCACCAACTCCAACAAACATTTCAACGAAATCTGAACCTGATATACTAAAGAAAGGAACACCAGCTTCTCCTGCTATAGCTTTTGCAAGAAGTGTCTTACCTGTTCCTGGAGGCCCTACTAAAAGAACTCCTTTAGGTATTCTTGCTCCCATTTCTATATATCTCTTAGGTTGTTTTAAGAAATCAACAATCTCTTCTAATTCACCTTTTTCTTCATCAGCACCAGCAACATCTTTGAATGTAACTTTCTTTCCGTCTAAATTAGCCATCTTAGCTTTACTTTTACCGAAATTCATTACCCCTCTATTTCCACCACTGTTTTGAGCTTGCTGTGTGAACATAAATAAACCAAAGATTATTAAACCTATTATAAGTATTGTTGGAAGGAAACTAATCCAAATTCCCATATTATTAGGTGGAGTATACTTTATTACAGTTTCTACCCCTTGAGTCTCTTGTAAAAGATTGTCTAACATCTTATTTGAAACATATGAAGTAAACCTCTTACCATCTTTAAAAACCCCATCAACTGACATTTTATCTTCTTTTATGGTCATTGTTTCAATTTTATTTTCTACATACGCTTCTTTAAATTCACTATATGATATTACTTTTCCTTGAGTTCCATTTCTATAAAAAGCAAATGCAAACATAAGCACTACAGCAAAAATAGCTATATAAGTAATCATACTTTGTAATTTTTTCATCTCTATGCCCCCCTCTCTGACTATCATTTTTAATGAATTTTAACATAAGAAATATTACTTTACAATATTTTGAATTACTTCTTGTAAATTTCTTCTTTTAAAGCACCTATGAATGGTAAATTTCTATATTTTTCAGCATAGTCTATTCCATATCCAACTATGAATTCATCTGGTACATCAAATCCTTTGTATTTTGCTGAAACATTTGAAGTTCTTCTAGCTTCTTTATCTAATAGAGCAACTATTTCTATACTTGCTGCTTTTCTAGCCTTTAAATATTCTAAAAGATAGCTTAAAGTGGTTCCTGTATCAACTATATCTTCAACTATAAGAACATGCTTATTTTCTATATCACTATCTAAGTCTTTTAATATTCTAACAACTCCTGAAGTTTGAGCTGAGTTGCCATAACTTGAAACAGCCATAAAATCTATTTCACATGGTATGCTTATATTTTTAATAAGGTCTGAAGTAAATAATACTGAGCCTTTTAAGATACCAACAACTAATAAATCTTTTCCAGCATAATCTTTACTAATTTCTTCAGCCATCTCTTTTACACGTTTAGCTAATTGTTCTTCTGAATATAAAACTTTTTTAACATCATCTTTTATGTCTCTTATCATAATTAATTTTCCTTTCCTTTAAAAGTAATTTTAATTACCTTTTTAGTTTTATTTGTAACTTTAAATGTTTCACTAACATTAGATCCTACAATCCATGCTATTTCATTATTAAATAGCACTAAGGGTATAAAATCTCTTTCTTCTTTAGGTATTTTATTATTTATAAATATATCTTTTAGCTTTTTGCTACTCTTCATTCCTAAAGGAATTATTTTATCTCCATTTTGTCTAAATCTAATATCTATATTGGAAATTTTATCATAATCAAAAGACTTTATAAATCTATCTTTTGAAAATTTTTCACCTTTTTTTAAATCTTCTACTATTAATTCATAATTTCCTAAAATATCATCTTCTATTACAACTTTTTGATTTTTATCTAGTTCATCTTTAATATTTTCTAAATTTAAAACTTTATTCTCTTTAGCCTTTTTGCTATCTACTAATTTTATTCTTATATCTCCATATTCATTTAAAGCAATTACCCCATTAGTTATGTTAATTTGCTTTCCTGTCCCTTTATCTTTTAAGGCAATTATGTCCTGTATATGTTTTAATTCAAAGTTATTATGTTTAGAACTTACTTCAAATAATGCCTTTTTTATTATTCTTGTTAATAGAGCTTCCTTTTCATTAAAGGCTTCTTCTTTAATAAGAATGCTGTGATTTTCCTTTATACAAAGTTTAGGAAATCTCTTTTCCACTTCTTCTTGTATAAACTCTACATCCTTACTACAGCTATAAGCTAATCTATTTAAAGTAGCAACTATATCAGGATTAAAATTCTCTTCTATAAATGGTATTGCCTTAAGCCTTATTTTATTTCTAGAATATATTTCTTCTAAATTAGTTTCATCTATTCTAGGATTTAAATTATTTATTTCACAGTATTCTTCTATTTCTTTTCTTCTTAAAATCAATATAGGTCTTATGAAAATACCATCTCTAACTGGTTTAATTCCAACTAATCCTTCTATACCAGTTCCTCTTAAAGCTCTCATAATAAGAGTTTCTGCTTGATCATTAGCATTGTGTGCTATAGCTATTTTATCTAATGAATATTCATTTTTTAGTTCTTCAAAGAATTTATATCTCTCTTCTCTTCCAGCCATTTCTGTAGAAATGTTTTGTTCTTCACTTATCTTATTTATATCTACTCTTTTTACAAAACATTTTATATTTAAATTCTTACAAAGTTCTTCTACATAAGCTTCATCTTTTAAAGCACTTTCTCCTCTTAAACAATGATTCACATGGGCTGCATATACTTCTATGTGTAATAATTCCCTAAGTTCACTTAAAATATGTAGTAAACATACTGAGTCTGGACCACCTGATAAAGCTACTAAAACCTTATCTCCACTTTCAATCATGGAGTTTTCCTTTATAAAATCTATAACCTTTTTCTTCATTGTAACTCACTCCATAAATATTATATTTTGCCCTAATATTATAACACATAAAAAATCCATTATGTTCTTAAAAAAGTTCGTATAATTAATTTTAAATAATAAATTTAATTATTTACTTAAAAATAAAAGAAAGTGCATAAGAACTCTTCTTTTAAGTAAAATCTATACATGAAATAAATTATAGATTTTATTTAGTTCTTATACACTCTCCTTTTCTTAATTTATTCCAAAAACCTTAGATACAACTACTGTCATATCATCCTTAGCCTTTCCTCCACTTAACTCCTTGGCTTTTTCTAAAATAGCTATTGATAAATCTTTAGGTTGTCTATACTTAGTATTCTTTAAAAATTCAATTAACCATGTAGTATCAAAACTTCCATCGTTTTTAACATCTAAAATACCATCACTTATACTAACTATTACATCTCCATTTCCTACTTGCTTTTCAACAGTATCTACATCTGGTTCTTCTAAAACACCAAATGGAAGAGTATTTGAATTTATAACTTCTACTTTATTTCCTCTCTTTATAAAGCTTTCTATAGCTCCAACTTTCATAAACTTAGCATTTCCAGTATATAAATCTATCTTATTCATATCTAATGTAGAAAACTTTTCATCTTCACTAAACTTTATACTCATAATTGCATTAACTGCATCAATAGCTATTTTTTCATCAAAACCAACTTCCATAAATTTCTCTATTATTTCTACAGAAACTTTACTTTCAAGTCCTGCTTCTGGTCCTGACCCCATACCATCTGATATTACAGTTATATAATTACCATCTTTTGTTCTACCATATGAATATGAATCTCCAGTGAACTTTTCTCCCTCTTTAGTTGCAACTGCTACATGAGAATTAATATGATATTTAGGAGCTTCTTCAATAACAACCTCGCACATATTATTTTTGCTATTTATATTACATCCTTCACTTCCAATACTCATATTTTTTCCTATGGTTTCGCTTATTATAGGAAGAACTGTTTTTATACAAGCTTGAGATCCCATACAATTCTCCATTTGCATCTTAATTTTAATCCTTCCATTTTTATCGTTATAACATATTAAACTTCCAAAATTAACACCATATTTTAAAAGAGCCTTTTTAATACTTTTTTCTACATCAGTACATAGATGAAGTTCATTTCCAAATTCATCAACTATTTCACTAATTGTAACTGACATATTATTTATATGATTAGATAAGATTTTTCTTCCCTCTCCTAATCTACTCTTTAATGTTTCGTTTACCATATAGATATTCATTATGTCCTCTAGATTTTTCACTAAGGCATATTTCTTTATGCATTTTTTCTCAAGCTCATGAGGAAAAGTACCTGAATTATTTTCATAATTTCTTATTAAATCTGAAAAAGCATTGTAAGTCTGATGAAGTTCTCTCTTCCAACACATATATCTCATATCACAATCACTACAAGTTCTATCTGATAAATTTTCAACCAATGCATTACCCTTATTTTTTATAGCCAATTTATCATTACAAACTAGATTATTTAATGACTTACCCATTATAGATAAAACTTCAGTAAAATCTTTCAATCTTTCAGTTAATTCATCCTTAAATTCAGCGAATCTAACTTCACTAAAATGCCCAACCTTTTTATCCTTATTTATTTCTAAAGAAATTTTATTATATATTTTTTTAGGAATTAAAAGAAATATACCTGTTCCAACTAAGGCTTCTATAAATGAAATATTATTAAACACTCCAGAATATAAAGTTACTATTACAAAAATTATGTTAAATGATAAGGCTGTAAAAAGCTTTCCTGACTCTCTAAATATTCCAGCAACTAACCCACAAGCTCCATAAATAGCTATGCTCTCCATAAGATTTCCTGTAGCAAACCCTAATATTATCCCCATAGTTATACCTGCTCCAGCACCCATATTAGTATCTGAAATAAAGGCTAAAGCTACAATAAAAAGTATAGCTGCTATATTTCTAAAGCTAATATCATTTATTGATAGGGTTCCAATTCCAACTATTAATAAACATATAAATAATTCTATACTTACAATTTCATCTATTGAAAAAAAGTGTTGAGTATTTATTTCTTCTATGCATTTTAATGTATAACTCACAACATAATATATAGGAAAAACTAAGGCTGTTACTGAAATTGCACCTATTAAGTGTAAAATTATATCTGAACTTCCTACTAAAACTCCATAAACAAATAATCCTGAAAATACAATAATAAAACTTGCTATATTTCTAGCCTTTTTATTTAGTTTACTCATAGAAATTATGGTAACTATAGTTGATATTATTATGTAAGCTGAAAAGTTGCTAACCTTATTAAACAAGGTAATATACCCTACTATAACTCCTAAACTTGATGATAATATATATTTTCTTTCATAATTTGTTATTGCAATTAAATATGCTAATCCAAATGGAGCTAATACTTGAACTACTCCAAAAGTCATATCTAAATACACTCTACTTATTAAAACACCTGCAACCATAGCCATAATAAGCCCAATATTAGAAGCTTCTATTTTCATATTATTTTTTACATTTTCTGAATCCTTTACTCTTTTGTAATTATCAATTTTAACTCCATATTGCATATTTATCCTCCTAACCTTCTATCTTTATCAACATTATAGCAAGATTAATAGGAAAATTTTGTAAATATATAGATTAATATTTTATTTTTTTAAGACATAATAAAACAAAAATTTTGTGAAATTTATATTTTTTTATATAAGATTTATAATTTAATTACCATTAAATTGGAAATCATCAAATTGATATGAATTTTAAGAAATATATTATCTTTTTTATAATTTACTAAAGAAACTTTTTGTTGAATAAAGTATATTTTTATCTATAAAAAAGATAATTATATATTAAAGAAAAATAAAAAACTCATCTTATTTTAAGATGAGTTTTGGTGCCGAAGACCGGAATCGAACCGGTACGATGTGTTAGCATCGCAGGATTTTAAGTCCTGTGCGTCTGCCAGTTCCGCCACTTCGGCATATATTAAGTTTAAATGGTAGCGGGAACAAGATTCGAACTTGCGACCCTTCGGGTATGAACCGAATGCTCTAGCCAGCTGAGCTATCCCGCCATGTGGTTGCGGGGGCAGGACTTGAACCTACGACCTTCGGGTTATGAGCCCGACGAGCTACCAGCTGCTCCACCCCGCGATRTTGTGGTGCCGAAGACCGGAATCGAACCGGTACGRTGTGTTAGCAYCGCAGGATTTTAAGTCCTGTGCGTCTGCCAGTTCCGCCACTTCGGCATGTCATCGTGTTTCCCAACGACAAGATTTATTATACATAAGCATAAGCATACTGTCAACATATTTTTTAAAGTTTTTTATAAAATTTATTATAAATATTAACAAACCCTCATGAAATCTAGCATTCAGTTAAAAAAAATCATAAAAAAATATCCTTAATCATATATAGTTTTTTAGAAAAAACTATATAACACCCAAAATTAAGCTTAAAAATAATTAAAATGAAGAAATGTTTTTATCATAATCTATATTTTATTTTTTATTATTGAAATTCTATTTTAAATCAATGTTAAAATTCTACAAATACAAAATATAAAATCTAAATTTAAAATCCCCTAGATATACTCTAAGGGATTTTAAGAAATATTATATTGATTTTCTTTTTCTTTGTTTTACATCTTGATGTTTTTTTACATCTTGAAGTCTTTCTTCACTATCCTTTAAAAACTTTGACATTATATCTTCAAAGTTTTGTTTTGGCTTAGCTTTCTTTTCATTATTCCAATCAAAATCTGCAGGTTTAACAGATTTCTTCTTTGGTGGCATAGCTTGCTTTATTGATAAGCTTATTTTGCCTTTATCATCAACTGATATTACTTTCACTTTAACTTTGTCATCTTCTTTAAGATGCTCTCTTATATCTTTAACATAAGTATCTGCTACTTCAGATATATGAACTAAACCTGTCTTTCCTTCCACTTCAACAAACGCACCAAAGTTTGTGATGTTAATTATTCTACCCTCTAATATGTTTCCTGCCATTAAGGTCATGTTTAAAAGTTTCCTCCTTAAATTTATAAATAAAATATATGTTATTTTTAATAATAACCTTATTTATTCTGATTGTTTTTTTCTTCAGAATTATTTTGCTTATCTTGAGGTGAATCGGAGTTAGTAATAACCTTCTCGCCATCTTTAATCATACCTAATCTTTCTCTAGCCATTCTCTCTATGTATTCGTCTGTTGAAGATTGGTTTACCTCATCTTGTAACTTCTTATTTTTATCTTGAAGCTCATTAAGCTGAGTTTGCTTGGCTTCTATGTCTTTGTGTATTTTATTCATTGTAAGTTCTTGTCTAACATAAGAAATAACCAATATAGCAATTAATATAATTATTACCATATTTTTTAAATTCATTCTTTTTTTCACTCTTATACCCCCATACTTGCAACGGTATGATATAAGTCTATTGTAAACACTATTATAGCTTAATTCAAGCAATTTTTACCTTATGAATTAACTTTTTAATTCGTAAATGTATTTTTAAATGCATATCTTATATTTTTAAATATTATTCTTATATTCTTTAATAGTATAGCTAGAATTTTATGTTGTATTCTTCTAAAATATTTAGATAATGTTTTTAAATAAATAACTAAAGTTATCCCCATAAACACATATACATACACACCTAGAAGTGCATAATTATATTTTAGTAAAAATACAAATACAATTAAACTACACCATATCCAAAATAATATATCTTCAATTGTTATTAATATTTTATTTTTGCAAACTCCTCTAAATTCTCTATAAATATCAAACAAAAATCCAACTATTATTCCAGATAATATTGCAAAAATAACAATTTTAAATTGAATATTTATATCTAAAAGCATATCTCCCACCTATTTAAATATTTTAGAAAGTAAATTTATATTTCTTTTACGCTTATTTTTTTTATTTAAGTAATCAATATTACTAATAAATCCTCCTATTATAACCTCCCCATTTTGAACATCTAATTTATTCATCTTTAATTCAGATCCCTTTATTAATAATGGACCTAAATCTGTTTTCAAACTTATTTTTTCTTCGTCAAAGTTTATAACTTCATTTACACCTGTAATAGATAAATTTTTTCTATTTTCTAAAGATAAACTGCTTGCACCTTGTATTGTTTTATTTTCACTTTTTTTATCAGTCATAAGAAAGCCTCCTATGTAAAAAAATATTTTCCCTAACTTATGATTATTCATCTTTACACAAAAAAATGACTAATATAATCTTTTAAATTATATTAGTCATTTTTAATAATAAAGCTTTAAGTGAACCATATTATTCTTTATCTTCTTCGCCTTCTAATATCTCATACATCTCTTTAGCATTTTCTTTTCTAACATGCTCAGCAATGTTTATAACTCTTGCTTTTAAAGTTCTGTTTCCAAATAATATTTCTATTATATCCCCTTCTTTTATATCATTTGAAGGTTTTGCAACTTTTCCATTTATTATTACCCTTCCACTTTCACAAGCTTCCTTAGCAACTGTTCTTCTTTTAATTATTCTAGAAACTTTTAAATATTTATCTAATCTCATAGGATATCCTCCTTTACTTTAAAGAAACTTCATTAGTAGATAAAAAAGCCCGAGTAATAACTCGGGCTTTTTTAAAGTTAAATTAACCAAACTTAAAATATCTAAAATTAAGCGTTAACTCTTTCTTTTAACTCTTTACCTGGCTTGAATACAGGAGCTATTGAAGCAGGTATTTTTATAACTTCTTTAGTTCTTGGGTTTCTTCCTTCTCTTTCAGCTCTTACTCTAGTTTCGAAAGTTCCGAATCCAACTAATTGAACTTTGTCACCATTTTCTAAAGTTTCGCTAACGCTTTCTATGAATGCTTTTAAAGCTAATTCAGCATCTTTTTTAGTTAAGTTGCTTTTTTCAGCCATGCTTGTTATTAATTCTGCTTTATTCACTTTTACATCCTCCTTAAAATTCCAGTTAGTTTACTGCAATAATTGTTTACCAGTTATCAAAATGAACTAGTATCAACTTATATTATCATAATATATATTTCTTTCTTTGTATAGTCAATACTTTCAATTTTTGCCCTAAAAATACTGATATTTTTGCATTTTTTTTAAAATTTATGCTTTTTTTCATTTTAATAAGCCATAAATTAGTAAAAACACTTATTTTTCACTTGTTTTAGCCTCTTCCCATAGTTTATCCATCTCTTCTAAAGTCATATTTTTTAAATTCTTATTGTTTTTTATTGCTTCATTTTCAATATAAGAGAATCTATTTATAAACTTTTTAATTGTCTTATCTAAAGCTAATTCTCCATCAATCTCTAGGAATCTTGCCACATTTATACAAGCAAAAAGTAAGTCACCTACTTCACCTTCTATTATTGACTTATCTTCACAATTATAAACCTCTTTTATTTCATTTAATTCCTCTTTTACCTTATCCATAGCACAGTTTACATCATCCCAGTCAAAGCCTACCTTTTTTGCTTTCTTTTGAACCTTATAAGCTCTTGTTGTAGCTGGAAGAGATTTAGCTATGTTTTGCATTTCTTCTGTTAAAGTTTTAATACCTTTTTCTTCTTTCTTAATTTCATCCCAATTTACTAAAACTTGCTCTGAAGTATTTGCTTCTTCATTTCCAAATACATGAGGATGTCTATTTATCATTTTATTTGATATTCCACCTATTACATCCATAATATCAAAATATCCATCTTCCTTGCCTATAGAAGCATGGAATACAACTTGAAGTAAAACATCGCCAAGCTCTTCTATTAAAGCATCCTCATCTTCATTTTCAATAGCATCTATCACTTCATAGCATTCTTCTAAAAGAGCGCTCTTTAAACTCTCATGAGTTTGCTCTCTATCCCAAGGACATCCACCTGGGTTTCTTAAAGTTTCTATAATATCTAATAAATCTTGAAAATCTTTTTTATTTCCTAAATCTTTAGGTATATATATTGAAGTTAAATAATCTATATCTTCTTGCCAATCTAATTCATATAGAGGTATTTTTCTTATACTCTCTAAACCTTCAACTCCAGCCGCTCTTACAAATATTATCTCAGTATCATCTTCATATCCTTCTAAAAGTCTTAACTTAACTTCTGAAGCTATAAAATTATTATAAACTTGAGTTATTATAGTTCCAACACGCTTATCTAATATTTGATTTTTCATGTCAAAGGCATCAATTATTTTTACACCTTCTATTGGATCTACTTGCAGAGCTTCCATCATAGCATCTACAAAGCTAACTGCTGGCAAAACTTCATACTGAATATTATTTTCTTTACATAATTCAATTAAATTAATTACTGATTTTTCTGCCACTAAAGGATGACCTGGCACTGCATATATTAAATCCTCATCATCCTTAATTTTAGTTATTAAATCCTCTGCAATATATTTATATACATCATCAAAGCTATCATATTTTTCATATGCATGATCATATGATTCAAACTTAATTCCTTCATCTTTTAAGAAATCCACTGTAGGATGTTTTTCTGTTCTAAAATATATATTTTTATTGTTTTTTAATTCTTTTAAAGCACCTATTGTTAATGCTTCATAGGCACCTGGCCCTAGACCCATTATCTTAAGCATTCCATATTCTCCTTCGCAACTTATAAAAATTAATTTCTTAGTCGTCCCTTTATTTCTTCTACGCTAAAAATTTTAAGTACAAACAATGATATCATATATATAATAATACCCACAAATACAGCTATTAAGCAAGATATACTGTTACTTCCACTATATTTTAAAGCTTGTGTATATAAATATAAAACTGTACCAATCATTAAAATTGATGCGAAGATAGGCTTTATTATTACATCTTTTATATTAGGAGCGTATTTAAATCTCTTAGCCATATATATTAAATTTAATATTAATACCACAGAATAAGATATTATTGTTGCTATTACAGCACCATAAATATTTAAAGATCTTATAGGTATTAAATTCATAGTTAATAATACTTTTAATATACACCCTATAAAAAGATGAAAAACAGGTCTATAATAATATCCCATTCCTTGTAATATAGATGTTGTTATCTGCGTTCCAACTAAAAATGGAACACTAATCGATAAATATTTTAATATCATAAATCCATCAGCTTTTCCTGGAAACAAAAGATTCATTATAGGTTCTGCCATAAAAAATAAACCTAAAAAACACGGAATAGAAACTATCATACATAATTTCATTGTAGTATCTATTTTTTCTTTAACTTGTACTTTATTTTTAAGAATATATAATTCAGAAATTATAGGTATTATTGAAGCAGCTAATGCAGTTGCTAATGTCATAGGAATATTAGTAAACACAGTAGCTTTGCCTGTAAGCTGAGCATATAAAACAGTGGCCTCTTGGACTGTAAATCCAGCTTGCAAAAGTTTTTGAGGAACTAAGACAGAATCTATAACCCCCATAACACTTCCTACAGCAGCACCTATAGATATAGGAAGAGCTATATTTATTATTTCCATAAATATTTTATGACTCCCTTTTATTTTCCCTAGTTTAAAACTCTTTTTTATTTTTTTATATTTAGGAATTAAATATAAGGCTGCTACAAATGCTCCAGCTACGGCTCCAAAGGATGCTCCCCCTGCAGAATATTCAATTCCTTTATCTATTAATATATAAGCTAATCCAACACCAACTATAACTCTACCTATTTGCTCTAGTATTTGAGATATAGCCGTTGGAGTCATATTCTGAAATCCTTGAAAAAAACCTCTAATAGGGGTTATTATTCCTATTAAAGTAGGAGCTAAACAAATTCCTAATATAGAGTAATAGGCCTTATCATCCCATTTTAAAAATGGTAAAAGAAATTTACCACCTACAGCTAAAAATATGCTTGTCCCTATTCCTAGTAAAACCATTACCTTTAAAGCTTCTTTTATTACCTGAAAACTTTCCTCATACTTTCCTAGAGCATTTTTCTCAGATACTAATTTAGATACTGCTATAGGTATTCCTGCTGCAATTGCAACAAAAAGCATATACAAAGGATAGGTCATTTGATAATATCCTAAGCCTTCATCTCCTATTAACATTATTAATGGCCATCTAAAAAATAAACCAAGAAACTTGGCTAAAATACCAGCACAAGCAAGTACAAGACTACCTTTTATAAGGGATTGTTTCTTCATAAAATACCTCCAAATTTAAATTAACCAAATTATATTAAAATACTATAAAAAGTGCGTGGATTTAATATTACTTAATTTAAGTAAGGATTTACTTTCTCTAAATTAAGTCTCATTTTATATTATTTTAAATTCAGAGGTATTATTACTATTTAAAATACAAATATTTAATTATGATAGCTTTATTATTGTTCCATTTGTTTGCCTAAGAATGCAGCTGCTGTTTCTGCTAGTTTTTGTTCAACCTCTCCTAAAGCTTTACCTTCTTTAGAAAGTATAACCACTGATCCTATAGCATCACCCTCAGCTAATATAGGTGCTATAACCTGCCCACTATATTTACTTTCATCATCGTCACCATGGATTGGTATTAAGTTTTTATTAGTAGCACTTAATACTACTGATTTTCTCTTATCCATTATATCTTCTAACTCATCACTTATTTTTCTTTCTAAAAACTCTTTTTTAGAAGTTCCACTTACAGATATAAATGCATCATTATCTGATATAAGAATTATATGACCTGTAGATTGTTGTAAAGCTTCAGCATATTCTTTTGAAAAATCTGTTAGCTCCCCTATTGGTGAGTATTTTTTTAATATTACTCCCCCATCTCTATCAGTAAAAATTTCTAAAGGATCTCCTTCTCTTATTCTTAAAGTTCTTCTTATTTCTTTAGGTATTACAACTCTACCTAAATCATCAATACGTCTTACTATTCCAGTAGCTTTCATTTATATGTACCTCCCTGTATAAATACTAATCACTAATCTTTGTCTACACTAATAGTATTTAATTTATTTGAAATTTTATGCACATTGATTATATTTATGTCATCTTTAAATTTAATAGCCAATTTAAGAAAACATTTATCAAAAATTCTAAAAAAAAGACTTATGGAATAACTTCCATAAGTCTTAACAAAAACTATTTGCTTATTTTTAATCCTTCTTTTAATTTATCATCATAAACTTTAACATTTAAATCTTTTTTCCATTGATCCATATCTGCTTTAAACTTTTCTGAATCCTTTTGCTGTTTTAAAATTTGTATTATTTGTGATTTAACCTCATCAAATGGTAACTGTGCTCCTTTTTCATAAGTAGCTCCAGCTTGAATTATATGATATCCAAATTGAGTTTTTATAGGCTTAGATATTTCTCCTTCTTTTAATGGTTTTAATCCATCTACAAATTCTTGAACTAATCCTGAGTTTTCTGCAGGTACTACTCCTAGGTTTTCTGCTATAGGTTTCTTATTCTCTAATTTATTATTTTCATATTTTGCAAATAAATCATTAAATGTTGTTTTTCCTGATTGAATTTCATCATAAGCTTTTTGAGCCTCTTCTTCATTTTCAAATAATAAGTGTTTTGTAAGAACTCCAGACTCCTTAGCTACAAACTGTTGTTTATTCTCATCATAGTATTTTTGTGCGTCCTCATCAGTTACCTTTACATCTTTAATAATATAATCTTGAACAGCTTCATTTATAACTTGATTTTTTATTACATCCTTGAATGTATCTTCTGTATATCCTTCTGCTTCTAAAGCTTTGTCAAAATTATCTCCCATGCCTTTTTTGATATTATCAAATTTTTCATCTACTTTTTTCTTAATATCTTCCTCTGATGGTTTTATTCCTAATTTATCCGCTTCAATAGCTAAAACTTTGTCAGTTACTAATCCCTGTACTACACTTTGTCTTTGTTGTAATATTTGTTGTGCAACTTGAGGATCATCCATATACTTATCGCCATATTGGCTTTTCATTTGAGTAAAGACTCCTTTTAAATGCGAATCAACCTCTCCTAAAGTTATTTTCTCTCCGTTAACTGTAGCTACAGTCGTCTTATCAATAGCGGCTTGAGTTTTTTCTACCATATTACACCCAACAGCACTAAACATTAAAACTCCCACTAGTGCAGATGCGACTATTTTTTTTACACTTACCATTTTAATACCTCGCCTTTCTCCTATTAAAATTTACATAATATTCTAGTCAAATTCTATTTTAGTATATCAATGTTACAGTAATATTTCAATTTATAAATTATTAATTATTTAAAGCTATTAACTTATCCAACATCTCTTTAAAAGTAGATAAAACATCTTCTTTTTTCTTATCCTTAACTCTATATAAAATTGTTGGTTTATCTCCAAATTCAATTAATATATCATCTTTATATTCTTCTAAAAGTACTTTAAATATTCTCTTATCTGTTCTTTCTCTACTTTCAAAGATAAATATTATATCTTCATTCTTTTCTTTTATTTCTTCAATATTTAAAAGTTTAGCTTTACTTTTTATATAAGCTATATCCATAAGATTATAAACTGTATTTGGTATATTAGAAAATCTATCTTCTAATTCCTCTCTAACATATTCATAATCCTCTTCATTTTCTATAGCCGCAATTTTCTTATATACTTCAATCTTTTGAATTTCATCTTTTATATAACTTGAAGGAATAAATGCATCCACTTTTAAATCTACAGTTGTCTCTACTGGCTCTCTTTCTATTTCACCCTTAACAATTTTTATAGTGTCTTCCAACATTCTACAGTATAAATCATATCCTATGGCAGCCATATGCCCATGTTGAGCTGAACCCATCATATTTCCAGCTCCTCTTATTTCAAGGTCTCTCATGGCTATTTTAAATCCTGATCCAAGCTCTGTAAAATCTTTTAAAGCTTTAAGTCTCTTCTCTGCTACCTCAGTTAATACCTTATCTCTTTGATATAGGAAATATGCATAAGCAACCTTGTTACTTCTACCCACTCTTCCTCTTAATTGGTAAAGCTGAGATAGTCCCATTTTATCTGCATCATTTACTATCATTGTGTTTACATTTGAAATATCAATTCCTGTTTCTATTATAGAAGTACATACTAAAACATCATACTTTCTTTCCATAAAGTCTATCATTTCAGTTTCTAACTGTCTCTCTGTCATTTGTCCATGAATAACAGTTGCCTTACACTCTGGAACAAGCTCCTGTATATAGTTAGCTACTTCTTGAATACTTTCAACCCTATTATGAACAAAATAAACTTGACCATCTCTATTAATTTCTCTTAAAATTGCATCTCTAATAAGTTGATCATTTTGTTCTACAACATAGGTTTGAATAGGATATCTATTCTCTGGTGGAGTCTCTATTACAGAAATATCTCTTACTCCTGTAAGTGACATATGAAGAGTTCTAGGTATTGGCGTTGCACTTAAAGTAAGAACATCCACATTCTTCTTAAAACTCTTAATCTTTTCTTTTTGAGCTACCCCAAATCTTTGCTCTTCATCCACAATAAGAAGACCTAAATCCTTGAACTGAATATCTTTAGAAACAAGTCTATGAGTACCTATTAATATATCAACATTTCCTTCTTTTAAAGCTTTTAAAGTTTCTGTTTGTTGCTTCTTAGTCCTAAATCTACTTATCATATCAATAGCTATAGGGAATCCAGAAAATCTTTTTTTCATATTCTTATAATGTTGCTCTGCTAGTATTGTTGTAGGCACTAAAAATGCTACTTGCTTTCCTTCCATTACAGCCTTAAATGCGGCCCTAATGGCAACCTCTGTTTTTCCATATCCAACATCACCACAAAGTAATCTATCCATAACTTTGTTTGCTTCCATATCGCTCTTTATATCTTCAATAGCTGATAATTGGTCTGGTGTTTCTTCATATGGAAATTCATCTTCAAATTGCTTTTGCCATTGAGTATCCTTTGAAAATTTATAGCCCTTTACAGTTGATCTCTCAGCATATAATTTTACTAAGTCACCAGCTATGTCATTTATTGATTTTCTTACCTTAGCCTTAGCTTTTTGCCACTCATTTCCTCCTAATTTACTTATCTTAGGAGAAGCACTATCTGATCCAATGTATTTTTGAACTAAATCTAATTGTTCAACTGGCACATATAACTTATCACCTTTTGAATATTCAATATCCAAATAATCTCTTTTATGTCCTTGAACTTCTATTTGTTTTATACCTTTATAAACACCTATACCACTATTTACATGAACTACGTAGTCTCCAGGCTTTAACTCAGCAAAACTCTTAATTTTAGATACACCTTTTGATTTTTTCCTCTTAGTTTTTTTAGCTCTTTTACCCTCACCAAAAACACTCTTATCTGATATTAAACAAAGTTTTATATCAGGGTACTCAAACCCTTTACTCTGCTCTCCAAAAGTTATTACAACTTCTCCATTATTTATTTCATCAACATCGTCTTTATATACACTTTCTATCTCTAACTCTCTTAAAGTGTTTACTAATCTTTCTCCCCTTGGTCTTGTTCCTGAAAGTATTAAAGTTCTAAATCCGTTTTTCTTATTTTCTTTTATATCATCTATAAGCATATCAAGTTGACCTTGGTATCCACTCTTAGTACTTTGTTTCACTTCAACTTTATTGAAATTTTCTATAAATCCACCATCTCCAAAAGGAACTAAATTTATCACTTTATGCCCCTTAAATGCTTCTTCTACCACTTCAGCACTTAAGCTTAAATTAATTTGAGAAGGTAATATACTTCCTCTTTCTAAGAAAGCTTCATAATTTTCAGTAAACTCAAATACAGTACTTTCTAGCTTTCCCTTACATCTTTTAGCATCATCAATTATAAAGGTATAATTATTTAAATAATCAAATAGTGTTGCTGGTTTATCAAAGAAAAATGGTAGATAGCTATCTATAGTCTCAAAACTCCAATTTTCTTGTAATGATTCTATGTTTCTTTCTATTAATTTTCTAAGTCTCTCTTTTATTTCCTTATCAGAAACTTTGTTTTCAAACTCAGAAAGTTCTTTTCTCATCTTCTCTACAGCATGCTCTATAGTTTCTTTACTTAATATAACTTCCTTAGCAGGGAATATTTCTGCTCTCTTTACTTTTTCTATACTTCTTTGTGATTCTACATTAAAGGTTCTAATAGAATCAACTTCATCTCCAAATAACTCTATTCTAAAAGGATTAGCAGAATTAGGAGGAAATACATCTAATATTCCTCCTCTTAATGAAAATTCACCTTTTCCTTCAACTGTTTCTAATCTTTCATAACCTGATTCAATAAGTTTATGAGAAATCTCTTTAAAATCGACTTCATCTCCAACTTTAATTTTTAATATATGACTTTTATAAAGCTCCTTAGGTGTATAAGTTGCTGCAAAAGCATCTATAGAAGTAACTATAATTTTTTTAGTGCTTCTTAGCATTTCCTTTATAACCTTTAATCTTGCCCATCTTAAATCTCCAGAAATAGCATCTATATTGTAAAACACAATCTCTCTTGAAGGTAAATAATACACATTAGGTAAGTAAAAAGATAAATCCTCATATATATTTCTAGCTTCAATATCATTATGTGTAACAACAACTATAGGCTTATCTGATTCCTCATATATACCATTTATAAAATATGATTTCCCTGAATCAGATAAACCATTTATCATTACTGGATAATTACCGCCTTCCATAAAGGATTTAACCTTTTGAAAAGCATCACTATTTAATAAGGGAGCCATTAACCCCTGTAACCTCAATCTAAACACCACCATTCTAAAATAAATAAATTATTCTATATTAACTCCATTAAATTTATTCATTGATTCCTTAGCATCATTTTTTACAATTTCAACTATTGCATCACTTACTACTGGAATAACTTTTTCTATATGTTCCCTATCTTCCTTTGAGAATTTCCCTAAAACGTGATTTACTAAGTTATCTTTAGGTTGTCCTACACCAACTTTAACCCTTGGGAATTTATCTCCACCAAGATTTTGTATTATGCTCTTTATTCCATTATGGCCCCCAGCACTACCTTTTTCTCTTATTCTTAGTCTTCCTATATCTAAGCTTATATCATCATAAACTACTATTATTTCATCATCTTCTAACTTATAAAAGTTAGCAAGTTCTCTTATACTTTCTCCACTTAAGTTCATATATGTTAAAGGTTTTAATAAAATAACCTTTTTATTCTCTATAAATCCTTCACCACAGATACCTTTAAATTTTTCCCTATTTACATCAATATTATACTTATTTGCCATATAATCAATTACATCAAATCCAATATTATGTCTAGTTTGCTCATATTGTTTTCCCGGATTTCCTAATCCAACTATTAAAATCATATTAACCTCCATGTTGATTAAATTCTTATTTTTTAATTAAATCATTCTTTAATTATACTTTTACTATTAATATAAAACAACAAAAAACCCTTCACTAAATTATGTGAAGGGTTATATTCTTTTAATCACTTTAAAGTTACAGAAATATCTTTTACGGTATCTCCTCTTATAACTTTAAGCTTAATTATGTCACCTACAGAATGTTTCTTCAATAAGTCAGCTAAGCTTTCTATATTCTTAACCTTCTGATTATCAGCTTCAACTATTATATCTGTTGGCTTTATTCCTGCATTAAAAGCATTGCTACCTTTATCAACATCTTCTACATAAATTCCATAAACATTACTCTTTTCATCTGCAACAGTAGATCCTGTAACACCTAATGTTACACTAGCACTAATTCCACCGTCTCTTATTATAGAATCTGCTATTCTTAAAGCATCATTTATTTCTAGTGCATAATATACTCCTGGCTTCGAAATTTTATTAGTAAAATACAAACTATTTATACCAATAACTATTCCATTATAGTCACATAATATGCCACTATTATTGTCTGCATTTATTAAAGACGTAGTTTCTATAAGATCAAAAACCTTAGAATCAGAATGCCCTGCTTCTCCTATAGTTTTTTTCTTTATAGGAGCACTTACTATTCCATTGGATACGAATCCTACAGGTTCTTCACATATTGTGTTCCCTAATGTTGCAACTTTTTCACCTATTTCTAGAACCTCTAATTCTGATGTTGAAATACTTTTTAATCCATTAGCCCCTATTTTTAATACTGCAATATCAGTATCCTCATCAAATCCAACCAGTACAGCTTCAAAAGGACTTATATCATTACTTGATATTTTTACATAGATTTTTGAAAATTCCTTTATTGCACTATAGCTAGTTATTATATATCCATCTGTTCTTATGATAGATCCTGATACATTTTTACCATCATCTTTTTTTATAGATAAATTATTTTTATCATCACCAATTGTAACTAAACTAGATCCTGATTTATTTGCTAAATTAGTTATATCATATCTACCATCTTTTATTTCATTTAAAAGACTTGCCTTTTGCTCTTTTATATTTAAATCTTTCGTATAGTGCCTAAATGCAAGAAAACTTACTAAAATAACTAAAGTAATAAAGCCACTTAACTTTAATAAGTTTCTTATCCAAAATCTCTTTTTATCCTTTTTTATAACTATATTGTCATAGTTTTTTTCATTTACTCCATGGAGATCCTTCCCCTTTTTAGAGTTCTTAAAAAAATTCCCCATAAAGACCCCCTATGCAATACTTATTTAACTTTAGTTAAAGTAAAATTAAATCTAACACCTTTTATTTCACCATTTTTATCTTTGACATTTTCAGCCCAAATTTCTTCTTCTAGTTGCAGTATTATATTTCTCACAATAGATAATCCTAACCCTGTACTAGTTTTATTACTTCTTGCCTTGTCAACTTTATAAAATCTATCCCAAATATGAGTTAAATCATATTCATCTATTCCTTTACTAGTGTTAAATATGCTAACAATAATCTTACTTCCCTTTGTTTTAGTTGATATTTTAACTTCACCATTTTCATCACAGTATTTTATTGCATTATCAACTAAGTTAGTAATAACTTGTATTAATCTATCATTATCTCCATAAACATATAATTTTTCGCTCTCTAAGAGAACTTCAATTTTTATATTTTTACTTGCAGCCTTTTGATTCATCTTTAATACAGTTGTCTCTATAATTCTATTTAATTCTAACTCACTTATATTAAACTCTAGTTTTCCAGCTTGCATAGCAGATAAATCTAGTAAGTCATTTATAAGTCTAGTTAATCTACTTATCTCATCATTTACTATAACAAGATAATATTCTTCTTTATCTTTAGGAATAACTCCATCTAATATGGCAGTTATAAAGCCTTTAATTGATGTCATTGGTGATCTCAGCTCATGAGAAACATTAGATATAAATTCTCTTCTATTTAGCTCTGCTTCCTCAATAGAAGTTGCCATTATATTAAATGATTCAGCTAATTCACCAACCTCATCATCATAAGAAACATTAACTCTATTTCCAATTTCTCCATTAGCAATCTTTTTAGCAGCATTATTTATAACCTTTAAAGGTTTTATAATTATCTTTTTTGAAATAAAATATATTGCTAATCCAGAAAAAATTATAGCTATAGCTACACACATCCATACAATTTGATTAATTCTAACAAGAGAATCTGATAAAGCACTTAAAGGAGTAACTATGGAAACAGCTCCTGTAAATACCCCTTTGTAGAAGATAGGTTTAGAATATATAAATTCATTTTTCTTCTTCTCCTCTATAGGAATATTCTCCTTTAATGTTTTCATATCATCATCATCTATTTTTGTGCGCTTTAAATAATCATATTTTTCATTAGAAACTGAATATATGTAACCATAACTATCAATTAAATAAATATCTGCTTTTAATGAATCTCCTATAAATGATATAGATTTATCTAATTCACCTAAAGTAGTTTCACTATTCATAAATGAATTTACAACTTGTTCTATAACTTCTGCTTCTCCAGATAAAGTTTTTAATCTTTCTTGATAATATTCTTCTCTAAACAAGCTAGAAAGTATTATACCTACAATAAAGAAAGTAATGCATATTGTTACGCTTAGTGTTAAGATTAACTTTGGAACTAAGCCACGACATCTCATTATTTCACCTCAAATTTATACCCAACACCCCAAACAGTTTCAAGTTGCCAGTCTTCTCCACCGTTTAATTTTTCTCTTAATCTCTTTATGTGAACATCAACAGTTCTTGAATCACCTGGGTAATCATAGCCCCAAACTTCACATAATAATTGATCTCTTGTGAAAACTTTATTCTTGTTACTTGCAAGATAGTGTAAAAGTTCAAATTCTTTAGGAGGAGTCTTAACTTCTTCTCCATTGTATATAACTTTATATGAGTTAGCATCTATAGTTAAACCTGGGAAGTTTAATACTACATTATCTGGCTCTTCTCCTGAATATCTTCTCATAACTGCTTTTACTCTAGCTAATAATTCTTTTGGTTCAAAAGGTTTAACTACATAGTCATCTGCACCGATTTCTAAAGCTAATACCTTATCAAAAGTTTCTCCTTTAGCAGTTAACATTATTACTGGAACGTTACTATCTTTTCTTATCCACTTTAATACTTCCATTCCATCAATTCCAGGTAGCATCATATCTAACACAACTAGGTTAGGGCTAAAGTTAACAAATTCTTCTTTAGCAGCTTTTCCATCATGTGCTACTTTAACGTTATATCCTGTAGTTTCTAGATACATTTTTATGACTTCACATATATTCTCATCATCGTCTACAATTAAAATCTTTCCTAATAAACCTTCCATAAAATTCACCTCTTAAAATCCTTTCTGTAACTATTCTACATTTGTCCTTATTTTGTGCAATTTTATACTTTAAAAACATGAAATATTTTTCATTTAACATATTATTAATGTATATAAATAAAGTGTAAAACATTTATTGATTTTTATCAATTTATAATTAACAAAATTATTTTATTTTTACATTTTAATCAAATTTAAACGTTTTTGTTTAAAAAAAAGTTTCAATTTTTAGTGATTTTATAAAAAAAAGAGCGACATATGCGCTCTTTTTTTAGTCTTGGAATAATCCACTTAATGGTTCATCATCATAAATTCTATTTATTGCATCTGCCATAATTGGTGCAACTGATAATGATTTAAACTTATTTAAACCTTCTCCTTCTGGAAGAGCTATAGTATTTAACATAACTAACTCTTCAATTGCACTATTATTTATTCTTTCGAATGCAGGACCTGATAATACTCCATGAGTACAACAAGCATATACATTTTTTGCTCCTAAATCTTTAAGAGCATTAGCTGCATTAGTTATTGTTCCTGCAGTGTCTATCATATCGTCTATTAAGATACAAACTTTGTCCTTAACATCTCCTATTATATTCATTATTTCAGATACATTTGCTTTTGGTCTTCTTTTATCAATTATAGCTATTGGAGCATTAAGTTTATCTGCAAACTTTCTAGCTCTAGTTACTGAACCTAAATCTGGTGAAACAACAACTACATCATCTCTATCAGCTAGTCCTTTATCAACAAAGTATTTTGCTAAAATTGGTGATCCTAGTAAGTGATCTACCGGTATATCAAAATAACCTTGAATTTGTGATGCATGTAAATCCATAGTAAGAACTCTATCTGCACCGGCTGCTGTTAATAGGTCAGCTACTAACTTAGCTGTTATTGGATCTCTTGACTTAGCTTTTCTGTCTTGTCTAGCATATCCATAATAAGGTATAACCGCATTTATTCTTCCTGCTGATGCTCTTTTAAATGCATCTATCATTATTAATAACTCCATTAAGTTATTATTTACAGGACTACAAGTTGATTGAACTATAAATACATCGCAACCTCTAACAGTTTCTTTTATATTTACTGATATTTCTCCATCACTGAAAGTACCAACTTCAGCTTTACCTAGAGGAATGTTTAGCGCCTCTGCAATCTCTCTAGCTAATTCTGGATGAGAATTACCTGTAAATATTTTTATGTTTTTTGAATGATTTTCCATTTAGTGAAGACCTCCTTAAAATTAAACCTAGCCTTTGGCATTTGTATATTTAATGCTTATTTAAGCTTTTTTCTTTCAACCCAGCCCTCTATGTTCTTTTGTTTAGCTCTTGCTATTGCTAAACTTCCTTCTGGAACCTCTTTAGTTATTGTTGACCCTGCAGCTATATAAGTATTATCTTTTACTTCTACAGGTGAAACTAAATTAGTATTACATCCTATAAATGAATCATCACCTATGATTGTTTTGTGTTTTTTCTTTCCATCATAGTTAACTACAACTGTACCGCATCCAAAGTTACATCTTTCTCCAACTTCAGCGTCTCCAATGTAAGTTAAGTGTGATACCTTTGTATTATTTCCAATTGTTGATTTTTTAATTTCAACAAAATCACCAATTCTAACGTGTTCTCCAATATTACTTTCTGGTCTAACATAAGCAAATGGTCCTACAGTTGTTTCATCACCTATTTTACTATCTAAAATAACTGAACTTTGAATTTCAACACCATTTCCTATTGTACTATTGTTAATTCTTGAATTAGGATATAAAACACAATCCTCTCCAATTAATGTTTTTCCTTCTATAACATTACCTGGATAGATTATAGTGTCCTTACCAATAACTACTTCTGATTCTATATATGTGTTTAGAGGATCTATTATAGTAACTCCATTATCTAAATGAGTTCTATTTATTCTATTTCTCATTATGCTTTCAACTTTAGCAAGCTCAGCTCTTGAATTAACCCCTAAAGTTTCTTCAAAATCTGTGATCATTGCTCCAACTTTCTTGTTCTCTTTCTTTAATATTTCTATAACATCTGTTAAGTAATATTCTCCTTGAGCATTGTCATTTGAAAGTTGTTCTAAAGAAGTTAATAAACTTTCTATATCAAAACAATACATTCCTGCATTGATTTCTTGTATTTTTATTTCTTGTTCATTACAATCTTTATGTTCTACAATTTTTTCAACTGATTCACCATTTCTAACTATTCTTCCATAGCCAGTTGGATTTTCTATCACTGATGTTAGCAGTGTAGCTGAATTCTTTTCATTGATATGTGTATCAACTAAATTCTTAACAGTTTCAGGCTTTATTAAAGGAGCATCTCCTGTGAATATAGCTACTACTCCTGTTTTTCCTTCTAAAAAGTCTTTTGCACATTTAACAGCATGGCCAGTTCCTAGCTGCTCTGCTTGTAAAGAATAACTAACATTTCTTGATGTAGTTCTTTCTTTAACTAATTCAGCACCTTTTCCTATTATTACATTAACATCTTCTATCTCTGCATTTCTCATAGCATCGATAACATGATTAACCATTTCTTTTCCACAAGCTTTGTGTAGAACTTTTGGTAACTTAGATTTTATTCTAGTTCCTTGACCTGCTGCTAATATTATAGCACATTTATTCATAAAAACACCTCTTTGTGATACTCATTTTATTATATAAGCTATACTATTTAAATTTAATCTCTTCTTTTTTTAAGAAATCTTCAAATTTCTCATTTTCAATTATATGTTAATAAATTGCTTATTTCAATAATAACTTATTAATGCCATTTACATACAATCTGTTATGTTATACAAAAAAAATAAAAGGAAGATATCTTCCTTTTATTAAAATTATTCTTGTACCTCTAAGTTTTTAACCTTTTCATATTCATCAAGAATAGCTTTTTGAATTTGCTCTCTAGTTTCCGTATTTATAGGGTGAGCTATATCCTTGAACTCTCCATCTGGTGTCTTTCTGCTAGGCATTGCTATGAAAAGTCCATTTTGTCCCTCTATCACTTTGATATCATGTACTACAAATTGATTTTCAAAAGTTACTGAAACTATGGCTTTCATTTTGCCTTCTGCAGATATTTTTCTAATTCTTACATCTGTAATATTCATTATGGTACACCTCCAGTTGTTGTTATTATGTATATTCTATGAAAAATATAGAAATCCTTCTTTTTTTCATATTTTTTGTAAATTATTCTTTAACACAACAACTGTTAGAAATTACATAGATGGTACCATTTTCACTCCATCTTCATTTATCTCAACAATATCAATTAAAGATACGTAGTCTTTAGTTATTTTATTTGTTGATAATTTATTATCTATTAATACTCCAATTCCCATAAGCTCAGAATCGAATTCTTTTAATAGATCAACTAAACCCTTAGCAGTTCCGCCACCTCTCATAAAATCATCTATAAATATACATTTACTTCCTTGCTTTAATGATTTTCTAGATAAACACATTTGTTGTATCTTACCTGATGTTCCTGAAACATAGTTTATTGAAACTGTAGATCCTTCTGTTACTTTACTATCTCTTCTTGCTGTTATCAATTGTACTCCTAAGCATTTCGCTACTTCATATGCTAATGGAACTCCCTTAGTTTCCACAGTTATTACATAATCTATATCCATATCTTGAAAATAAGATGCTAATATAATTGAAGCTTTACTTATTATACTTGGATTAAACATTATATCTGTAACATATAAAAAATTACCTGGAACAACCCTATTGCTTTCACTTGCAATCTCACATAACTCTTCTAAAAACTTTCTTTTTTCTACTTCTCCTACTTCTGGAATATATCTTATTCCACCAGCTGCACCAGCTATTGTCTCAACTTTTCCCATAGAAAATTTAGCTAATACTTCCCTAACAATAACTATATCTTCACTTATAGTTGATTTAGCTGCGTTTAAAAGATCTGAAAACTTATTTAATCCTATTATTTTATTAGGATTTTCTATAAGAACTTTTGTTATAATCGATACTCTACTATTTCTACTTAACTTCTCCATATTAATCACCTGACCTATATAAATTTCCAGTATATATTTTCCACTTATAATTCATATTTTATTCTTTATAAAACACATATATTTTTATAAATATTTTCCTTCTTATTCTGCATTTAAAATAATTATAACAAACTTTGTTAATACTGTTAACCAGTTATGTATCACTCATTGCGAATTTTAAGACTTTTTTCTTGATAATTATTAAGTTATTATATAAGTATTTGTAAATTATTTTTGCACTAAAACAAATAAATTTTCATAAAATAATTTTAAAAAGAATTTTTTTGTGTGCTTTTCCAAAAAAGTGTATATAATTATTAGTGTATATAAGTAAAGGAGTTGATATCTTGGCTTTCGATTTATTAAAAGATATTAATAAAAAAGTTCATTTCATAGGAATTGGTGGAGTTAGTATGAGTGGTTTAGCCGCTGTATTACTTAACGCTGGTTACAAAGTTTCAGGATCTGATTCAAAAGAATCAGAAATTACTAATAGATTAAAAGAAGAAGGTGCAAAAATATACATAGGTCATAGTAAAGATAATTTACAAGATGTTGATGTAGTTGTATATACTGCAGCAATACCTAGCGATAACCCTGAAATAATTAAGGCTAAAGAGGATAATCTTATTTTAATGGACAGGGCTGAATTTTTAGGACAAATTATGAAAGGTCATAAATTCAATGTTGCTGTAGCTGGAACTCATGGAAAGACTACTACTACTTCAATGATTTCACATGTTGCCCTTAGCGCAGATTTAGATCCTACAATATTAGTTGGTGGAGATTTAGATATTATTCATGGAAACTTTAGAGTTGGAAACAGTGAATACTTTATAACAGAAGCTTGTGAATATAAACAAAGTTTCTTAAGATTCTTCCCTTATGTTGGAATAATATTAAACATAGATGCAGATCATCTAGATTTCTATAAGGACATAAATCATATAAAAGATACATTTAAACAATTCGTTAGACTTATACCTAATGATGGATACATCATAGGAAATGCTGATGATGAAAAAGTTATGGAAGTTCTTGAAGTAGCTAAATGTAATGTATTAACTTATGGAATTAACAACGGGGATATACAAGCTAGAAACATAGAGTTTAATGAAAAAGGTTGTACTACTTTCGATGTGTTTAGACATGAAGAAAAAATTCTTTCTCTTTCTTTAAATGTACCTGGTATGCATAATGTATCAAACTCATTATCAGCTATATGTTTAGCAGAAATATTTAATATAAATGCTGATGCAATAGTTTCAGGACTATCATCATTTGGAGGAGCTCATAAAAGATTTGAATATAAAGGTACTAAAAATGATGTAACTGTTATTGATGATTACGCTCATCATCCTGTTGAAATAAAAGCTACATTAAGTACAGCTAAAAAAATGAATCATAATAGAATAATATGTGTGTTCCAACCACATACTTACACAAGAACCAAAACTCTTTTCAATGATTTTGTTAAATGCTTTGATGATTGTGATGAGCTTGTTTTAATGGATATATACGCAGCTAGAGAAAAAGATTTAGGAGAAATAAATTCAAATCAATTAGGAGACGCTATAAGAGCTCATGGAGTTAAATGTACAAATGTACACTCTCATGAAGAGGCATTAGAATATGTAAAGGCTAACTTATCAAAAAGCGACTTACTTTTAACAGTCGGAGCTGGCGATGTAGTTAAAGTTGGTGAACTTTTCTTAAAATAAAATAAAAAAAGACTATTTTTTAATAAAATAGTCTTTTTTTATTTGCATTATGTTAAAAATAATGTTATCATTTACATATAGTGATTCTCCTTTTTTTGTGCAATCCTATGTAAGCGATAACACATTTAATTAAAATTTAATTTTTTAACAGGAAAATATTTGTTTAATTATTTTGTTAGTTAATCTATAATAATGTACAAGGAGGAGAATATCATGTCTGTGACCATTAATAATATTGCAAAAGAAGCGGGCGTTTCTTTAGCAACAGTTTCAAGAGTTATAAATAATTCTGGCTATGTTAAAGATGAAACTCGTGAAAAAGTTATGAAAGTTATAAATAAATATAATTATACTCCTAGCGCCATTGCTAGAAGCCTTTCAAAAAATGTTACTAATACTATTGGAGTTATAGTTCCTGATATTACAAATCCATTCTTTGGATCAATAATAAAAGGAATAAGTGATGTTGCAGAAGCAAATAACCTTAATTTAATTCTTTGTGATTCTAGTGAAAGTATTGATAAAGAAATAAAAGCTATTAATACATTAAAAGAACAAAGAATTAGAGGTATTATAATTTGTCCAACCTCCGTTGAAAATGATTTAAATAGTGAATATTTAAAGGCTATTACAAATTTAGGGATACCAGTTATATTGGTTGATGGTAGTCTTAAATATCATAATTTTAACGGCGTTTTTGTGGACAACATTAAAGGTTCCTATGATGCTACTGAAGCTTTAATTAAGGCTAATCATAATAATATAGCTATAATTACTGGTCGTATGACATCTAAACCAGCTCAAGATAGATTATTAGGCTATGAAAAAGCATTGATAATGAACAATATCCCAATAAATAGTGAACTGATTTTTTACGGAGATTATGAAGAAGAAAGTGGATATGAATGTACTAAAGAAATTTTATCAATGAAAAATAGACCTTCAGCAATTTTTGTATGTAATAATCTTATGACTTTAGGTTGCTTAAAAGCTTTAAGAGAAGCAAACCTTAAGTTATCAAAAGATATTTCATTAATTTCTTTTGACAATATACCTATATTAGATACATTAGGTGTAAATCTTAGCCATATAAATGGTCCAACTAGAGAACTTGGAGAGATTAGTATGAATTTATTAATAGACTCTTTAAATACTAACTCCAAAAAAGAATTAAATAGTATAACAATAACTCCTGAACTTGTTTTAAAAGGTTCTGAGAAGTTAATAAAATAATTATAAGTTTAATTTAGAATTTTATACATTTTAAAGTAAGCGTTACCACATATTAGAAATATTCCACAATTAAAATTATTACTAAAACAAATTTTTCATTAAGAGGTGTAGATTTATGGATTTATCAAACAAAATTAAAACAGCTGCTGAGTACATAAAAGGTAAAAGCAAATATAATCCAACAATAGGATTAATCTTAGGATCTGGATTAGGAGCTATAGCTGATCAAATCGAAGATGCAGAATATTATCCATATAATGAAATTCCAAACTTCCCTGTATCTACAGTTGAAGGTCATGCTGGAAGATTAGTTATAGGAAAATTCCAAGGCAAAGAAGTTGTTGCAATGCAAGGAAGATTCCACTACTATGAAGGTTATTCAATGCAAGAGGTTACTTGTCCAGTAAGAGTAATGAGATTATTAGGAGTTGAAACTTTAGTAGTTACTAATGCCGCTGGAGCAGTTAACAAAGATTATACTCCTGGAGATTTAATGATAATATCAGATCACTTAAATTTATCAGGATCAAATCCTTTAATAGGTAAAAACTTAAGTGAGTTCGGTACTAGATTCCCTGATATGTCAAATGCATATGATAAGGAATTAAGATCACAAGTTAAAGATATAGCTAAAAATTTAGGAATAGAAGTAAGAGAAGGTGTTTATGCTATGTTTAGTGGCCCAACTTACGAAACTCCTGCAGAAGTAAGAATGGCTAGAATATTAGGAGCAGATGCAGTTGGTATGTCAACAGTTCCTGAAGTTATAATAGCTAACCACAGTGGAATGAAAGTTATAGGTGTATCATGCATGACTAACATGGCTGCCGGTATCTTAGAACAACCACTTAATCATGAAGAAGTTATGGAAACTTCAGCTAAAGTTAGAAAGACATTTATAGAGTTAATGACTAACATTATAAAAGAGATTTAATAAAAAGTTAAATAAATATATTTTTTAACTTTTGTTAAATATAAAACTAGTATAAAAACATAAGAAAAGGAGAATAAATGTGGATAGGTTTATTGGTGTAATCGGTCTTATTTGTATTATTGGTATAGCTGTTCTTTTTTCTGAAAATAGAAAGAAGATCAACTGGAGATTGGTTGGAACAGGTCTTTTATTACAAATTATTTTCGCTTTATTAATCCTAAAAGTTCCTGCTGGTAGAGCAGTATTTGAATGGATTAGTAACGGAATAACTAAGTTATTAGATTTTACTAAAGAAGGTAGTTCATTCTTATTTGGACCATTACTTGATACAGACAAATTCGGTATGATATTTGCTCTACAAGTTTTACCAACTATTATCTTCTTCTCATCATTAATGAGTGTACTTTATCATTTAGGTATAGTTCAAGTAGTAGTTAAAGTTATTGCTAAAGGTGTTTCTAAAGCATTAGGAACAAGTGGTGCTGAAACTTTCAGTGCAGTTGGTAATATCTTCTTAGGCCAAACAGAGGCTCCTCTACTAGTTAAACCATACATAAAGAACATGACTAAATCAGAAATATGTGCAATTATGGTAGGTGGTATGGCTACTGTTGCCGGTGGTGTTATGGCTGGTTATGTAGCTATGGGTGTTAACGCTGGTAACTTATTAGCAGCATCAATCATGGCAGCTCCTGCCGGATTAATATTAGCTAAAATACTAGTTCCAGAAACTGAAGTTCCTGAAACTAAAGGTGGCGGAACTTTAGACCTTAAAGTTGAAAGCGAAAATGTTATTGAAGCTGCTGCAAATGGTGCTTCAGAAGGTTTAGGATTAGCTTTAAATGTTGGTGCTATGCTTCTTGCATTTGTTGCTCTTATAGCTATGATTAATGCTTTATTCGGAGCAATAGGTGGAGTATTTGGTGCACCTTGGTTAAGCTTAAACTGGATTCTTGGTAGATTATTCTCTCCATTAGCATTTATAATGGGAGTTCCAACTAAAGATGTTTTCGTAGCTGGAGACTTACTAGGAATTAAATTAGCAGTTAATGAATTCTTAGCTTACTCACAATTATCAAACTATATAGCAAATGGTACTTTAGAACCTAAGACTATAATGATATTAACTTATGCTCTTTGTGGATTCGCTAACTTAAGTTCAGTTGCTATACAATTAGGTGGTATCGGTGGATTAGCTCCAGAAAAGAAACCAACTATAGCTAAGTTAGGATTCAAAGCACTTTTAGGTGGTGTATTAGCTACTTGTATGACAGCTACTATAGCAGGTATTTTATTTAGTGCTTAATAATTAGAAAAATTTAAATTACTTAAAAATAAAAGAACATTCTTCAATTGAAGAATGTTTCTTTTTATTTTAATTATTATTTAATAACAACTAGTTCTTTATTTAAGTGATTTAATCTTTCACATCCATCTTCAGTTACTAATACTAAATCTTCTATTCTTACTCCCATATCTCCTTGAAGATATATTCCTGGTTCTACTGAGAAAATCATACCTTGTTTAACTTCATCAGTATTAGTTGATCCAACATCACCAAAATCATGAGTTTCTATTCCTATTGAATGCCCTGTTCTATGAGTGAAATACTTGCCATAACCTTTATTTTCTATAACGTCTCTAGCAGCTTTATCTATATCACAGAATCTAACTCCTGGTTTAATCATATCTATAGCTTTTTTATTAGCTTCTAAAACTGTATTAAATATTTCTTTTTGATGTTCTGTTGGCTCACCAAAGAATACACATCTAGTCATATCTGAACAATAATAATCTTTTCTACATCCAGTATCTATTAGAACTCCCATACCTTTTTCTAATTTTTGTTCTCCTGACTCTGCATGTGGATCTGCTGCATTAGCTGCAAAAGCAACGATTGGTTCAAAAGAATATCCTTGACATCCATATTCAGCATAACCTTTTCCTAAAACTTCTACTACTTCTTTTTCAGTCATACCCTCTTTTAAACTCTTTATTGCTTTTTCTACTACAATATCATTTATTCTTGAAGCTTCTTTCATTAAAGCTATTTCTTCATCATCTTTTCTCATTCTAACTCTATCAACTATAGGAGATCCATTAACAAATTTCTTTGCTGACTTTCTATCTAATAATTGAATTAAGAAATGTGCCTTCCAATCTTTATCTATTCCTAATAATTCTTCATGATCTATTATCTTATCTAAGATGTCTATTGGATTCATAGTATCGTTGTACCATAAAATATCAATACCTAAGTCCTCATTTATTGGAAATAATTCATTTACTATAAATTTTTGTTCACCCTTTGTATTTAAGTAAAGTGTTATCATTCTTTCTCCAGGTGATATCCACTTACCTGTTAAATAAAATATTGATGCAGGTGAAGAAACTAACATTTGAGGTATATCATTTGCCTTCATAGCTTCTAAAATTCTTTTTACTCTTCCTTCTTTCACCTTAATCGCTCCTCTCTAATAGTTAAAATTCTTTAAATAAATTATATCATAATTTCAAATTATCTAATAATCTACATTTATTTGTAATATTTATTTTTTTATTTTGTCCACTAAATTGTTATATAATATTTATAGTAAAATTTTTTAACAAATAGGAGGTCTTAAAATTGAGAATAGCAGTAATATCAGATATACATGGAAACTTATATGCCTTAAGAGAAGTTTTAGAAGACATAGATAACCAAAATATTGATTCTATAATATGTTTAGGAGACTTAGTTGGTTATGGACCTCATCCTAATGAAGTGATAGCTCTTATAAAAAGAAGAAATATTTTATGTTTAAAAGGAAACTATGATGCTTCTGTTGTAGATAATGATTATACATACATTAGAGACACAGATATAAACTCATTTTCTCTTCCTTGGACTGTAGAAGAACTAAGAACATCTAACAGATACTATTTAGATAACTTACCTGATAATCTTTCAATGAATGTATGTGGAAAATCAATAAAATTTGTCCATGGTAGTCCAAGAAAAATAAATGAATATTTAAGTGAAGATTATTCTGAATTAGATGAAATAATGAATGAGCTTAAGGAAGATGTGTTAGTTTGTGCTCATACCCATATTCCATACGCCAAGAAAATAGGTAATAAGGTTATTATAAATGATGGTAGTGTTGGTAAACCTAAAAACGGTAAGCCTCATGCTACTTATGTTATATTAGATTTTTCAAATGAATTTAAATTAAAAGTAGAAATGAAAACTGTTCCTTATGAATTTAAAAGAACTATGAAAGATATGGAATTAAAAAACTTCCCACAAAAGTTAATATACTCTTATGAATTTGGTAAAGAATAAATAAAAAGCTAGATTAAACTTAAACTACTATATTTCAATTTTATACTAAGTAGTTCATAAGTGAATCTAGCCTTTATTTTTAATAATCATTTAAACTACAAGTTAAAACTCCTGCAACTTTTAGATTTTTTAAATGAGATTTATCATTCCCATAAACCTCTTTATATTGTCCTGTTAAATCGCACCCTACTTTTATGTTTTTTTCTTGCCATTTATCTACATCAGTTAAATCATATACTGTACCAAATATAGCTATATAAGGAGGTTTTCCGTCTTTTCCATTATAATTACTAAGTTCATTTATATTAACTTCCTTAGCACAACGTTCGTCAAAAGTCACTCTATCGTATATAACTTTACCAACTATAGGCAACTTAGCTAATACACTTTCATCTGCATTATGACACCCCTTAAATTCTTTAGTAATATCATTTCCTAAATTTACTGAATTATGTGGACTTTTTTTAAAAATATCTTCATTTGTAACATCATATATTACTCCATTAACCGCTACATAAGCTGGATTTCCATTTTTTCCATCATATTTTGATAACTCCTTTAAAGTTAAATCCTTAAGATTGCGTTCAATATGTTTTCCCCTTTGACTTTCATTAAAATCATGTAATATTGCTACTTCTTTAGCTTCCTTTAAAAGCTCCTTATCTCCTCTATAATAAGTTTTAAATTCCTTAGTAATATCAGAACCTAATCTTAAATTTGTCTCATTAAATAGCTCTAAAACTGATAAATTAGTTATATCATAAACTATTCCTTCAATAGCCACATATGCTGGATTTCCATTCTCTCCATTATATTTTTCAAGTTCTTCTGAACTCATTATTTTAAGCCTTTGTTGTGGATAATACTCTTCTACTCCATCCATAATTTCAGCTTCCTCAGGCTCTGCTAAAAGCCCTACCATAGGAATATCTCTTAATATAGATTCATCTCCATCATTTAACTCATAAAAGGCCTCTGTTACATCAGTGCCAAATTTTAAATTATTATAAGGACTTTGTTTAAATAATTCTACATTTGAAACATCATATATAATACCATCTATAGAAATATATGACGGATTTCCATTTTCTCCATTAAAATTTGCTAATTCCTCCTTTGTTAGAATAAGCATATCAGTGGTCTCTTCTCTTATATAATCACTTTGAAATTCTTTAAAAATATCTTCTATTTTTTCTTTATATAGTCTAGCCTGATTATTTTCTCCAGCTAAAGTCATTAAATATTTAAATTTGTTTATTTGTTCAAACTTTTCTTCAAAAAAATTGCACATAAAAACTCCTATATTACATACTATATCTATATATTTCTATGTGGTTAATATTGCAAATGTTAATGTTTTATTGTAAAATCATTATTAATCGAACTAAATACGATTTTATTTACTATGAAGAGAAGAGTAAGCTTAGGAAGTAACTATCAGCGAGCAGATTACGGTGTGAGTTCTGCAGTGTATCCTATTTTGAAGAACATCTCTGAGTTTCTAACCGAAATCCTTTTTAGGAGAGTAGACTTAGACGGTTTCAGGCCGTTATACTTGAAGAACATTTTTGTGTTCATAAAGCCGGCTATTTTATAGCAATTTGGGTGGTACCGCGAATAATGCCATTCGTCCCATTAATTATGTGGATGAAGGGCTTTTTTATTTGGAATAAAACTTAATTAGGAAAGAGAGGAAATAATAATGAAAGATGTAGTTTTAGTAAAAAGTCTTTACAGAAACACTAGTGAATATAGTGATAAGAAAGTAAAAATCTCAGGTTGGATAAGAACTTTAAGAGCATCAAATGCTTTTGGATTTATAGAAGTTAACGATGGTTCATTCTTTAAAAACGTTCAAGTAGTTTTTGATAGCGCTAAAATATCAAACTACAAAGAAATTTCTAAATTACCTATAAGTTCATCAATATCAGTTATAGGAACTTTAGTTGAGACTCCAGATTCAAAACAACCATTTGAAATTCAGGCAGAAGAAATAATAGTAGAAGGAATGTCAGATTCAGATTATCCTCTACAAAAGAAAAGACATACTTTTGAGTACTTAAGAACAATAGCTCATTTAAGACCAAGAAGTAATGCTTTCTCAGCTACATTCAGAGTAAGAAGTGTTGCAGCTTACGCTATCCATAAATTCTTCCAAGATCAAGGATTTGTTTACACTCATACTCCAATATTAACTGGTTCAGACTGTGAAGGTGCTGGAGAAATGTTTAGAGTAACAACTTTAGACATGATGGCTCCTCCTATAGCAGAAGAAGGTGGAATTGACTTCTCACAAGACTTCTTCGGAAAAGAAACTAACCTTACAGTTTCAGGACAATTAAATGCTGAATGTTTTGCTTTAGCATTTAGAAATATCTATACATTTGGTCCTACATTTAGAGCTGAAAACTCAAATACAGTAAAACATGCTGCTGAGTTCTGGATGATAGAACCTGAAATGGCTTTTGCTGATTTAATAGATGACATGGAAGTTGCTGAAAACATGTTAAAATACGTTATAAAATACGTTATGGATGAATGTCCAGAAGAAATAGCTTTCTTCAACCAATTTGTTGATAAAGGCTTATTAGAGAGATTAAACCATGTTGTAAACTCAGAATTCGGAAAAGTTACTTATACTGAAGCTGTTAAATTACTTCAAGAATCAGGTAAAGAATTCGAATATCCTGTTGAATGGGGAATAGATCTTCAAACTGAACATGAAAGATATTTAACAGAGCAAATATTCAAAAAACCTGTATTTGTAACTGACTATCCAAAGGATATTAAAGCATTCTACATGAGATTAAATGAAGACGGAAAAACAGTTGCTGCTATGGATTGCTTAGTACCTGGAATAGGAGAAATCATAGGTGGTAGCCAAAGAGAAGAAAGACTTGATGTCTTAAAAGCTAGAATGGCTGAATTAAACTTAAATGAAGAAGATTACTGGTGGTATTTAGAACTTAGAAAATACGGTGAAACTATTCACTCTGGATTTGGTCTAGGTTTTGAAAGATTAATCATGTACATTACTGGAATGGCTAACATAAGAGACGTAATACCATTCCCAAGAACTACTGGTACTGCAGAATTCTAAAAAAAGAAGTGGATTATTCCACTTCTTTTTTTATTTATAAAATAAATTCTTATTTCTTAACTATCAGATTTTAAAATTAATAAAAGTTATAATCTTAATTCTTACTTTTTATATTATTTACATCTTCTATTAGCTAATTCATATAAAGTTCTAACTCCTGCACCTGTTCCTCCAGCTGGACAATAATCTCCTTTTTTCTCTGAGAATGCTGGGCCAGCTATATCTAAATGTAACCAAGGTTTATTTTGAACAAATTCTCCAATAAATAATCCTGCAGTTATTGTTCCTGCATACTTTCCACCTATATTTTTTAAATCTGCTATATTAGATTTTATAAGCTTACCGTAATCTTCAAAGCTAGGCATTTGCCATACCTTTTCTCCAGTCTCCTCAGCGGCTTCCCTTAGCTCTCCATAGAACTCATCCTTATTAGTTATTACGGCTGTAACATCCTCTCCTAAGGAAACTACAGCAGCCCCAGTTAATGTAGCCACATCGATTATCTCACTAGCCTTTTCTTTCTCTATAGCATAAGTTACAGCATCTATTAGAGTAAGTCTTCCTTCCGCATCTGTATTTAATATTTCTATAGTTTTTCCTGCCATTGATCCTATAATATCCCCTGGCTTATAAGCATGACCTGATATTAAGTTTTCACAAGCAGCTACTACAGCTATTACATTTATTTTTAACTTTCTCTTAGCTATGGAACTAATAGCTCCTATAACAGAAGCAGCTCCACCCATATCAGCCTTCATTGTTACCATTCCAGCATTAGTTTTTAAAGAATAACCACCTGAATCATATGTTAGTCCCTTTCCTACTAAGGCTAGTCTTTGATCCATATTATCCTTATCTCCAAAGTATCTCATAACTATAAGTCTAGGTAAATTATCTGATCCTTTTCCTACTGATAAGAAAGATTCCATTTTTAATTCTTCTATTTGATTTTCATCAAATACTTCAACTTCAAAGCCATATTTAGAACCTATGTTTTTAACCTCTTTAGCTAAAGTTTCTGGATACATATTATTAGCAGGTTCATTTACTAAATCTCTTGCTAAGCAAGTAGTCTCTGAAAGAAGAACAGCCTCATTCACAGCTTTCTCACAAAGCTCTACCTCTTCTTCCTTTATATTGTGTCCACCAATATGAACTGTAACTTCAACCTCTTCCTTTTTATCACTCTTATATTTATTAAATGAATATGATCCTAAGGCTAATCCTTCAACCATTGCTTTTAATGTATTTTCTAATCCAATAGCCTCTACTGAATCAAATCTTAAAAATACACTTTTACTTTTTAATCTCTTAATCTCATTTACAGCTTTACCAAAGGCTCTTCTAATTTTTTCTTTAGTTAGCTCTGTCTCTTTTCCAAGACCTAGTAATATAATATCTTGTATATTATCCTCAGTTGTTCTAGTTATATTAAATATTTCTCCATAAGCGCCTTTAAACTGTTCTTTTTTCTTAAGTATATCTATATTATTGTTTATTTCTTCATTAGGTATATTCGTTTTTTCTTCAAAATATGGGATTAATAATGCATCTGTCTCTGTACACTTTGATTTTTTCACTAAAAAATTATACATTTATTTTCCACCTCTTTAAATTTTTATAATTAATATATCACACTTACCTTTAATAATCTATCTTTAATATATACCTAAATGATAAAAAAGTATGTAACCTAGATTACCAAATAAATATAAGAAAAAAGCTTAACTAAAAAGTTAAGCTTATGCTAATCCAATAATAGATAATATACGTTCTCTAACATTATTTCTATCACTACTTATCTTGTTTAAAAAAGAAATACGCTCTTCTTTGTTTTTGAAAGCTCCTTTTGGAATTGAAACATAATCAATTGAAGATATAAAGAAATATATATTTTCTTTAAAAGAAAATACCTCTCTTATAATTTTCCAAGGATATATTCTTTCTACTGCTCCTTCATTATATACAATTCTTATTCCATTGCTCAAAATCTCTACTTTACAGTTACCAAACATATTTTTATTTTCTAAGAATCTAACCTTCTCTTCTATATCACGCTCTATTATTCTTTTATTTTTAATATTACATACTATAGAAAAAATAAACCATGCTAATAATGTAACAACATAAAAACTATTGTTTAGATTTTTGCTGGCTTTAATAAAAACCATGGTCATTAAAAATACAAATATAGCCCCTATGATTTCAAAAAAAGTCCAAAAGAAAATTTCTCTGCTTATAAAATCTTTTCTACATTTTACAAATTCATTTTTGTTTAAAACAAATTCCAACATATACGCTTTCTACTCCCCTTAAGCATTTAATCTTCACTTCCCAAAATTTATATAAATAATTTTACCATAGCTTTTTTATATAAACTATTATGAACATATTACAATTGAAATTTCTTAAAATCTTAATTTTAAAATTCTAATTCAATTACTTTTCCTTCTTTTAGACTCTCTTTAACATCTATTATTCTCTGATTTGAAGAACCTCTAAATTTTAATCCATCTTCTTTCTTGTCTATATCAAACCTTCCATCAACTAAAACATCAATGTTTTCTAAATATTCTTTCCACTTATTAAAATCATTAGCATTTTCTAATAGATATTCAAATCTATATCCTGTATAACTCCAAACATTTAATCCTAATTCTCTTGCAGCTTTAGCAATATATATAAATTTATTAGCTTGTTCTACGGGATCTCCACCACTAAATGTTACTCCATCTATAAATGGATTATCTGCTAAGTCTTTTATTAATTCATCTATGTCTCTTTCTTCTCCACCATTAAAATCATGAGTATCAGGATTGAAACATCCTTTACAATTATGTTTACATCCTTGTGAAAAAAAAACTCTTCTTATTCCTGGACCATTTACTAAGCTCTCGTAGGCTATTCCTGATAACCTAATAGTATTGCTCATAGAAAATTACCTCCTATAATTTATATGTTCCTTTTTTTAAAATTATCTGTTTAAAAATGCTAACTATTGTTAATCATTAAAATAAGTATTAATTAGGGGGTACAAAATGACTAATCAAAACTTATTTTTAGAAATAGAAAAGCACTTATTAGAGGATGGTAAACCATCCATATTCTTAAATAAAATTAAAGAGGAAGAATCATTTAAAAATTCTTCTTTTAATATTTTCAACCAACTTAATAAGGAAAATCAAATCCATCAATCCAATCCTTGGACCCATACATTAAATGTAGTAGACCTAGCTTCAAAATACAAAGATTTATCTAATAACCCAAAAGCTTTTATGTGGGCAGCTTTATTCCATGATATTGGAAAAATAAGAACTCTAAACCCAATACATGATAGAGTTGGAGGAGAAATAACAAGAAGATTCCTTAGAGAATATAGTGATGATACTTACTTAAACGAAAAAATTATATCTCTAGTAAAGCATCATTCTGCACCTATATTTATTATTAATAGAGTCTCCTATAGCATAATAGATTTAATAAACACGGCAGATATTCATGATGTTGCCTTATTATCACTATGTAATAGGCTAGGAAATCTGAGTTCTAAAAATAATGACTTAGAGAAAAATCTTTTAGATAGTAATAAATTTCTTAAAATCATGTCTAGTAAAACCTGCTTACCATTAAAAGAAATAATAGTATAAATAAAAGGTTATATTAATAGAATCTTATTTTGAAACTATTAATATAACCTTTTTTTATTTATACTGTAATTAAATTATTATCAGCCTTATCTTCTTCAATATCACTTATAACATTCTTTATCCATTTTCCTGATTTTAACCTTACTACCTCAAAGATTATCTTTAAGAATTCTTCTGTGCAAATTAAGAAATATACTCCATATACAGGTAAAGAAAATACTGTAGCTCCAAGGAAAGCCATTGGTACAGCATAAAGCCATATTGTTCCACATTGTACTAACATAGAGTAAGTAGTATCTCCACCACCTCTAAATACACCAACAATCATAACCATATTAAAAGCTCTTATTGTAAAGAACAATCCTATTATTCTTAAAACTTTAACTGTATCTAAATAAGTTCCTTCACTTACATTAAAAGGCTTTAATGCTAATGGTGCTGTTATCCATATTAAAATTCCTAAAACAAATCCTACTAAAACAGCTATTACAGCTATATCCTTAGCATATTCTCTTGCTATTTCTTCCTCATTAGAGCCAATTTTATTCCCTATCATTATAGAGGAAGCTGTAGCTAAACCTATTAGTAATACCATAAACATATTATTTAATGTGGTAGCAATCTGCATGCTAGCAACAGCATTTGTTCCTATTCTAGCATAGGCTATAGAATATGCAGTCATACCTAAAGACCATACTATTTCATTTACTATAACTGACCAAGATGTTCTAAAGTATATTTTTACAAAATTTAAATCAAAGGAGATAAGCTCATTTAATCTTGATGCCACCTTATTCTTTCTAAAATAAACAAAGGAAACTATAAATATCATCTCTACTAATCTTGCAATAGTGGTTGCTAAAGCTGCGCCATTAACTCCCATAGGCTCAAATCCTAAATTTCCAAATATAAATACCCAGTTTAAAAATGCATTTATCAAGACTCCAACTATACTTGCATACATAGGAACACTAGGTTGCTCTGTACTTCTTAAAGCTGAAGAATAAGCTTGAGTAAAATTAGTAAATATACAACTTACAGAAACAATCTGTAGATATTTAGCTCCTAATTCTATAACATTTAAATCATTAGAAAGAATCTCCATAATTTCATAAGAAAAAAATCCAGAGCCTAAGGCAAAAAGAGTTGAAACTATAAGTCCAATAGATATATCTAGTCCCAAAACTTTTTTAATATTTTTCAAATCTTTTTTGCCCCAAAACTGAGACATGAAAACACTAGCTCCAGCATTTATCCCAAGAATACATAAGGTAAAAATAAATATATATTGGTTAGCTAACCCAACTGAGGCTATTGACTCTTCTCCTAGCTTTCCTACCATTAAATTATCTACTAGATTTAATGACGATGTAATGAAACTCTGAATTGTTATAGGAACAGCCATCATTATCATAGTAGGTAAAAATTCCTTGTTCTTAAAACCTTTCATGAAATTTAATCCCCCTTTTAAAAAAATACAAAAAAATAAAAGCAAATGGGTAGTCTTTAGCCGCCCATCTGCTTTTAAATCCTATTAATTGTCTAATAAATCTACCTCTTAGTCAATATAATCTTTCTCTTATTTACACTTCTTTAAAATATTTAGGTTCAAAATTTTTAAATTTATCAGATTTTTACTAGAATTTCACTAAGATTTTATTGTATAATATACATCTCACTAAAGTTTTTAGTGAAAGTACACCAAATTACTAACAATAATACGTTCAAAAATTTATCCACAGAATAATTTTTTGAAAAATATCCACAGTCGTTGAATTAAAAAATAATCCACAGGTAAATTAAGTTCTATTTGCCTGTGGATTATTTTAAATTTATATAATTATAGATAATTTTAATTTTTCCTTTAACTCTTCTGAACAGAAGGAAGCTTCCACACTATTTAAATAAATCTTTTTATAATCTTCAAAATCTATATTAAATGTCTTATGTACATTTTCAAATTCTTCAGTAAGATTTATATTAGAAACTGTTCTGTTATCTGTACTTAAATTAACTCTTATATTATCTTTATGATATTTATAAATAGGATGCTCCTCATATTTATTCACACCCTTTGTGTCTATATTGCTCTTAGGGCACATTTCTAATGTTACGCCTTTTTCTTTTACTAAATTATAAGCCTCTTCATCATTAAATATAAATAAGCCATGACCTATTCTCTCTGCACCTAGAAGCTCTATGGCATCTCTAACATTTTTACCATACCCAGTTTCACCAGCGTGTATTGTAACTCTAAAACCTGATTCTCTTGCTAACTTCATTGCTTCTTCATAAGGCTTAACAAAACCTTCTAATTCACCACCAGCTAAGTCTATGGCAACAACACCTTTTCCTATGAAGTTTTTCCCCTCTTCAATTACCTCATATACACTATCTACGGAATGATGTCTTAAACAAGATAATATTACATTACCTTTTATGTCATAAAGCTCTTCAGCTTTTCTTATTCCCTTTATTACACTCCCTATTACTTCTTTTTGAGTCATCCCTTTTTCTAAATGCAATATTGGAGCAAATCTTATTTCTATGTATTTTACATTTTCCTTACTTGCATCTTCCATAAGCTCAAAAGTAACTCTTTCTAAGTTCTCAGCTCTTTGTAATAGTCTTACTGGAAGAGCAAATCTATTTAAATAATCTTCTAGTGAATTACAGTCTTCTGAAATAACTAATAATTCTTTTACCTTATCATATTCATAGCTATCTAGCTTAACTCCCTCTTTTTTAGCTAACTCAATAGCAGTCTCTACTCTTAAGGATCCGTCTAAATGGCAATGTAATTCTATCTTTGGTAAATTCAATAAATTCATTTATATTTCCTCCCTTAATTAACTATTTATCTTATGAATAAAATTAAAATTTCTAATATTAAATAAAGAACTTATATCCTAAAAAAGGTTAAAAAAAATTCTTGATTACGAAGAAAGCAAAGAGGCTTTCTTCGTAATCAAGAATTCTCGGTTCTTGGTAGAAACCTCTAATCCATATCATTAGAGTTATACGAAGTAAACTTTATTTTTTATTTATTTTACCATATAAATCTTTATAGTCAATAATAATTTATTGAAGAAATTTCAAATCATTTCTAAATATAAAAATCTATGCACATGTACTAAAAATTCACCTAATTAAGATAATTTCTAAAATACATGTCATAGATTTTTCTATAAACTTTGTTTAAATAATTTACTTAAAAATATTAAACACAATGATAAGCTTTTTTATTACCTTCTAAATGAGAACGTCTATCTTCTCTCTCTTCATATTTTCCTGGACCAAATCTTTCATCAAGACTTAGATATCCAGTAACCCTTGATATTCCTTGAATATCTTGGCTTCCACACTTAGTACACTTGCACTCATTGTTATGAAGATATGTTCCACAATTTTTACAATATCTTATATGAAAGTTAATTCCCATATAACTTATATTAGTTTCTTTGTAAGCATAGTTAACTATTTTCATTATAGTTTCTGCATTTGGACAATCATCAACTTCTATATAACTGATATGTCCACCATTACATAATTTATGATATGGCGCTTCAATATCAATCTTATTTTTTATTGATATTGGACAATAAACAGGAACATGATAACTATTTGTATAGTAATCTTTATCTGTTACTCCTTTAATTATTCCAAAAGCTTTTTGATCTTGTTTTATAAATTTACCTGATAATCCTTCTGCTGGAGTAGCATAACAGCTCCAGTTTAATTTAGTTTCCTCAGTTAATCTATCACAATATTCTCTTATTCTTTCAACTATTTTTATTCCTAACTCTCTTGAAGCCTCATCTTCACCATGATGTTTTCCAGTTAAGGCTATTAAAGTTTCTGCAACTCCTATAAATCCAATTCCCCAAGTACCTTGTTTTAAAATTGGTTCTATTGAATCATCCGGTCCTAAGTTCTCAGCACCTTTCATTAATCCTTGACCTGCCACAAAAGGTAAATCCTTAACTCTTAAGTTTTTAAGAACTCCATATCTATGCATTAAAGATTCTTTAGATATTCTTAATCTGTCATCTAATAATTCAAAGAATTTATTGATATCTTTTTTAGCTAATATTCCAAGTCTAGGAAGGTTTATAGTTGTAGGAGCTATATTTCCTCTTCCTTTACATCCTGGCTCACCATTAACATTTTTCATAAGATAAGTTCTACATCCCATAGTTGCTGGCATATATCCTTTATCATAGTATTCCTTATTAAAGTCCGCATCGATATTCATGAAAGTTGGATTCATTCTCTTAGCTGCTACTCTACATGCTAACTCATATAAATAGAAATATGGATCCTCTGTTTCTCTATTTACACCTTCTTTTACTCTAAAGATTATGTTAGGGAATATTGGTTGTTCTCCTCTTCCTAATCCCTTTTCATATTCTAATAAGAATATTTCACAAACTAAAGCAGCATCTTCATTATATGGAATTCCTAAATTTAATGAACTAAATGGAACTTGAGATCCAGCTCTTGAATGCATAGTGTTTAGATTATAAACAACTCCTTGCATTGCTTGATGTACTCTTTCTCTTAATTTCTTCTCTACTAGTTCATCTAACTTAGATCCTTCTAAGCCTAATCCTATGTATTCTTCTCTTATTTCTTGTCTTGTAGGTTCTACAAACACACTCATATCATTATCGAAGTCTGGATGTGATTGTCCTCCAAACATGTCATTTTGAGTTGATTGTAATAAAATACATGATAATTCAGCTGCTGTCTCTATTCTTCTTGGTGCATTAATAGTTCCGTATCCAGTGTTAAACCCACTTTGTAATAACTCACCAGTTGGTATGTGTAAGCAGTTTGTAGTTAAGTTATAACTATCTAAGTCATGATAATACACATCTCCATTTTCATGAGCTTTTGCTAATTCTTTAGGCATTGTAGCTAAGTTATACCATTTGTTAGATTCTGAAGCTATTCTTAAAAGCTTTGATGAGAAGTTATTTCCTACATTAGCATTATCCCTATCAGTCTCTACTCCGATCTTACTTATAGCTTTCATTAAGTCTGATTTTATTTCTCTAACTTTAGTTCTTTCAGTTCTATATGCCTTATATGCTGTTGCTACTTGATTAAAACCATTATCCATTAAAGCCTTTTCTACTAAAACTTGGATCTCTTCAACAGTGACATCTGTCTTACCTGACATTTCTATATAATTAATTACCTTTTGTATAGTATCTAAAACTTGGCTTTCCCTTATTGCAATACCAACTTCATTGGCTGCTCTCTTTATTGCATTTGCTATTTTATCCGCATTAAACCTAGATTCTCTACCGTCCCTTTTCACAACATGTAGCATTTTCAATTCCTCCACTCCACTATATCTTGTACTCGAATCATTATACTCTACTATTACTAGTTATGCTAATTTTAAAAAATCCTTATACTAAAAAAAATACTTATTATCTCCCTCTTTCCTTCTTTTTTTTAGCCTATATTCAATTTTTCTTTAGTTGACATTACTAAAAACTTATTCATGTCTTCTCCATAAGATGAATAATATTCCATAAAATGTAACATAATAACTATATGAAAAGTAATCCATAGGAGGAGTTTAAATGAAGAAAATAGCATTAATTGCTTTTCAATTAATATTAAGTTTATTAGTTGGATTAATATTTGGAAATTTAATTATGCCTTTAAAAACATCAGAAAAAATAGATACATTAAAAGAACTAAAATCTATTGATTTAACAATGAATGAAGAAAATCCATATGACTTTGATATGGAGGAGTTATCTTTAGAAACCCTTAGCCCATATACAGGAAAGATCTTAGAATCAAATTCAATAAATAATATTCCTTTTATGTGTATAATTGAAAATTCTAGAGCAGCTCGTCCTCAAAGCGGACTTTCTGAGGCAGATATAGTTTATGAAACCATGGCCGAGGCAGGAATTCCTAGATTCTTAGCTGTATTTTATGAAAATTCTCCTGATGTTATTGGACCAGTAAGAAGCGTACGCCCCTACTTTTTAGATATTTCTAAAGAACACGACTTACCCTTTGCACATTGTGGTGGAAGTGCAGAAGCACTAGCTACAATTTCTAGTGACAAATCATTAAATAGTATAAATGAAATAAAAGATGGAAGTGCTTTTTGGAGAGATAATACAAGAAAAGCTCCTCATAACCTTTATACTTCAGCTAATAATATAAGAAAATTCATTTCTGATAATGGATATGAGTATTCTAAAAATAATGCATTAAGCTTTAAAGATAACTCTCTATTAAATTCTTCTAACTATATATCTGAAATAAAACTTAATCTAAGTGATTATTATAAAACCTCATATAAGTATGTAGATGGCTTTTATGAAAAGTATATGGATGGAGAGCTTGCCATAGATAAAAATACCAATTCTCCTCTTAAATTTAAAAATGTAGTTGTGCAAATAACTGATATGTCACTTCAATCTGATAATACTCATTTAGATATTGATTTAATAGGTACTGGAGAGGGTTATATTTTATCTAATGGAAGAATGGAAAAAATTCATTGGGAAAAAGAAGACACTAATAGTAAAACCATATTAAAAACTGAAGATGGTAATCCAATTTACTTATCTAGAGGTAACACAATTTGGAATATAGTAGATAAAAATTCTTCTTTATTCTTCAATTAAATTCTTAATTAAGTTCATAAGTAAACCGTTTTCTAAGAGAACAATCTGTTTTAATATATTATTAACAGATTGTTCTCTCTTTATACCATTATCAATATTGATAATGATATCAGTATTGATATATAATTCAGTTAAAGCTAAACTTAATTCAAATTAATTTCTATAAATGTTGATTTATTCGGTTTGCTATTAAATTCACTAAATGAAATATAAATATTTTTAATAATTTATATTTTATTTAGTAAGTATAAAATGATTGGGGGCATATAAAATGCAGAAAATTGCTATAATAACAGACAGCTCTTGTGATTTAACTATAGATGAAATAAAAGAATATAATTTAAATATATTACCTTTAAAGATAATATATAAAGACAGAGAATATAATGATATTTTTGATATAAAACCAATTGATGTTTACGAAAACCTACACAATGAAGTACCAACAACTTCACTATGTAGTCCTGACTATATAAATTCAGTATTAGATAAATTAGAAGCTGAAGGATACACCCATTTAATAGGTATATTTATATCTAGCTCATTATCAGGTACATTTAATGCTGCTAGATTAGTTATTGAGGAACGTAATTCATTTAAATATTACTTATTTGATAGTAAAATAATAGGTTATCCTTTAGGATCTATAGTATTAAAAGCATCTGAACTTGTTAAGGAAGGAAAAAGTTTTGAAGAAATAATTGAATCTCTTCCAAGCATAAGAGAAGCTACAACTGGGTATTATACTCTTAATACCTTAGAATATTTAAGACGTGGTGGAAGAATAGGTAAAGTTGCCGGAACAGTTGGAGATTTACTTCATCTTAAACCAATAATATCAGTTGATGAACATGGTGCTTATACAACAGTTTCTAAAGCAAGAGGAAGAAAACAATCTTTGAAAAAGCTTGCTAGCATAATTTTAGAGCACCTTGATGAATGTAAATGCAATGTAGCTATTCTTAATGGTATGGCAGAAGAGGAAGCTAATCAAGTTCTTGATTCAATCAAATCTCATCCTAACTTATTAAAATCTCAAGTAAGAGATATAGGTGCTGCTATGGGGGTTCATGCAGGCCCTGGTATGGTAGGGGTTTCAATTCAAAAGGAAAGTTAGTTATGTATAATGATGAATTTATAAAAGCTGAAGAAAAACGCCTTTATGATGAATATAAGAAACAGGTAGCTAACCTAAAAAAAGTACAGAAAGAAAAGGATGCTGTAGGACAAGTCTTTACTAAAGGGCTTCTTCCTATATATGCATTATATATTCTTAGTATTCAACCTACTAACGGAAATGACTTAGCTCAAAAGATTGGTGAACAAACTAATGGTCTTTGGTTTCCTAGTACCGGTGGTATATATCCTTTATTAAAAAAATTAGAAAAGCAAGGATTTGTGACTGGTTCTTGGGATGATCCTAAAAGAAAAATCCAAAAAGTATATTCTTTAACGCCAGAAGGATTTAAAGAATTTGAAGAGAAAAAACATTTATTAAAGCCTAAAATAAAAGAAGCTTTGGAAGTTTTTAAAATAATATATTCACATCTTTACAACTAAAGAAGATTCTAAAAGATTATATAATCTTTTAGAATCTTTTAATTTTAATTATTATTCAACTGAAATAGCTGCTACTGGACAACTACCTTCTGCTTCTTTTGCTGCTTCTTTACTATTTTCAGGAACTTCCTCAACAATTGCATGAGCTTTTCCATCATCGTCCATATCAAAAACTTCTGGTGCTATTGTTGGACATAATCCACATCCAATACATGTATCTTTATCTACATTGGCTTTCATAATTATTGCCTCCTTAAAATTTTATCTTAACAATATTATCATGCCCTAAATTTTAATTTATATTACTTTATAATAAACTTAATTTAAAAAATAAAAAGAATGGATCAAAATAATATAATTATTTTGATCCATTCTTTTATTTATACTAATATAATCCTTCAAAAATTAATGAATATAATGGATTTTCAGCCACATATTCTTCAGCTTTTCCATTTTCTAAGGCTTCAGTTAAATCTAAGTTTATTGGTAGTTCTCCTATTAAAGGAAGTCCTAAATATTCAGCATGCTCTTCTGAAGATTTCTTGCTAAATACTCTCATCTTTTTACCACACTCACACTCTATGTAAGCCATGTTTTCAACTACTCCTCTTACCTCAACATTCATCTTATGAGCCATAGTAACTAGTTTTTTAACTATCATTGATACCATGTCTTGAGGTGTTGAAACTATTACTAATTCCTTTATAGGGAATGTTTGCATTACTGTTAATGTTATGTCACTTGTTCCTGGTGGCATATCTATTAATAAGTAGTCTAATTCTTCCCAATCAGTATCTTTAAACATTTGGTTTAATACTCCTGTAACCATTGGTCCTCTCCAAATTACAGGATCATCTTCAACTTCCATAAGTAAGTTCATTGATATAACTTTTATTCCTAGCTCAGTTTTTACTGGAACAAATTTAACTTGCTTACCTTCACTATCCATGGCAACTATATCTGCTCTTTTTTCATTTATCCCAAAGAATCTTGGCATTGATGGTCCTGTTATATCAGCATCTAATACTCCAACTTTATATCCTTTTTTAGCTAGTTGAGTAGCTAATATTCCAGTAACAGTTGATTTACCAACTCCACCTTTACCACTTATAACACCTATAACATTTTTAATATTTCCGTAGTTAGTTCCTAATTTTGCTGGTGCTGATGAACTACATCCTCCATCTTTACTAGCTGAACTACATTTGTCTTTATTTGCACAACTTGCACAACTTCCCATAAGAAAAATCCTCCATTCTGTTATCTATCCCATTCCTTTTGAACATCTTTCCAACTATCATAAACATTGATGTCCCAAGAGTTCTTATAAACTCCATCTACATAGAATTTTTTCTCTGAATGAGTTAATCTGTTTTCAATGGTTATTACAGTTCTAAACATAGTAGATGTATAACCATAATTTCTTACAGTAACTATTATATCAAAGTCATCTCTATTATGGTTCATTATTGAAGCATTTGGAACTACTTTTTTTACATCTTTTTCAAAATCTTCAATATCTGATGATAACATATATTTTGTACAATCTCTATCTCCAAGTATATCAATACCAACTTTGGCATTATCTTTGTTTAGTTCATCTTTTTCTTTTTTCATTACTTCAAGTATTGAGTTATAGTATATTTCATCAAAAGCTCTAGGTTTTCTTATCGCCTGCATATTTTGCATTAAATAGTTATCTAATCTCTTAGATATTCTATAAAAGTGATCTCCATCGTAGAAATTACCTTCTCCATTATTTTTTACACCTGTTACATAATAGAATTTCTTTTCTTCATCACCAACATGTATTTCAAAAATATAATCTGGAGGTAAATCTGTCTTTTTGCTAACAACCTCAGCCTTAGATAACATACTGTATATATTGTCTATTACTGACTTTTCTTTTACTAAAAACCTAAAACCAGAATCTCTTGTACTTTGAATAACTATTTTATCAACTTTATTTTCTTTTATATATTCAAAGTCATTATTATTACTCCCAACAAATTTTGAGCTTATATCTTTAGCTGAACATCCAACAATGCCTAATCCTAAAACTAAGCAAAGTATTACTAGAATTAATTTCTTATTTTTCACTTGTTTCTTTTCTCCCTTTTAATTTATTTATATTATATAGTAATATACCCCCTATTAATATAAATATTGATATAAATTGAGATGTTGATAATGATCCTACGCTACCTCTAGGATCATTTCTTAAAAATTCTACAAAGAATCTACCTATACTGTATATTATCATATACATGCTCATAGTTTTTCCTTTTTCTTTGTTTTTATTTCCATACCATAGTAAAAATAAACCTAAGGCAAAATCAAAAATTGACGAAAAGATTTGTGTTGGATATAATGGTATCCCTGCTGGAGCTAATGAATCAGCTGGAAATATAATTCCTATAGAACTTGTAGTTTCAGCCCCATAACAACATCCTGCAAGTAAACATCCTATTCTTCCAAATCCTTGAGCTAAGGCTAAACCTGGCACTACTAAATCTGCAAGCTCTAATACATTCCACTTATTCTTTAAAGAGCATAGAGCGATTCCTAAGGCTCCTCCTATTATGGCTCCATAAATTACAAATCCATTTCCAAAATCTCTAAATATTAAACTTGGATCTTGAATAACTGTTTTCCACTCAGTTATTATGTAGAGTATTTTTCCTCCTAAAATCCCTGAAATAACAGTTAAGATTGTAACATTAAATAGCTTATCTTCGTTATAGCCTCTTTGAGTTCCTCGCTTTAAGAATAATAATGTTGCACAGATTATACCTAATCCTATCATAAATCCATAGCTATAAATCTTAAGTCCAAAGATTTCCCCTAAAACAATCCTCATAAACTCCTCCAATATTTATTTGTAAATTTAAAAGAGAAGCATATTATTATGCTTCTCTTTTAAATTTAATTATAATACTTCTACTAAAGCAAATCAAATTTTCTACTCCCTATGCTCTATACTATCAATTATAGCTTTATATATAATTGAATAATCTTCTTTTTGCTTACTTTCACTTGCACTAAACAATACTTTTATGACCTTATTTTCTCCTAACTTTTTATAATAAATAGTATTAAAATAGGTTATTCCCTTATCATTTTTTTCTTTGAAAACTACTTTCTTTACTAATTCATCATTCAGGCTTTCATCAGATACTAAATAGTCACTTATATCATTCTTACCAATAACTTCCTTTTCCTTCTCAAGTATTTTTTCTAAATCATCATTTGAATTTAAAATCTGCACATATCCCCATAATCCCATAGTATCACTTATAAAACTATTATCATAAATAATATAATTTCCTGGATATTTTTTTTCTTCAACATCCCAACTGTCAGGTAACTTATAGGTTAAAAGACCATCTAGGGCAGTATATGTACTTAGCCCTTCAATATTATTATTTGTTAATGCAACTTTTTTTATATTTCTAGTAAACATATTTTCACCAGTTACCAATATTATCATAAGCAAGATTAATATTAAGGTTATCCCCAATTGTTTTTTATTCAAAAAATCACCTCTTTTCACCTTTTATGAAAGTCTATATTTAAAATATATTCAGCAACTAATTAAAAATTACTAAATAGAGTATTAATCTTACATAAATAAAAAACTGTTTATATAGATTCATTTCTATATAAACAGTTTTTATCTTGATTATTTCATAGGAATAACTACAGATGAGTTTTCAAAATCATAGAACATTATCCAATAGCCATTTTCGCTATTACCATATCTGTCCCATGTAACGAAACCAGTTCTACCACCATATGGTTGATCTTTTCTCTCTTTAGTTCCTGGAATAGCATATAGAATATATTTTATATCTCCATCCTTATCACACTTTACACCAAAGAAGAAATGACCTGCTTTGCTTATATAAGGATAGTAATTAATCATAGGATAATACATCATTGTGTATTTATTATAGTTTGACATATTACACATATCATCGAAGTTTCTAACATCAACCTTATACCATGCACATCTTTTTATATCCTCTGCAAATTTAGGAACCTTCTTACATCCTTCTAAAGCTCCCATTAAAACTTCACCTATAGGACAATCAAAGTCAACTTCATAAGTTTTTTCTTCTTTCTCCTTACAATCTCTAAGTTTCATTTGCTCTATTTCATTTTCGTACTCTGCAAATCTTCTACCTAGCTCATAACGTTCTCCATCATAAGGATCATATTCTCTTTCTAAATCTATTTTACTTATAAATCTATCACACTCTTGTAATTTTGATCTATAGTCCCAATCATCCCTATTATATTTTTCCTTATAACACTCTTTATAACCTTCTATTTTCTTTTCTTCATGTTTATCTTTGTTCTTATCTTCTTTCTGCTCTTCCTTCTTATCTTTACAATCATCATTTACTTCGTCTTTATCTTTATATTTCTCTTCTTTCTTATATTTGTCTTCTTTCTCACAATTATCTTCTTTCTTATCTTCACATTTTTCTTCATGCTTATCTTCTTTATTATTGTGCTTACACTCTTCTTTCTCTTTGCCTCTACAGTCATCTTTTTTCTCTTTATATTCTTCTTTTAAATGCTCTTTACAATCATCTTTATCCTTTTTATCATCTTTATCCTTACAATATTCTTTTTTGCTTTCCTTTTCTTTATTATCTTCTTTCAAATGATCCTTGTCTTTTTCTTTTAAATATTCTTTATAATTATCTTTTTCATCTTTATCTTTTTTGTCCTTATGACAATCTTTGTCATCATTACATTTAATTTTATCCTCTTTCATATTAATAGGACATTCTTTTTTCAATTCATCTTCTTTATTATTTTTATCATAATGAGACTTTTCTTTTCCCGCTATCATCTTAATCTCATAATTCTTCCAATTATCCTTTGGCATTTGATTATTTAAAAATCCACACATAAAGAATACTGTTCTACCATTAATATTTTTTCCTATAGCAGCTCCTACTATATTCTCATAAGATACATTTAAATCTCCTATGTTGATAGAATCATATTCTAAACTCATTTCTGCCTTTCCTTGTTGATTTATGTTCATTGGACCAAGATTTATATTCTTCTTAAAATCTTTTTTGTTACAAATAAGCATCATATAACAATCTTTGTAATCTTTCTTTAAATTTTGAGCGTAAAAAGAAACTTTACATTTATCATTCTTAGTTTCTATCTTGGCATATCCAGTTAAAGGCTTATCTGAAGCCATAGAATGCCCCTTTTCATCTTCTTGTAATATTATAAAAGTTCTATATGATTTATTATGTGCCAATTCTCTGGTCCCTCCAATATAATTTTATTCTCTACAGTATATGAGAGAACAAAAAAAAAGAGAATAAAAATTTAAAAATTCTTATTCTCTCTAAATATTCTAGTTATTCATATATTTATCTATTGCGTCTGAAAGAGCACCAAACTCTGCTAAGCTTAAAGTTTCTCCTCTTCTCTTAGGATCTATTCCAGCCTCTTCATAAGCCTTTTCCATTAATTCCTTAGGAAGTTTTACATTTTTAGTTGCATTCCATAAAGTTTTTCTTCTCATGTTAAATGCATGTCTAACAATTTCAAAGAATAATTTTTCATTTTTAACTTTAACACTTGGCTCTTCTAATCTTTCTAATCTTATTACTATAGAATCGACCTTTGGTCTTGGTATGAAGCATGAAGGTGGTACCTTTCTAACTATTTTAGTATTACAGTAGTATTGAACTAAAATTGATAAAGCACCATAATCTTTACAATTAGGCTCTGCATTCATTCTTTCTGCTACTTCTTTTTGTATCATTATAGTTAATGATTTAAAGTTATACCCACCTTTTAATAAATTTACTATTATAGGAGTAGTTACATAATAAGGTAAGTTTGCAACTAACTTAACGCTTTTTTCATCTCCTATAATTTCATTAAAATCAACTTTTAAGGCATCATTATGTATTAATTGAAACTTTGGATTATCTCCAAGCTCAGCTGTTAATATTGGAATAAGTGAACTATCTAATTCAATAGCAACAACTCTCTTTGCTCTTTTAAGTAATTGTACAGTAAGAGTACCTACTCCAGGTCCAATTTCTATTACTAAATCATCTTCACAAACATCTGCTCCATTTACTATATCTCTTGGAACAGAATCATCAATTAAAAAGTTTTGTCCTAAGCTTTTTGAAAATCTAAAATTATACTTCTGAACAAGCTCTTTTGTCTTTATATCTTTTATTTCATTTATATCCATTCACTACTCTCCTATATCATCTTTTCTATCTTTTCTATAGCTTTAACAAATTCTTCTTTTGTTATGCCATAGTTATTTAATCTTGAAAGAACTTGGTTTGCATTTCCATAACCGATTCTTAATTCTTTACTAAGTAACTCTCTTCTCACTTTAGCCTTTGGATCTGCTGATAATCCAAAGTATATTAAATCTTGTATTGTAAATTCTTCTCTTTTTTCTTCTAAAGTTATTTTTGCATTTTCTAAAGCCCTAATTATAGCTTCTGGTGACGCATTCTCTACGCCTATGTTTCCATCCTTAGCTCTAGTTCCCTCTGCTCTTCCTATGTAAGCATGCTTAACGCCTTTAACTCTCTTTGAGATTATTGATCTTATCTTTTCTCCAGCAAAATCTGGATCAGTAAATACAATAACTCCCTTTCTTTTTTGAGCTTCTTTTATTCTCTCTATAACCTTTGCATTTATTCCGAATCCACCAACAGCTATGATTTCAGCATCTATAGCTTTCTTAACTGCTGTTATATCGTCTCTACCTTCAACTACTATAACTTCTTTAATCAAGGTTAAAACTCCCTTTCTTATTATATGTACTATATTTAATTTACCTATATCTCATTTAACTGTCAATAAAATGCTTTAATACAAAATAAATAGAGGGTCTAAAAGAATACTCTTTTAGAATCCCTCTCTTAGTATTACCATTCACCAGGATAAGCTATTATATAAAGATTAACATTTCTTCTTCCCCACTGTTTACATTCAGGTGCTGAATTTAAGAATAAATCTATTATATTATTTTTTATAGCTCCACCAGTGTCTTCTGCTACTGCATAGCCATATCCTTCTACATAAACCTTAGTTCCTAAAGGTATTACTCTAGGGTCAACAGCTATTGTACTTAATCCATTTGGATCTCTCTTAGGTACAGTTCCTGTAGCTGTTATTCCATCTCCAGAATAGGCAGTAGCTTCTACTACCATTGCTTTTTTATAATTTATATTATCGTTTCCTCTTGAAAGAACTAATTTCTCCATAGTTCCTTTAACCACTACTTCATCTACTGGTTCTTTAACAACTTTAGATTCTACTACTTCTCTAGATACTTCTTTTCCATCTTCCATAACTAACTTCATAGTTATTTCCTTTTCTCCAGCAGAACCCTCTTGAGTAGTCTTTTTAACTCCACTCTCTAAGTTATCATCTTCCTTTACTACAGTTTCAAAGTCTATTGGCTCTTTTTCAACTATGGTCTTCTCTTCAACTCTTGTAATCTTTATTTTCAAATCCTTTGATAGTTCTGTTTCTAATGAAGGCTCTACCTTGTCTAAATCATTTAGATTAATTCCTTCTTTAACCAGCATATTCTTTACTGAATCTTCCGCAGAATCTATCTCTATATTTTTTCCATCAACCATCACTTCTACTGGAACTGCCTTCTTAATGCTTATTACATCATTATCAGCAATCTCGCTTGTTAAACTTGGTTCTATTTTATCCTTGTCAGATAAGTAAATTCCTTGTTGACTCAAAACTGCTTGTACATTTCCTTTAAATGTGGCAACCTCTAAATTTTCACCATCTAAGTTTATGGTTATATTCTTATGTGCTGTAACTAAAACTGCTATAAAACTTACTAAAACTAAACTAAATACTCCTAATACAATTTTTCCATTTTTCGAGGCAACCTTCTCTTTCAATGCCTTAATTATTTTTTTCATATAATCTTCCCCCTTTTAGGCAAGAGTCATTTCGACATTATATATTACCTTTTCAAGTATGTCAAATCTGATGACTCCTAAAATTTATACTTTTAGTTGTAAATTATAATAAATAATTGACCTCTGCTTATACAGGGATTGGGTAAATAACGGTTGATTTATATTTAAAAAAGTACACTATATTATATTAGTGTACTTTCCATGTTATTACATTTATTTTTCTTTAGTTTAGTTATGGCTATATTAAATTTTGAACAATCTCTTTTTATTGTTTAATAAGATTTCATTCATTTCTTCCCCTGAAATTCCTCTTATTTCACTCATTTTATCTATGATATATTCAATATAATCTGACTTGTTTCTTTTGCCCCTAAAAGGAACTGGTGCCATAAAAGGACAGTCAGTCTCAACTAGCATTCTTTCAGCAGGTATTTCTCTACAAACATCTACTAATTTTTTAGCATTTTTAAATGTTAAAACCCCTGTAAAACCAATGTAATATCCTAATTTAATACACTCTTTTGCAAATTCAACTGAACCTGAAAAACAATGTACTACTCCAATTACATTTGGAAACTCCTTCATAATTTCTAAAGTGTCTTTATGAGCATCTCTATCATGTATAACAACTGGTAAATTTAATTCATCAGCTAATTTCATTTGAGCTCTAAAAACTTCTTTTTGAACTTCTCTTGGAGGATTTTCTTCCCAATAATAATCTAGTCCTATTTCTCCAATGGCTTTAACCTTTTCATGCTTAACAAATTCTTTTATTTCCTTTACAACATCATTATTAAATTCATCTGCATTTTCTGGATGTATACCAACTGCTGCATAGAACATATCAAACTCTTTTGCAAGTTCAACTGATTTTCTTAACCCATAGAGATCAGATCCACAGTTTAAAACCCCAATAACTCCATTTTCTTGTAGTTCTTTTATTACATTTTCTCTATCTTCATCAAAACTATCTGAGTCATAATGTGCATGTGTATCAAATATTTTATATTTCATAATTTTCTCCTTTGAATTTTACATATAAATTGTAGATAAAAGTGGTGATAGAATTCCTAGAATTCCTCCTAATAAAGCTCCTAACCAAGTTATTGCCTTAAGTTCTTTATTAGCTATTCCAATTATGATTTCTTCTGCATAATCCACTTCAAAAGCATTTATTTGCTCTTCTACTATTGAAGAAATATCCACAATTTCTAGTACTTTAGCTGATTTATTTTCCACAAAATCATTATATAAATTATCTAAAATACTCATAATACTATTTTTTAAGTTTTGTTTATTATAACATATATCATTTAAGGAATTTTGTAAAAATTTATCAAATACCTTTTCAATTATTTTACTTATTTCACCAGATAATTGGTTATTATTAACAATTAGAGAAATCATTGAATCTATATTATCAATTAGAATATTTTCATAGTCATTGAATAACACTTTTATAATTTCTTCATAACTATTAAAAGAAGAAATTTTACAATTTAGTTTACTTATTATAGAATCTATATTTTCTTCTGTATTTAATTTTTTTGAAATCTTATCTCCTATAGCATCTGATATTACCTCTAGCTTTTCTTCTCCAACATTATTTATTACATCACTTACTTTTTTCTTCATACTTTCATGTACAAAAGCTAAAGCCGCATCACATATATACTCTTTATTTTCTTCTTCACTTAAAGATTTATCAACTAATGAAACTAACTTTCCGTATATTACATCTCCACTTAAAAACATTGATACTATAGATGGTATATTATCATTTATTGCACTTTTTATCTTATGTGAAACCTCATCATCTCTAAGAAGATTTTTTATTATATCCACAAGAGTATCTTTTTGAGATTTTACATATTCTTCTATGTAAGGTTTAATATTTTCTGGAATGACTTCTTCAATAGTTAAATCTTCTTTTTCTAAAGTTTTTACTTCTTTTAAAAGAGCTTTTCCTATTATGTCTCTTGTTTTTTCTTCCTCTAAAGTATTTATTATTACTTCTCTAAATTTATTGCTATTTATAAAATCAATTATCTTTTCAGGATTTTTATTTAGTCTTTCTTTAATAGAATCTACTATATAAAACTTAAGCTTATTTTTAAACTCCTCTTCCTGAATTGATTCTAAAATAGTCTTAGCTATATTGTTTATCATATTTCCCTTTAGAGCATAGTAATTTTCCCCTAAAGTATTTTTTAATGATTCCTCTAAAGTTGAATTGCTATTAATAACTTGATTAATTTTTTCTTTAGCAACCTCATTAAATTTTGCTTTTATTTTATCATCCTTTAAAGCCTTGCTTAAGCTATCTGAATTTAATAAATGAGTGCCTACAGTTTCTCCAACCTTATTGGCTATTCTGCTTTTTTCTTTAGGTATTAATCCTGGTGTAAAAGGAAGCTTCATACCAAATATATACTTTGCTTCTCTTGGCCTAAATAACATTTTTATAGCAAGCCAGTTTGTTATGTAGCCTATTACTGCTCCAATTAAGGCTCCTATAATATAAATTTTCATCTATTTTCACTCCTATCAATTTAAAATTCACTTAAATAGTGTAAAATATTATATATTTATATTAATATAATACTACTTATTTTTTAAGGGTGGTGAATAAAATGGATTTTAAAAAATTATCTAATATAAAAGAGTGTAGGTTATTTTCCCACTTCAGCGATCAGGATATTCAAGAATTATTAAGCTCTGGTTTCGCTTCAATAAAATCCTATTCAAAGGAAGACTTATTGTTTTCTGAAGGAGAGTATTGCGATTTTTTAAGTGTAGTTATAGAAGGGAAAATAGAAATTCAAAAGTTAGATTCTAACGGAAACATATTAGTGGTTGCAACCTTAAATAGAGGAAATGTTTTTGGAGAAAATCTTCTTTTTGGAGATAGGAACTTTTACCCAATGTCTGTAGTGGCTAAAGAAAATTCTCAAGTTTTACATATAAAAAAGGATTATATATATAAACTATGCTCTTCAAATGAAGCTTTTTTAAGAGAGTTACTTAGAATTCTTTCAAATAAAGCTCTTAATCTAAGTTCTAAACTTAAACAAGTGACAATGAAATCTATTAGAGAAATGATTTGTAATTACTTATTAAAAAAATATAACAAAGAAAAATCTACAACTATAAAGTTAGAATTTTCAAGAAAGGACTGGGCTGACAAACTTGGAGTCCAACGTCCTTCATTGTCTAGAGAGCTTATGAAAATGAGAGATGCAGGGCTTATAGACTTTTCAAAAAACATAATAGAAATAAAAGATTTAGAGGGTTTAAAAGGTTATTTACTTTAAATCAAATGTTAATATTTTTGTACACTTTTTGACACATAAATGCCACATAAGAAGCTTAATATAATAATTGTAACGTAGCTAAAACACTAATTTAATTTTACCCCTTAAATGGCCCTTGAATAGTTTGTCCCCCTTACGCAAATATCAAGGGCTATTAAGTTTAATTAATTTAAAAAATTTCTATATAATAATTCCTAACCTTAAACCTTAAGATGTAGAATAAGCCTTGTTTCTAGATTAATAGAAGCAAGGCTTATTTTATTTATATCTTTTTATTTTTTAATCTATTTAGTTCTTCTATAGCAAATTTCTTGTCTATTTTATCAAATAAAAATTCAACTCTATTAACTCTTATATTCTTCCTCTCTTCAAAGTTCCATTTTGTGTTCTTTATACTTAAAAACATTTTTATTTTCTCACAAGTAAAAGGAATTATAGGATTCATTAAATCAGTTAAAGCTACTAATATTTGAGAACAAATATACAGTACCTCTTCACATTTTTTCTTGTTATTATTTATTAAAATCCAGGGTTTATTTTTGTCAAAGAAATCATTTCCCTGTTTTATAAGATTAAATATTTCTTTTAGTCCTGATTTGAACTCTCCATTTTCAAATTTATTACCTACAGAAGCATAAGTTCTTCTTATTAAATTCTTCCATTGAAGAGGAAGCTCTTCTCCCTTTATTTCCCCATTAAAGTTTTTCTTTATAAAGGTTAAAACTCTATTGGTAAAGTTTCCTAGTTCTCCTACCAATTCATTATTATTTGCATTTATAAAATCTCTCCAAGTAAAATCAGAATTTTTTTCTTCCGCTCCTCTACTTATTAAATAATATCTAATAGAATCTATATTATATCTTTCCATAATGTAAGGCACCCATATGGCCCAATTTCTATTGGTAGAAAAAGTTTTTCCTTCTAAAGTTAAGTATTGAGAAGAGAATATTCTAATTTCACTTTTCTCTAATCCAATGCCAGAGAGCATTGCTGGAAACATTGTTGTGTGAAATGGTATATTTTCCTTACCATGAACTAAATATATTATACTTTCTTCATTGTTCCAATATTCTTCTAAAGATTGTCCTTTTTCCTCTATAACTTTCTTAGATGCAGTAACATAAGCTAATAGAGCATCAATCCAAACATAAACTCTTTTATCTTCAAAGCCCTCTACAGGAACTTCTATACCCCAATTAATTTCTCTTGTTAGAATCTTATCTCTTAGTCCACCCTCTAAATATCTCTTAGTTATTTTAATGGCATTTTCTCTCCAACTCTCTTCTTCATCTAACATATTTTGAATATAATCTTGAAAATAAGATAATTTAAAGAAAAGATTATTGGAACTTCTAACTTCAACTTTACTATTACATTCACTACAAAGTCCTTCTTTAATCCCAAATTCATCTAAGGTATCACAGCATTTTGGACAATAAAATTCTTCTGTTTCTTTTTCATATATAAATCCCTTATTATAAAGGCTTTTTATTATATTTTTCACCTGCTTTTCATGATACTCACTATCTGTTCTTGTAAATATATCAAAGGAAAATCCTAATTTATTAAAACATCTAACAAATTCCCTATGGTACTTATTTATAAGCTCTTCTGGTGACTTATTAATCTTCTTGGCTTTATTTAAAACTGGAGATCCATGACAGTCAGATCCTGAAACAAAGATAACTTCATCCCCCTTAGCCCTATGATATCTTGCTAATATATCTCCTGCCATCCAAGATGAAACTCTTCCTATATGAAGTGATCCATTAGCATAAGGCCAAGCATTACCTATAATTACTTTCATTTTATTAGCCCCCTTAAAATGATTCTATCTACAATATTATGATACAAAAAAACTCTTATATTCCACAATCTAGTATGAATATAAGAGTTTTTTAATTTTACTATCTTACTTGGCTTCCAGTTAACATTTCTCCTGGGTTAACTAATAGAAGTTCTGAATCATCTGAAGGTGCTGCTGCAAGTATCATACCTTGAGATAATTCCCCTCTTAATTTAACTGGTTTTAAGTTAGCAACTAATACTACATACTTTCCAACTAACTCTTCTGGTTTATAGTATTGTGCTATTCCTGAAATAACCTGTCTTTCTTCTCCACCTAAATCAACTTTAAGTTTTAATAACTTTTTAGCTTTTTTAACTGGTTCACATTCTAATACTTTAACTACTCTTAAATCTATCTTGTCAAAGTCATCTATAGTTATTTCTTCTTTTATTGGATTTTTAACTAACTCTTCGTTAGCTGGTTTAACTGGAGCTGGTTTTAAAGCTTCAAGTTCTGCTAATTTTTCCTCAACATCTATTCTTGGGAATATAACATCACCCTTAACTACTTTATCTCCTGCAACTGTTCCATTAAACTCTTTTAAACTTTCCCAAGTAGTAACTTTAGTGTTTAATTGAGCATCTATTTTTACACTTGTTTCTGTTAAGAATGGTGAAATCATTACTGAAACAAATCTTAAAGTTTCTAATAAGTTATATAAAACCGTTCCTAGTCTTTCTTTCTTTTCTTCATCCTTAGCAAGTATCCAAGGAGTTGTTTCATCTATATATTTATTGGCTCTGCTTATTAAAGTCCATATACTTTCTAAAGCTTCTGGAATCTTTAATGCATCTATACTAGCTTCAACTTTTCCTGGAGTAGATAAAGCTAAGTTTATTAATTCATCATCAATAGCTTCCTTGCATGTTGGTGCTTGAATAACTCCATCAAAGTATTTATAAACCATAGCTATTGTTCTTGATAATAAGTTACCTAAGTCATTAGCTAAGTCTGTATTTACTTTCTTTATAAATATTTCATTGTTGAATAATCCGTCTGAACCAAATGGTATTTCTCTTAATAAGTAATATCTTACAGCGTCAGCTCCAAACATGTTAACTAAAACTACTGGGTCAACAACATTACCTTTTGATTTTGACATTTTTCCTCCATCAACAAGTAACCATCCATGACCAAATACTTGCTTAGGTAATTCTAATCCTAAAGCCATTAACATTATTGGCCAGTAAATTGTATGAAATCTTAAAATATCTTTTCCTATTAAGTGAACATCTGCAGGCCAGAATTTATTGTATAACTCTTGATTTTCTTGACCATATCCTAAAGCAGTTATGTAGTTTGATAATGCATCTATCCAAACATAGATAACATGCTTTTCATCAAAGCTTACAGGTATTCCCCAAGTAAAACTTGTTCTTGAAACACAAAGATCTTGTAATCCTGGTCTTAAGAAGTTATTTAACATTTCATTCTTTCTTGATTCTGGTTGAATGAAATCTGGATGTTCTTCTATATACTGAATTAATCTATCAGCATATTTGCTCATTTTAAAGAAGTAAGCTTCTTCTTTAGCTTTTTCAACTGGTCTTCCACAATCAGGGCAGTTTCCATTTACTAATTGAGTTTCTGTCCAGAATGATTCACATGGAGTACAGTAAAGACCTTCATAAGAATCTTTATATATATCTCCTTGATCATATAACTTTTTGAAAATCTCTTGAACAGCTTTCACATGATAATCATCAGTTGTTCTTATAAATTTGTCATAGCTTATGTTCATCATTTTCCAAAGATCTTTAATTCCTGCAACTATTTCGTCAACATGCTCCTTTGGAGTAATTCCTTTTTCATTAGCTATTCTTTCTATTTTTTGACCATGCTCATCTGTTCCTGTTAAGAACATTACTTCATGACCTGTAAGTCTTTTGAATCTTGCTATAGCATCAGCAGCTACAGTTGTATAAGTATTACCTATGTGTAGATTTGTTGATGGGTAATAAATAGGCGTTGTAATGTAATATGGTTTTTTACACATTATTTCTTCCTCCTTGTATTCTTAATTATTATTATTTCCAATATTTCAAAAATATAAAAAGCCCCTATGGGAAATCCCATAGAGGCGTTAATTACGCGATACCACTCTATTTCATATTTATGTCACCATAAATATCTCATTAAGTAACTCCTAAGTTTAACCTATTTTATTACTCTGCAATATAACGGTTGCCACCGTACTTTTCTAAAATTAAAATTCTCAAAAAGTCTGCTCCAAGTCCATCTTCATAAAGTCTCATGTATCTGGCTTTCACCTAACCCAGCTCTCTTTTATACAATCTTCTTTATTACTCTTCTCTTCATTGCATTTTCTTACTCAATTTTAATTATATGATTAGTTTTACATTAATGTCAATCGTTTTTATTTTTGAATTCTTTAAAATTCTTGTTAAGTCATAATTTGTATTAATATAAAAATGTTATATACTATCTATAATAATATATAAATTTCTCGGGGAGGTATTATTAAAATGAAAGGTTTAGCCTTACCTAAAATAGGTGCAAGAAACTTAAAGACAGCTTTGGCTGTAACTTTATGCATAGGATTTTTCGAGCTAATACACAGAGAATATCCTTTTTACGCTTGTATAGCCGCTGTAATCTGTATGAAAGATACTGTTGAAAACTCATATAAAATGGGAAAAAGCAGAATGATTGGTACAATAACTGGTGGACTTGTTGGCTTAGCTTTAACTTTTATAGCTTTAAACTTTAACCTTACAAGATTTTCAGGAATAATAACAGGTATTGGAATAGTTATAACCATTTATCTGCTTAATGTGTTTAACAGAAAAGGGTCTGTTTCTATAGCATGTATAGTATTAATAGCAATTATGACAAACTTACATGGTAAAGCTCCATATGCTTATGCAGTTGATAGAATTATAGATACTTTTATAGGTATAATAATTGCTCTATTAATAAATAACTACATATATAAATATGAAAATAAGGTAAAAAAAGATTTAGAAAATATAGAAGAAAAAATCTCTAGACTTGAAAAAGAAGTTAAAGATGATATAAAAAGTCTGGAAGAAAATAAAAAGAACTAATGTGAAAAGCTAATATGATTTAGGAGGGAAATATTTGTTTAAATTTAACCTGCAAACTATAGGTGCTAGAAACCTTAAAACTTCTCTTTCAGTATTTATATGCATTATAGTATTTGAACTTTTAGGCCGTTCTAGCGCCTTTTTTGCTTGTATTGCAGCAATGATGTGCATGCAAGATACAGTCGAAAATTCATATAAAATGGGAAAAAACAGAATGCTTGGTACATTTTTAGGTGCTATTGTTGGTTTATTATTAACAGCCATATTTAATGTATTAAATATTCAGCACTTTATTGTTTACGCTCTTCTAACGGCCATAGGTACAACTATAGCCATTTACCTATGTATTTTATTCAATTGTAAAGGCGCAATAAATAGTGCATGTATAGTTGTTTTTGCCATAATGACAAACTTAAAGGGAGTTGGCTCATATGACTATGCTTTTAATAGAATCTTAGATACATTTATTGGGGTAATAATAGCTATTATAATTAATAGAGTTGTCTATCCTTACCAAAAGAAAACTGAAGAGAAAACAAATTAATATATTTAACTAAAAAAGAGAAGGAAATCCTTCTCTTTTTTAATTGCTAACTACTTTGTCATCTACTTTTTTACCAAATATCATTGTTAATATGAATAAAGCTACTAAGGATAAAGGTAATACTATGAAAATACTTAATCCTAACCCAGCTGGAATATATCCAAATAATACAGTTACTATTCCTACAAATACTGCGTACCATATTTGAGTTCTAACATGTTCTATATGATCGCATCCTGCACCTGTTGAGGAAAGTATTGTGGTATCAGAAATAGGTGAACAATGATCTCCAAAGATAGCACCTGTTAATACTGCTGATGTGCTTACTATAACAAAATTCCATTCTGGATTTATTGCAAAAGCTAATGGAATTGCAAGTGGCATTAATATTCCCATTGTTCCATAAGCTGTACCTGTAGCAAAGGCTATTATTGAACCTAAAATAAATATTATTGCTGGTAATAAAAATGCTGGTATTGCATCTGATAGTACTCCTACCAGGTAAGAAGCAGTTCCTAATTCTTTAATTACAGAACTTAAAGACCAAGCTAATATAAGAATTACTCCTGTTATTAAAAGTCCTTTCATTCCTTCAATCCAAATTCCTATTCCTTCTGAAATAGTAAATATTTTTCTACCAACTCCTAATATAAGAGCTACTATAGTTGCTAATAAAGCTGATTGGAATAAAACTACTGAAGCATCTGCATTTGAGAATGCTGCTTGTATTCCAGCAAAACTAAAAGGTGTATTATTCATAAGCTCTATTATGGCTAAATCTTCTCCACCCATTATAGTTACCCATCCACTATAATAAAACCCTATTAAAGATGATACTATTAAAACTCCAATTGGAATTATTGCATTCCAAACACTTAATTTAATTCCTTCTATAGGTTCTAAATCTTCACTATCTGATGAAATTTCTGTAGTAGATAAAACTTCTCCTCTTCTAGCTCTTCTCTCAGCTTTAAGCATTGGTCCAAACTCTCTTAAAGTTATTGCTGATATAACAACAAAAGCTAAAATTAATATATTATAAAATCTATATGGTATTGTTTCTAAAAATACTCCAAAACCATCAGCTTGTATTCCTACACTTTTTAAAGCATCTCCAATTAATCCAACCTCTAAGCCTATCCAAGTTGATATTATTGCTAACCCTGCAATTGGAGCTGCCGTTGCATCTATAACAAAGGCTAATTTTTCCCTTGAAACTCCTAATTTATCTGTAACTGGTCTCATTATTGGTCCTACAATTAATGAGTTAGCATAATCATCAAAGAAAACTGCTAAGCCTAAAAGCCAAGTTGTAAGTTGTGCACTCTTAACAGTCTTAGCCTTTCTTGCTAAAGCCTCAGCTATTGCCTTTGCTCCTCCCATTTTAGCTACTAAATGAATTACTCCTCCAATAACTAAAACCTGAAGAATTATCCCTGCATTCCAAGGATCAGCTAAGGAATTTAAAGCTCTATAAGTAAAATCAATAAATCCTTGAGTTAACGCTGTAATTATATTAAATCCATTTAATTGAAGCATTATACATCCTGTAATTGTTCCTATGAATAAGGAAACTACAACATTCTTAGTTAAAAAAGCTAATACAATTGAAACTAATGGTGGCAGCACTGTCCACATTCCAAACTTAGCTGAGTTTACTGCCGCAGCATCTTCAGCAGCAAAGACTAATGTTGAGCATAACATTGTCATTGCAAAAACCGTTAGAAAAACTTTAAATCTAGTTTTGTTTCTCATTATAAATTCCCCCTTAAATATGCAGTGAATTAATTTACAGAGGTGTTCCCTTATTTTCTCTTATTATAAAATTTCTGCAAAAAAGACCTTAGGCTTGATCAACCTAAGGTCTTAATACTTAATAAAATTACTTTTGCAAATAAACTTTTATTTATTTAATTCCCTAAGATGATAGCTCTCCACATTTTGTGACAGTGTTGTATATATTCTATACAACCCCAGCATTTAGCCTTAAAGTATTAGCCAAAAACTTCGGCGATAACCCCTTTCCTAAAACTTCTACGCTACTTAACTCCATTTTAGTAATCTTGATTCTCGCGCCTCTACCTCTTTTTAAATTATTCACTTTTAAATTATTATATTGTATACATTTATACAATATAACTATGTTTCTTTCAAGTATTTAATCGCTTTATTAACTATTTATTAAAAAAATCCTGATTTTATTATAGAAATCAATAACCACAATCCAAAAATTCCTGATACTATAAAGCCTATTAATCCTAAAATAGGAACACCTTGAAAAGTAGGTCCCGTTTTAGCATTAACTATTAATGAGGAACCTATTATCATACATCCAACTATTAATGAGAAAGCTATTCTATTTACCATTTTATTTAAATCTGTAAGTGGCTTATCTAATCCCTTCATTTCAAATTGCAACTTAGCTCTTCCCTTAGTCAAACTATCCACAAGTTCTGAAAATTTAGTAGGAATTTCTATACTCTTAGAAGCAAACTTATATGCTTCAGTTATAAGTTTATCCTTATTTAAACTTTTTAGCATTTCCTCTTTATTTCTTTCTTTTACATAAGGATAAATACATTCCATAATTTCTAAATCTGGATCTATTTTAGCTATAACCCCTTCTAGTATAACTATAGATCTTACTAAAGTAACTAATTCTCTTGGAAACTGAATATTATTTCGTTCTGCTATCTCAAAGATTTCTTTAAATAAATCTGATATTTTTATTGTCTTTAAGGATGCGTTTATATATTTTGAGACTATATTTTTCAAATCATCATACAATACTGAATATTCAACTTTTCCTTTTTTTATTCCTATAGCATTTACAAAATCAACTAAGGTATCAATATCACCTAAAACCATAGCAATCATGGCCTTATTAAGCCAATTTCTTAAATTTGTTTCTAAAGTTCCAACTAAACCAAAGTCTATAAAGTAGATTTTACCTTCTCTTATAAATAAGTTTCCTGGATGAGGATCACCATGAAAAAATCCATCTTCAAGAACCTGTTTAAAAAATGAATTTGCTAATTTATTCGCAATATCCTCAAAGTCATATCCTTCTTCTTTTAAAATATTGAAATCTGTTATTTTACAACCATCTATATATTCCATGGTAAGAATTTTCTTAGAAGTAAGCTTATCAACAATTATAGGTGCACCAACACAGGCTACATTTTTATTTAGCTCTCTAAATTTTTTAGTATTCTTTGCTTCCTTTTCGAAATCAAGTTCCTTTAAAGTAGCATCTTCAATTTCCTTAAAGGCTTCAACAGGATTAATTAATGTATTCGTTATATGATTAGAAGTTAATTTGCTAAGTCTTCTTAATATGCTTAAATCAAGCTTCATTTTTTCATCTATTTTATAATGCTGAACCTTAACTACCACATCTCTTCCATCTATTAATTTAGCTCTATGAACCTGCGCAATTGATGCTGAAGCTAATGGAGTTTCACTAAACTCTAAGAAATATGTATTTATGTCAGTCCCAAAAGATTCATAAAATATTTCCTTTACCTTATGAAAGTCTGTTATTTCATTATTATCCTGTAACTTTTCCAACTCTTCAATATAAGCTTTAGGAAGTAAATCTGGTCTTGTACTTAATATTTGTCCAATTTTAACAAAGGTTGCCCCTAATTCTTCTAAAGCCTCCCTAAGTGCTTTAGGCCTTGGCTCAGCCTTTTTACTATTAGGTAACTTTGATGAAATTAAAAAGTCAAAACCATAATAAGTAAATACTCTAACTATTTCTTTCAACCTTTTTGCACTCTGTCCCTTACTCATAAATTCACCTCCTATAAGATAATAAAATAATAAACTATAAAAACTCTACAAGGCACTGAAAAGCTTAATCATCCTAGCTATTTGCATAGCTATAAATTCTACTCCTCATATACCTTGTAGAGTTCTATTATTTTATAGCCTAAATTTCTTCTTCATTTAATTTAGCTTCTAATACGGCTATTCTTTCTTTTAATTTATTTATTTCTTCTAAATTAGATTTATTAGCTTCATCAAACATAACTTTAAAATCTTCTTTTGTGAAAGGTTTCATGTTGTCTAATTTAGTTATTATTTCACTGGTTGCTTGTGTAGTTTTTTCTTCCATATCTCTTTTTAATTCTTCAGATAAAACTTTACCATCTTCAACAGTTATTTTCCCTTTAGCAACCATATCTTGTATAAAGGAATCTGTTTTTTCATAAGCAGTAGCTGCAGTTCCAATTCCAGCCAATATAGCTTTTTTTAATTCATTTATCATGAAATCATCTCCTAAACCATAGTTTGCTATTTAAATTTTTATTACATTTTACTCTTAATTTCTTCAAATTTAAAGCTTATTATTCTTAAAATAATGTTAATTATAAAATTATTTATTACTCATGAACTTTTCTATATCTTCTACAGACTTAATACATTCTTTTGTTAGAACTTCACAGCCATCTTTAGTAACTAAAACATCATCCTCTATTCTTATTCCTATAGACTCTTCTTCAATATATAATCCTGGCTCTACAGTATAAACCATACCTTCTTCAAGAATGATATCTCTCTTACCAACATCATGAGTGTCAAGACCTAAACTATGTCCTATTGAGTGGAAATAATACTTTCTATAATCCTTTTTATCTTCTATAAGACCTAATCTTACACAAGCTTCAGCTAAAAGATTATTTGCTTTATCATTTATTTCATAGAATCCAACTCCTGGTCTAATAGAATTTATTATCTCTTCATTTACTTTTAAAACTTCTTCATAAACCTCTTTTTGTCTCTTAGTAAACTTACCATTAGCAGGGAATGTTCTTGAAATATCTCCATTATAATAATTTACTTGAGCACCTAAATCAAAAAGAATTAAATCTCCATCTTTTATTTCACTATTATTATCAACGTAATGTAAAGTAGCAGCATTTACGCCAGCAGCTGCTATAGTTTTAAAAGCATAATCTTTAACTCCATTTTGTTTTAAATAAAAATCAAAATATGCTTCTAATTCATATTCCTTCATTCCAGGCTTACATTCTTTCATTAAAAGTTCTACACCCTTAGCTGTTATATTAGCAGCCTTCTTTATTTCCTCTACTTCTTCTTTACATTTAATTTGTCTTAAGGTAGCTATATCTCCATAAACATCCTTTATAACTATTTGAGGATATCTCTCCTTAACTTCCTTTGCAAAGCTTTGACTTTTACTCATTTCTTCATCAAATGAAACTCTTTCCAAATCTAAATAAAGATTTTCTGCAATTCCATTAGTAAAAATCATATTTAAATCACTTTTAAACTCTTCTAAATATTTTATATTCTCTATCCCAGAAACTTCTCTAGCTTCATAATCTCTTATAGTTTTTCCAGTCCATCTTTCTTGCTCTAAATTTGGTTTTAGTATATAAAGGACTTCATCAACTACACCATTTATTTTCTTTATCATTAGTATATGCTTTTCTTCATCTACTCCTGTTAAATAATAAAAATTTCTGTTTGGAGTAAATGGAAAATATTCATCAGCCGTTTTTCTTTTAGCCTCTCCTGCAAATAAAACTAACAATGAATTGTCTTCTAGTTTCTTTAATAAATTCTCTCTATTTTTAGTAAAAACTAAACTTTTCATCTTAATCCCTCCAATTCCTATTTATTAAATTTTACCATATATAAGATTTAAAATCTTAACAAATAGTACATCTTTATATGTTTTTATAGAAAAAAATACTCACTAGATAATCTAGTGAGTATTTATTATTATCTTATTTCAAAGCTATTAAACTCTGTCTTTTTTACCTTCGAAAGCATTGATGTACATTTGCTTGATTTCACTTATTAATGGGTATCTTGGGTTAGCACCTGTACATTGGTCATCGAATGCATCTTCACTCATTTTTTCTAATGTAGCGTAGAATGATTCTTTTGAAACTCCACAGTCAGCTATTGTTGCAGGAATTCCAACTATTTTCTTAAGGTTATCTATAGCCTTGATTAAGTTATTAACTTTTTCTTCTTCGTTCTTTCCACCTAATCCTAAGTAGTCAGCTATTACTGCATATCTCCATTTAGCATTTGGATATTTGTATTGTGGGAATGCAGCTTGTTTTCTTGGATTGTCAACAGCGTTGAATCTTATTACATGGTCTATTAAGATTCCGTTAGCAACTCCATGAGCTATATGGTGTTCTGATCCTAATTTGTGTGCCATTGAGTGACATACTCCTAAGAATGCGTTAGCGAATGCCATACCAGCCATTGTTGAAGCATGAGCCATTTTTTCTCTTGCTTTTATGTTTGTAGTACCTTCAGCGTAAGCTTGTGGTAAATATTTGAATATTAATCTTATAGCTTCTAAAGCTAATCCATTAGTGTACTCTGATGCTAAAACTGAAACGTAAGCTTCTAAAGCATGAGTTAATGCGTCTATACCTGATGCAGCTGTTAATCCTTTTGGCATATTCATCATAAGTTCAGCATCTATGATAGCCATATCTGGAGTTAACTCGTAATCTGCTAATGGATATTTTACTCCTGATTCTTCATCAGTTATAACTGCGAATGGTGTTACCTCTGAACCAGTACCAGCTGATGTTGGAACTGAAATCATCATAGCTTTTTGCCCCATAGTTGGGAATGGGTAAACTCTCTTTCTTATATCCATAAATCTCATTGCTAAATCTTCGAAAGCAACTTCTGGATGCTCATACATTACCCACATAATCTTAGCAGCGTCCATTGGTGAACCTCCACCAAGAGCTATGATTGCATCTGGTTGATAGCTTCTCATTGCTTCAGCACCTTTTTTAGCACATGCTAAAGTTGGGTCTGGAGTAACTTCTGAGAATACTCTGAAATCTACACCTATTTCTTCTAAAACATTTGTTATTTTATCAACATATCCTAGACTAGCTAGTACGTTATCTGTTACTATAAATACTTTTTTCTTGTTTAAATCTTTTAATTCTCTAAGAGCAACTCCTAAAGCACCATATTTGAAGTAAACTTTTTCTGGAACTCTGAACCAAAGCATATTTTCTCTCCTTTCAGCTACACTCTTAACATTCATTAAGTGTTTAGGACCAACGTTTTCTGAAACTGAGTTTCCACCCCATGATCCACAACCTAATGTTAATGATGGTGCTAGCTTGAAGTTGTATATGTCTCCGATAGCTCCTTGAGTTGATGGCATGTTTATTATTGTTCTACCAGTTTTCATAGTTGCACCGAATTTTTGAACTCTATCTTGTGATTTCATTGTATCAGTGTATAAAACTGAAGTATGTCCGAATCCACCAAGTTCAACTAATCTTTCAGCTTTAACTAAAGCTTCTTCGAAGTTAGCTACTCTGTACATTCCTAATACTGGTGATAATTTTTCATGTGAGAATGGTTCTTCTAATTCAACTGACTCAACTTCACCAATTAAAACTTTAGTATCTTTTGGAACTTTAACACCTGCCATGTCAGCTATTTTCCATGCTGATTGACCAACTATGTTAGCATTTAAGTTACCATTTATTAAAATTGTTTTTCTTACTTTATCTATTTCTTTATCTTTTAAGAAGTAAGCTCCTCTATCAGCGAACTCTTTTCTTACTTCATCATAAACTTTATCAACAACTAATACAGTTTGCTCTGATGCACAGATAACTCCGTTATCGAAAGTTTTTGATAATAATATTGAGTTTACTGCCATTTTTAAGTGAGCTGTCTCATCTATGATTGCTGGTGTATTACCTGCTCCAACTCCGATAGCTGGTTTTCCTGATGAGTAAGCTGCTTTAACCATTCCTGGACCACCAGTAGCTAGTATGATATCAGCTTCTGCCATTAATACTTGTGACATTTCAACTGATGGCTCATCTATCCATCCGATTATATCTTTTGGAGCTCCTGCTTTAACAGCTGCTTCTAAAACAACTCTAGCTGCCTCTATTGTTGAGTTTTTAGCTCTTGGATGTGGTGAAAAGAATACAGCGTTTCTAGTCTTTAATGATATTAAAGCTTTGAATATAGCTGTTGATGTTGGGTTTGTAGTAGGAACGATTGCTGCTACAACTCCTATTGGCTCAGCTATTTTAGTGATACCAAATGATTCATCTTTTTCTATAACTCCACAAGTTTTTTCATCTTTATATTTATTGTATATGTATTCTGCAGCAAAATGGTTTTTTATAACTTTATCTTCAACTATACCCATTCCTGATTCTTCAACTGCCATTTTTGCTAATCTGATTCTTTCATTATTAGCTGCTACTGCTGCTTGTCTAAATATTTCATCTACTTGCTCTTGAGAGAATTTTGAGAACTCTTTTTGAGCTGCTCTAACTTTCTCTAATCTAAGCATTAATTCATCTACATTTGTTACTTTCATGATACCCACCTCATTATAGATTAGTTTCTTATTTTCATAATATATGTAAAAATTAATTAAAAGCATTTAGTTAAGTTTTTAACTTTAATAAAATTCCATTTAAGAACTTTTTTTCATATCTTTTTTTATTTTTAAGCTATTTATCTACTCTGCAAAGTTTTTTACCAACCTTACGAGATTATAATACCATCTTTCAAAATCAAAATCCAGACTTTTTTTTACATTTCTTACATTTTATCGACAAAAAATAGTTATTTTTTTAACTATTTTGTGATTTTTTTATCAACTTTAAATATTTACATTTTAGTTAAACGATTTCTGTAATATTTTGGATTATTTCTGAAGCACTTTCATATTTAAATTAAATCATCTTTTGTTCTTCTTTTTTCCTTAATATTATGTTGCTATTTTTTAATTATTTTATTCATTTAAAATCCAAAAAACATACTTACTACTAATACCGCCATTATAATAGCAGTTATATCAGCCATTAAAGCCGCCCAAAATGTATGTCTTATTTTCTTTATTCCAACAGCACCAAAGTAAACAGTTATAGTATAAAATATCGTTTCTGTTCCTCCCATTATTACAGAAGAAATTAATCCTTCCCTTGTATCTGGTCCTAAGGTATTTATTAATTCTGTATATACTCCTAAGGCTCCACTTCCTGATAGAGGTTTAATTAGTACTAGTGGAACAATATCCTTTGGTAAACCTATTAAAGAAACTATAGGTTCTAAAAGATTATTTAAATAATTAAGTAAATTAGCATCTTTAAATATTCTTATGGCAATCATCATGGCTAATAAAGCAGGAAAAATTTTAACACATACCATTAGTCCTTCTTTTGCCCCTTCTAAAAACCATTCATAAACTTTTCTTCCCTTAAACATTCCATAGACTATTATTAAAAGAAATATTATTGGAATTATGTTATTTGCAATCAAAAGTATCCCTCCTAAAAATATCTCTGCAAGATTTTACAGCATATAATCCCTACACAGCATGCAGTAAAAGTACATATAATAGCTGGAATTATTATACTAGCAGGTTCACTTGAACCAGCAGCTGCTCTAATTGATATAACTGTAGATGGAATTAATTGAATACAAGCTGCATTTATGACTAAAAATAATGCCATATCATTTGATGCTCTTCCATCCTTTTCTTTATTTATCTTGTTTAATTCGCTCATGGCCTTAATTCCAAGGGGAGTAGCTGCATTAGATAGTCCAAACATATTAGCAGTTAAGTTCATAACTATGGCTCCCATAGCCTCATCACTATGAGAACTCTCCTTAAATATCTTTTTTAATATAGGGTTTAATAGTTTTGCAACCTTAGATGTTAACCCACTTTTTTCCGCTATCTTCATTACTCCACACCAAAAACACATAATTCCTACTAATGAAATTATAAATTTCACAGCACCTTCTGAAGATTCTGTTAAGCCAGTTGTAATCAACTCTCCCTGGCCTGTCATTATGCTAAAAATCAATCCTAAGGCTATAATTGCAAACCATATATAATTAATCATCTCTCCTCCTAAATCATAAGTAATTTCTGTATAATATATGCCTTGCATAGTTAGAATAGTAGTGTTACCATAAAACTACAAAGAACGAATTTACTTAAAAGGAGAATTTTTTATATGAACGAAAAAAATTTAAAATTAGCTCAACAAGATATAGATGAAGTTTTAAAAACTGTAGAAGAACTTGAAGTTCAAATAGATGATTTAAGTAAAGATGATTTAAAGCAAAAATTCGTTACTCTAACAGAGAAAGTAAGAAAACTTGAAGATTTATTAAAAGACGAAGGTATTATATAAAAGAAAGCTGAGTTTAGAAATTTCTAAACTCAGCTTTTTTTAAATTGCTTTTTCATCTTCTATACTATCTTCTTTTTTGAACTCTTTAATTATGAATAATCCAGTTATTATTGTAGATAAGAAGTCTGAAACTGTACCAGCTAACCAAACCCCTGTTAAACCTAATCCTGCAATCTTAGGTAAGACCAATGTTAATGGAATTAAAAGTATAACCTGTCTTAATAAACTTAAAAAAGTTGCTAACTTAGCTTTACCTATTGATTGGAAATAGTTAGATCCTATTATTGATATACCTATTATAGGCATCATAAATAAATATATTCTTAATCCTGGAACTCCTATTTCTAAAAGCTTAGGGTCTGAATTAAACATACTTATTACTAAGGCTGGGAATGCTTGAATTAATATTCCTCCTAAAACAAGTATTGTTGTAGCTGCTATCATAGCTAACTTAACTGTTTTTTGAGCTCTTTCATACTTCTTAGCTCCATAGTTATATCCAATTATAGGCTGAGAACCTTGATTTATACCAAATATAGGCATTAAAAATATCATTGCTATTGAAGAAATTGCCGCCATAGCTCCTATAGCTAAGTCTCCTCCATACATTCTTAGTGCATTGTTAGCTATTACTTGAACTACACTTGCAGCCATCTGCATTGAAAACGGAGCTACACCTATAGCTAAAACTATCTTAACTAATCTCCAATCTAATTTAAGAGTTTCAAATTTTAATTTTAAGTTTGATCCTCCTAATGTATAATAATAAAGCATTATTAATGTAGTAACTATTTGAGAAATTACTGTAGCTAAAGCTGCACCTTTTATCCCTAAGTTAAATACAAATATAAATACTGCATCTAATATTACATTTATAATACATCCAAGTACCATTACTGCAGCTGACATCTTTGGATTTCCATCTGCTCTAATTGTACTGTATAAAGAGAATGACATTAAATTAAATATAGTTCCTAAAAGTATTACATTTATATATTCCTTTGCATAAAAAATTGTAGCCTCACTTGCTCCAAATAAGTGTAGAATACTGTTTGCAAAGACAATTCCAATAATAGTTAAAACTAAAGATATTATAGTTATTAAGACCACAGAGTTTCCTAATATTTTCTCTGCATCTTTTCTCTTCTTTTGCCCAAATTTTATAGAGATATTTGCAGTAGCACCAATCCCTATAAGCATTCCAAAACCAAGTAATATAGACATAATTGGCATAGTTATCCCAACTCCAGTAATAGCCATTGGTCCAACGCCAGGAATGTGTCCAATAAATATTCTATCAACAATATTATAAAGTGCATTTACAAGCATACCTATAATAGCTGGTACTGAATACTTGATCAAAAGCTTTAATTCTGATTCTTCCCCTAATAATTTTTGATCCTTCATAAGCCTCTCCTCCTTTAATCTATATTTCTTAAATATATACTAACTTTTCTATTATACATTAATTTTAATTTTTTAGTCAGTGAAATTTTAAAAATAAAAAACTATATAGGAAATCAAACTTTTTTTCTCCATAAATTTAACTATCTATAGATAAATAAATTCGACTCTTATATAGTCTTTAAAAATCTTAAACCGTTACTTCTTTATATATTAAATTTCCACCTATTAGGGTAAGAGCTGTAATAATATTTAAAACTAGTGAAAATATTATTATTGATAAAACACTTTGATTTAAAAACATTGCAAAGGTCATTGTAAAAAAGTTAATTATAAAAACTAAAGCAAACTGCTTTAAAAGAATATCTAAAAAATTATTTTTTACTAATAAAAAACTTTTTCTTATACTTTCTATTACATTTATGTTTTCAAATATAGAACATTGCATAGCTATTACAAAAAAGATTGATATTACTATTCCTAAAGGTGCAAATATGCTTGAGCCTAAAGAAACAGCAAAGTTTTGTATAAGGAATACTCCTAGAGGAAATAAAGGGTTTTTAAAGGCTGATTTTATAGTTTCAATCCAAGATACCTTTTCACCTCTAATAAAATTGTTAGCTAACTTTATTATAGCTATTGATGAGAATCCTAAGCTGAATATACCAATTACTGAAAATATAGCATTTCCTCGCCCTATAATAGTAGGAAGTGCAAAAAGCACAGATATTATTGCTATATCACCTAAATTTTTAATAAATATGTTAAATACAGATTTTAAAAATTGTCCAACAGATAATTTTTTATTTATATTTTGATCCATAAAAATCCTCCAATCAAAATTTATATTAATAATTATCATATCAAAATTAATATAAGTTTTGCTCGAGTTCATTTTAATTTAACACTTTCTGTATATTTGTTTTACATATTTTCTATACCCCAAGATAAAATAGGTATAATCCAACTAATATTATAATTGTTCCCAATATATTTTTTAATACCATTCCTATCTTTTTACCGTTTTCAGAGTAGGCTATTTTCTCAACTAATCCAAAGGATGTTCCAGCTAAAATTATTAAAACACTATGACCTAATGAATACATTAAAAGCATTATCATTCCTATAACTAAGTTGCCACTAGCAGCTATAAAGGCTATTATTGCTGCCATTATAGGTGTTGCACAAGGAGATGCTAATATTCCACTTAATATTCCTAAAAAGAAGGCATCTAAAATTCCCTCTCTTCTTTTAGTGATTTTACAAGCATCTTTTTTATCTCCAAATAAATTTATTATATTAAGAACTTGTAGCCCTGATCCTATCATAATAAAAGCCAATATTATATACCAAAACTTCCCTGCACCTAAAAAAGCTTTTCCTATTAAGGCTGTAAGTAAGCCTATTACAGTAAATGTTATTCCAAGTCCAATTGAAAATATCAGTGAATACTTAAATGCTTTCTTATTATCCTTAACCTCACTACCTTGAACATATCCTATTAATAATGGAATAGATGAAATGGTACATGGACTAAAAGATGCTACTACTCCTGCAAAAAATGATAGTATTATGGCTAAAAATATATTATTAGATATACTACTATTAAAATAAGCTAAAAATTCCATATTCTATTTAACCCCCAAAGAATTTAAAATAGCTTCTATATTATTTTTTCTCATAAGTCCTTGATGAACATAGAATTTATTACCTTCTTTATCTAAAAACACAGTAGTTGGAACAACATTAGCATCATATTTATATGCTAAATCTATATTTTTCTCCTCTTCTAACCTAGCATAGTAAATATTAAATTTTCCTTCTCTTTCTTTTGAAACATCACTTAACTCCTTTTGCATTTCAACACAATAAGGACAAGTATCTGTTTTAAACATTATTATTGTTGGTATCCCATCTTTGGCCTCTTCTAAATTTTCAATTACATTAACTGACTGAGAATTTATTTGCTTTTTTCCCTCAATATAGTTTTTTCCAATATATATACATATTAATGAGAAAAGGATTAAACCTAATATTATTAATTTTCTTTTATTTTTCACCTCCAACTCCTCCCTTACTAAAATTTAATTTTTCCCATAAATAAAAAAAGGTAACATAATTTAATCTTATGTTACCTAATGATTATGCATTTTTTATGCATTAATTACTTACAGCTATCTCTTTCTATTAAATCATGATCTAATACAAAATGATCTTGATCTAAAGGTTTATTATTTATTATTTTAATTAACATTCTCATAGCTATTGATCCCATATCATACATTGGTTGTGATACAGTAGTTAATTTTGGATAGAATACATGTGCTAAATCTATGTCATTAAATCCTATAACGCTAACTTCTTCAGGAACCTTTATTCCTTTATCTCTTAAAGCGTTTATAGCACCCATAGCTATTTCATCTGAAGCACAGATTATTCCTTCTATTTTTTGACCATTTTCAAGCATTGCTAAAATAGCATCATATCCAGTCTTAACCTTTAAGTTTTTAAAGTAAGTTAATTCTTCTTTCATTTCTATTCCAGCATCTTTTAATGCAGCTTGGTATCCTTTGTATCTTTTACCCCAAGCATTATTTAGGTCACCTTCTACACCTATGAAAGCTATGTTTTTCATACCTTTATCAATTAAATGATTAGTAGCTTCATATGTAGCTTTTTCATTATCTATAGTTACACTTGGGAATTTACCATTTTGCTCATCATTTTCAACTAAAACTGTTTTTAAATCTAATTCATTTATTAAATTTAAAGTTTCTTCTCCTAGTGATGAACTCATGTAAAGAACACCATCAACCATTTTTTCCTTAAGAACTCTTAAGTATTCTTTTTCTTTTTCTAAATCTAAGTCTGAATTACATAACATTACATTATATTTATATATGTTAGCTACGTCCTCAGCACCTCTAACTATTTCAGGATATATTTGGTTTGATATATCAGGTACTAATATACCTACAGTTCTTGTTCTATGTGTTTTTAAACTTCTTGCCACTATATTAGGTCTATATCCTAGTTTTTTTATAGCTTCTAAAACTTTTTTCTTAGTTTCTTCGTTTACAACGTCTATGTCATTTAATACTCTTGAAACTGTTGCTATTGATACTCCAGCTTCTCTAGCAACGTCTTTAATTGAAGCAGCCATCTAACTCAACTCCTATACTCTAACTTATTACCTATCTATTTCTTAATACTTCAATATTATAATGATAACTTTACATTTATACAAGGAATTTATGTATATTTCTGCAATTTGGTCAAATTCCTTTTAAATTTTTTCCAAAAAAACGTTTTCTTATTAATAATTGTAATAAAATTCAAATATTAATTCAATGCAAAAATTATTATATATTATAAATTTTTCTAAAATAATTGAATTATGTTGTATAATCAAATATATTATTACTTATTGATATATTAACCATACTTTTTAAAATTTATAATAGCTAAAAGAGAATTTTTAGGAGGAAACTTTAATGTATAAAGATATAGATATAACAGAATCTATAAAATTAATGGATGAAAATAAAGATTTACTAATTTTAGATGTAAGAACTGAAGAAGAGTATAAAGAAGATGGCTATATTAAAAATGCCAAACTTATTCCTTTAGGAAGATTACTATTCTCTATAGATGAACTTGATGGATATGAAGATTCACCAATACTTGTTTACTGTAGAAGAGGTTCTAGAAGTATGCAAGCCTGTGAAATTTTAGAGGATAACGGCTTTACAGAACTTTATAATATGATGGGCGGATTTTCAAAGTTAGTTAATGAAGGACCTAAAGAACTTTGGACTAAATAAATTACATAAAAAAGAGAGCAAGTAATTGCTCTCTTTTATTTTAATTAAGCTCTTTTTGAAACAGCCATTTTTAATATTTCACCATTTACTTTAGCTTCTGAGTAATCAGCATCTCCGTTATAAACAATTTCTTCAGTTAAAGTTTCTTTCTTTATAACATCTTCAAATTTCTTGATTACATCTAAAAGCATATCATTTTCAGCTACGTAAAGAGTTATCTTATCAGCAACCTCAAATCCACTTTCTTTTCTCATGTTTTGGATTTTTGATATGATTTCTCTTACATGACCTTCTTCTCTTAATTCATCAGTTATAGTAGTATCTAAAACAACACCAACTGATCCCTCTCCAGCAAATGCGAATCCTTCTAATCCTTGCATTGTTACAAGTAAGTTTTCAGCATTTAATTCTATTTCATTTCCATCTACAGTGATAACTTCTACTCCACCATTTTGAATTTTTTGAGCTAATTCCATTTGGTTTCTTGAAGCTATTTCTTTTCTTATAGCTGGTATTAACTTACCATAAGCTCTTCCTAAAACAGGTAGGTTAGGCTTAATTTCGAAGTTAACATATTTAGAAAGGTCAGCTCCTAACTCTACTTCCTTGATGTTTAACTCATCTTTAATTATGTCTCCATAATATTCTGGAAGCTCTGAAGTTGAAAGAAGCATTTTTGAAAGTGGCTGTCTATTCTTGATGTTAGCACCATTTCTAGCACTTCTTCCAAGTTTAACTATCTTATAAGCTAAATCCATTTTTTCTTCTAATTTTTTATCTATAGCCTTTTCATCAACTTCTGGCCATGCTCCTAAGTGAATACTTTCTAAAGCATTTTCATCTAAGTTAACTACTAAGTTTTGATAAATTTCTTCTGTTATAAATGGTACGAATGGAGCTGCAACTTTACATAAAGTTACTAAAACTCTGTATAAAGTAGTGTATGCACCTATCTTGTCATCAGTTAATTCTTCTGACCAGTATCTAGCTCTATTTCTTCTTACATACCAGTTTGATAACTCATCAGTAAACTCTTCTATTTCTAAAGCAGCTTGAGTTATTCTATAGTTATTTAAATGATCGTCTACATCCTTAACTAAAGTATTAAGTTTTGACATTATCCATTTATCCATTACGTTATCTGATACGAAATCTTTGTAGTCTAATGGATTGAAGTTGTCTAACTCTGCATATAAAACATAGAATGAGTAAACATTCCATAATGTGCTTAAGAATTTTCTTTGAGTTTCAGCAACATCCTCTATTGAAAATCTAGTTGGTAACCATGGAGCACTTGCAGTATAGAAATGCCATCTTGTAGCATCAGCACCTTGTGAATCAAGTACTTCAAATGGATCAACTACGTTACCCTTAGATTTTGACATCTTTAAGCCCTTCTTATCAAGAACGTGACCTAAAACTATACAGTTTTCAAATGGATTTCTATCAAATATAGCAGTTGATATTGCTAATAATGTATAGAACCATCCTCTTGTTTGGTCAACAGCTTCTGATATGAATTGAGCTGGGTAGTTAGCTTCAAATAATTCTTTGTTCTCAAATGGATAGTGATGTTGAGCAAATGGCATTGATCCTGAATCAAACCAACAGTCTATAACCTCAGCTGTTCTCTTCATCTCTTTATTACAATGAGGACAATTTAAATGAACTTTATCAATGTATGGTTTATGAAGTTCTATATCTTCTGGAACATTTATTCCTTTAGTTTTTAATTCTTCAATACTTCCTATACATTCTCTATGTCCGCATTCACATTCCCATATTGGAAGTGGAGTTCCCCAATATCTATCTCTTGAGATACCCCAATCTATAACATTCTCTAAGAACTTACCAAATCTACCGTTCTTGATGTTATCTGGATACCAATTTATTTTTTCATTGTTAGCTAAAAGTTTGTCTCTTAAAGTTGTCATTGCAACAAACCAGCTTTCCTTTGGATAGTAAAGAAGTGGTGTGTCACATCTCCAACAATGTGGATATGAGTGAGTATGCTTTTCAGCTTTAAATAATTTATTTTGTTCTTTTAAGTAATCAACTATTTGTTGGTCACATTTCTTAACGAATTTTCCAGCCCATGGAGTTACTTCTTCTACAAAGTTACCACTTAAATCAACTAAGTTTAAGAATGCTAATCCATTTTGCTTTCCTATTAAGTTATCGTCCTCACCATAAGCAGGAGCTATATGAACTATACCAGTACCATCTGATAAAGTTACATAGTCACCATGAACAACTACGAAAGCTTTTCCTTCAGTTGGAGTTACAAATGGTAATAATTGCTCATATTCCATACCTAATAACTCTTCACCTTTAAACTCTCTAACTATTTCAAAACCTTCTCCTAAAACCTTAGGTGCTAATTCTTTAGCTAAAATGAAGATTTCATCTCCTTCAGCTTGCTTAGCTTCTACATAGTCATAAGCTTTATTTATACATAAAGCAACGTTTGAAGGTAAAGTCCAAGGAGTTGTTGTCCAAGCTAAGAAGTATTTATTATCTTCTCCTTTAACTTTAAACTTAGCTACAGCAGTTAAGTCCTTAACATCCTTGTATCCTTGTGAAACTTCGTGTGATGATAAACTTGTTCCACATCTTGGGCAGTAAGGCATTGTTTTATAACCTTTGTATAAAAGTTTTTTATCCCACATTTGTTTTAAAGCCCACCATACTGATTCTATATATGGATTATGGTAAGTAACATATGGATTCTCCATATCTACCCAATAACCTATTTGCTCAGTCATTTTTTCCCACATGCTAACATATGTGAATACACTATCTTTACATTCAGTTACGAATTTTTCAACACCGTAATCCTCTATTTGAGGTTTACCTGAAATTCCTAACTTCTTCTCTATTTCAAGCTCAACTGGAAGTCCATGAGTATCCCATCCAGCTTTTCTTATAACTTTATATCCCTTCATAACTTTGTATCTTGGGATTATATCTTTCATAACTCTTGTTAATACGTGACCTACGTGTGGTTTACCATTAGCTGTTGGAGGTCCATCATAGAAAGTAAAGTATTCACCATCTTGATTCATGTCAAAGTTCTTTTGTATTATGTTTCTTTCTTTCCAAAGGTTTGCAACTTCTTTTTCTACGCCTACAAAACCCTTAGGTAATTCAACTTTTTTATACATATTGAAACTCCTTTCCTTCTCTTGTTTAATATTTTAATTATTTACTTATAATTGATTATTTAGCCAGACTTAATTAAGTAAAATAAAAAAAACTCCATCCTAAAAGGACGAAGTTATATTCGCTATACCACCTAAAGTTCAAACCTATCTATATAATTCAATTATAAATATTAAAATTTTACGTTTTTATGATAGGTAATTAAAAGCACCTATAATGCTCGCATCCTGTAACGTGGATATACGGGATAACTTAATAAGAATATATTCCTTTCAGTCTCCAACTCCCAGGTGATTTTCCTTAAATATACCTATAGTTTCACACCAACCAACTACTCTCTGAATAAGGTTCTATATAAGTACTTGCCCTGTTCACAGTCTTTAAAGAAATTATATAATAGCACTTTTAAAAAGTCAACGAAACAAATCCATATATTTGAAAGCTTTCATTAATTATTTAATTTGCTTTTATAATAAAAATTCTATTTTTGTACAACCTAATATTATAAGTTAAGACTTATATATCAAATAATAAAAATTAATAAATAATTTTTATTATTTAATGTTGACTTTTCTTATCAATTAACTTATAATTAAATCATCAAATACATTCCATTCCCTTTTGTTAATCGTGCTGTTTTACTTTGATATAATTAGGAGGAAAATAGTATGAATGATAACAATAATTTAAATCAACAAGTAATTGATAAAATGACTAAAGTTTGTATCTGCAGAGCAATCTCAAGAGCAAAGATAAAGGAAGCTATCAAAAATGGTGCACACACAGTGGAAGCAGTAGCTGAAAAAACTGGTGCAACTAAAGGTTCTTGCAAAGGTTGCAGATGTAGAGACAAAATTGAAGAATTAATTGAAGACAACCAATAATTCTTTTAAGCAAAACTTATTTACTGTTTTAATTTTGTATCTCCCTAAAAGAGTACCCTCGGGTACTCTTTTTTACTTTTACATAATATTTATTTTGTATTAAAGCTTATAAAACAAAAAGCATGTATCAAATTTAAGATTATTTTGATACATGCCCTTTTTATTTAAATTTCAAATTCATTTAATTGTAAATTTTTAGACCAACTACTATAGTTTCTAGGATATCCTTGATTTGTAAGTGTTCCTACATAATAAAACTTCTTTAAATCAAAGCAGTTATTTTTAACAACTTTAAATCCTTTTAAAAGGTAATGTAATCTACTTTCATATACCTTTCTAATATCTTTAGACGTTGGCTCTCCCCAAGCAAATATTATGTGAGAACTATTTATTAGACTTTCAAATATTATTAAGTCATTTTTTAAGTATTCTCCATTCTCAATAAATCCATCATTTCCACATAGGAATAGCTCGCCTTTGGTATTATAAACTTCTTCTAGCACATCCTTGCTATATTCAATAACAGGAAATAGGAATACAAAACTTATTTCTTTTATTATTCCAAGTTCATCCTCATTATTCATTAAATATTTTATAGCCTTATTTAACTCTTTTTTTAAATCTTCAGCATTATGTGATTTTGGAGCTCTAGTAATAACTAATATATTACTTTCTCCTTCTTCATTAATAGTAAAAGTAACCTTAAAGCCTCTTCCACTTTCATGATCTAATAAAATATTTATATTATTTTGATTTTTACAATACTTTTGCATAAGCGCTCCCCTTTTTACCAACTCTCGTTCCTTAGACTCAATATATTAGTATTAAGTATATTCTAACTTTAGTTTAGTATATAATCGAATCTTTAGAAATTCTACAAATTTATATAAATTTAATTTATTCACTTAAGTAATATCTTATCTAGGATAATAAATTTTATTTATTCTTTTTGTTTTCTTCTATTTGTGCTGCTAACTCATTAAGATATTCCCATCTCTCATATTTAAATGCTAATTCTTCTTCAACTTTTGCCTTTTCTTCCATCAGTTCTTGAAGTCTACCATACTCTGATGCATGTTTTGCCATTAAAGAATCTAATTCTTCTATTTTTTCTTCAAGAGTCATTATTTCTTCATCTATAGTTTCAAATTCTCTTTGCTCTTTAAATGAGAACTTCAATACTTTGCCCTTGTTTTTATTTTTATCCACAGATGGCTCTTTTTTATTTTTATCCACAGCCACTTCTTTTTCTTTATTATTAACAGCCTCTTCTTCTTTGCTTAGAAGATAATCCCCATAGTTCCCAGTATAAATATCTATTTTTCCATTTCCCTCATAAGAAAATATCTTATTACAAATTCTATCTAGGAAATATCTATCATGGGATACAGTTATGACAACTCCACCAAAATCGTCTAAATAATCTTCTAATCTATTTAAAGTTTCAATATCTAAATCATTTGTAGGCTCATCTAGTAAAAGCACATTGGGGGCTTCCATTAGAACTCTTAAAAGGTGAAGTCTTCTTCTTTCTCCTCCAGATAACATACCTATCATTGTCCACTGAAGTGTTCCATCAAATAAAAACTTCTCACACATTTGTGATGCAGTTATTCTTTCACCTGTGGCAGTTTGTAAATACTCTCCTGCTTCTTTTATGTAATCTATAGCTCTCATCTCTGGATGCATATGTGTATCTTCCTGTGAGAAGCAAGCTATTTTTACAGTTTCACCTTTTATTATTTCTCCACTATCTGGTGCTACTTTTCCTTCAATCATTCCCATAAGTGTTGATTTACCAATTCCATTAGGTCCTACAATACCTATTCTATCACTTCTTAGTACTATATAGTTAAAATCATCAACAATCTTTTTATCACCAAAGCTTTTATTTAGGTGTTCTATCTCTATTATTTTCTTTCCTAATCTCGTTCCCATAACAGAGATTTCTATATTTTCATTTTCAATAAATCCTTCTTGATTTACTAATTCATCAAATCTTTGAAGTCTAGCTTTTTGCTTAGTAGTTCTAGCCTTTGCACCTCTTCTTACCCAAGCTAGTTCTTTTCTCATAAGATTTTGTCTTTTTTCCTCACTGGCTTTTTCTATGGCTATTCTCTCCATCTTCTTTTCTAAGAAAACAGAATAATTTCCATCATAGCTAAATAATCTACCTCTATCTAATTCTAATATTCTATTTGTTACTCTATCTAGGAAGTATCTATCATGAGTAATCATTAAAAGAGCGCCTTTTCTACTATTTAAGTATTCTTCTAACCAACTTATAGTTTCATTATCTAAATGGTTAGTAGGCTCATCTAATATTAATAATTCACAAGGAGTTATTAAGGCAGCTGCAAGCATTATTCTCTTCTTTTGTCCTCCAGAAAGATTTCCTACTTTTTCTTCAAAATTAGTTATTCCAAGCTTAGTTAAAACATTCTTTGCTTCACTTTCCATATCCCAAAGATTTAAAGCATCTATTTTTCCTTGAAGCTTTATTAATCTTTCAGAATCACTATCTTTAACTTCACCCTTATCTATTTTTTCAAGTAACTCTTCGTATTCTCTTAATATTCTCATTTCCTCTGAGTTACCCTTAAAAACTTGCTCTAAAACAGTAGCATTATCATCATAATCTGGTGTTTGAGCAAGATACTCTATTCTTACTCTATTTCCCTTTGTTACTGTTCCTTCGTCTGGTTCTTCAACTCCAGCAACTATTTTTAAGAAAGAAGATTTTCCAGTTCCGTTAACTCCTATAAGACCAATCTTCTCTCCTTCATTTATTCCTAAAGATACATTATTAGCTAAAATTTTTTCTGAATAGCTCTTACTTATATTTTCAAGAGTTATTAAATTCATCGATTATCCATCCTTTTCAAAACAAATCTTATTTTCATTATAATATAAACTCAAGTTTCTTCCAAAACTAAAATAAGAGCTGCATCAAATAATCTAATTTAATTATGATGCAACTCCTTATTAAAATTTTCTATATATTATTTATAGGCTTCATTCTTTTAGCTAACATTTTTATTGGCATTATTGTTATCACTATAGCTGTTAATAAACTTTCAACTCCTGCACTACTTGTATTATAAATTATTGAATAAATCCATAAATTCATTCCTGGAGGAGCATATTGACCAAAGAAAATCACTCCTGATATTATGCTTACAAAAGTACTTATACTACCAGCCATAAGTGAGCCAAAGAATATTTTATATTTCTTATCTATTTCAAATGATCCCGCTAGTCCTAAAGCCATATTTGACAGTATGTAATCAAGTAAAAATTGTACTGGGTGTACTATAAAAGCTCCGTTTAATATTTTCAAAAGCCCAAATATCAATCCTCCTGTAACTCCAACAGTTCTTCCATATACTAATGATAAAAGCATTATTGGAAGCATAGAAAAGAAAGTTATTCCACCACCTTGAGGATATCTAACTAAAGGTATCATATAAAGCACATAAGAAATAGCTACACTTAGTCCAATCATGATAATTTCTCTTGTTGTAATTTTATGTTTTCTTAAATCTAATATGTATAAACCTAATATTAAAATTCCAATTAAAGCTACTAAATAAACACTCATTATTTTTCACCTTCATCATACGCCATATTCCAAAAATCAAGTTCGTACAAACTAGCTCTTTTAAATATATCTATTAATCTTTTTTGTTTTTCTTCAGATAAGTTTGAACATTTTTTATCTACGTAAGCTAACCACTCATCTGTAAACTTATCAAATCCATCAGAAGCATACTCATCAATCCAAGGTTTAAAGAAATTCCCCTGTAATTTGTTAGAGTATTTTTTTGAAATATATTTTCCTATATAGCTATAACTCCATGTACATGGTAAAGTTGCAATAGCAATCTCATCTAAATCTCCGGTTAACGCTATTGCTTGCATATAGCTTGTATAACTTATAGTAGTACTCTTATATTCTCTTTTCTCTGCTTCTAATTCTGATATACCAAATCCTTTTAAATATTCTATATGTACCGCTGTTTCATCCTCCATAGTTCCCTTTGTTGAATTATAAAAGAATTTCATTTCTTCCATAGTTTTAGCTTTAACTACTCCAGCACAAAAAACTTTAGCATATTCTTTTAAATAAAGGTAATCCTGAACTAAATACTCTCTAAATTTATTCTTATCTAGAGTTCCTTCTCCAATTTCCTTTATAAATGGGTGATCTAAATACTTTTCCCATATAGGCATTGCTTCTTTTAATAATTTTTCTGTAAATCTCATATTCTATATCTCCTTTAATCTTATGATTAAACCTAATAGCCCAAATAAGAATTACCTCAAAGTTTTATAAAATCTAACTAAAAACTTCATACACTTTTTAGTTTATAATCATAGTTGGTTATAACATTTCTAATAAAAAATAAAAGCTACATCCATGTAGGATGTAGCTTAATTTATAAAAAGTTATAATAATCTAAACATATAAAATACTATTATAAAACTTTCTACAGGCTTTCCTACGCTGGTATTACCCAGATCAGGTTTTAAGGGTTAATAACGAAATGTTATCTCTCAGCCAAAGGCACCCCTAGCTATAAAGTCTATATTAATTATATATATTTTCCCTAATAAATTCTAGGTTATTTTTTACTTGAGTAAAATTCATATTTTTAATTTGCTCATGTCCACTTCTATAATCAAAAGGATAATAAAGTTTACACGAAATGTTGTATAGTATAAGTGAAAACAAATCTAAATAAATAAAGGAAAAACTTTCAATATAATTATACAACAAAATTGTTTAGTTATATTTGATAAAATCATCAAATTTCAAACCGAAATAAAATTAGAGCTGATTTTATCTCAATTAGATTTAAATGATATTATATTTAATCTTCAAAAAAATATAACTCTCGTGGTCAGAAAGGATATAGCGTTAGAAGTATGATTTCATCGTTAATTTCTATGCAAGTTAATAAAATAAAAACATTTAAAAGTTTTTTATTCAATTATCTTACCATCTTTAATTATAATTTTTTTGCTACAAAATGAAGCAATATTTTCATCATGGGTTACCAATATTATGGTTTTTCCTTCACTATTTAGTTTTACTAATAGTTCCATTAATTCAATTCCTGTTTTTTGATCTAATGCACCAGTTGGCTCATCAGCTAGTATTATTTCTGCACCACTAACTAATGCCCTTGCTATAGCCACCCTTTGTTGTTGTCCTCCAGATAACTCTGTTACTTTCTTATTTATATGATTTATAATATTTAATTCTTTTAAAGTACTTTCAATTAAAATTTGCTTTTCACGCTTTTTCATTCTTCTAAATATTAGTGGTAATTCTACATTATCATAAACACTATAATTCTTCATTAAAGCAAAATGCTGAAAAACAAAACTAAGGTGCTTATTTCGTATATTGCTTAATTCCTCATCTTTTAAATTAGAAATATCAACTCCATTTAAATAGTAACTTCCATCACTAGGTTTGTCCATAGTTCCAATTATATTAAGCAATGTAGATTTTCCTGAACCTGATGGTCCCATTATAGCTATAAATTCACCTTTATTAATAGTTAAATTTATATTCTCTAAAGCTGTTGTTCTATTTTCTTTGCCATACTTTTTAGAAATATTTATAAGCCTTATAATTTCCATTACTCAATTCCTCCAATCAATTCCTTTGGTGTTAATCTTTTTAAAAATATCAATGGAAGTATAGATGTTAATAAGGTAATAACAATTATGATATTTGTGCTTATTATAAATACAGTTATCATAGATTTAATATTATCAAATATAAAAATACTTATTGCTAATACAATTACTAAACTTATTAAATTTATTAATAATATTTCTCCTATTATTAAACTGTTAATATATTTCTTACTAGCTCCAGCCATTACTTGTATTCCAATTTCTCTAACTCTACTTTTTATAGAAGAAATCATAACACTACTCATACCAATAATAGAAGAAATAAATAAAAATCCTATTATAAACATCAAAAATTCTCTAACAGATTTTCCATTTTTATTAAAATAGTCGACTTCTTGTTGAATACTCTTAGTTATAGTTTTTTCTCCAACTATTTTTTTATATAAATCTTCTATCTGCTTATTGGTAGATGAACTATTTATATTAGAATCTAATTTATAAAATATACTTTGAAGTCTTCCACCTGATACATCTAAATTATCTTTATCAGTTCCGGTATAAGGCACTAAAAATTCATTATCTAAATTAACAAATTCAGATTGAGTGTATGTTCCTTCATTAAACCACTCTGTACCTTTTTTCATAATTCCTTTTACTATATACTTTTTTTTAGTAATTTCATCTGTTAATATAGTTCCAACATTTATTACATTAGAAAATTTATTTCCTATAAGTATTGGTGTAATTTCATTAACTGATTCAAAATCATTTTCAATTAAATTTTTTCCTTCTGAAACCTCTATGTTCATTAATTTAAACATATACCAATCTAAATTTATTATATCAGAGGCTTCAAGAGCATTTTGAGAATATGTACCTAATGTTATTTCATCCCTTATTTTTAAATAGTCATCATCATTTATTAATTCTTCATATGCAACATTAGTATAATCATATGAACCAATACCGTCTACTCCCTTTAGATTGCTTACTTCTTTTTCAAATTCATTTATTCTTTTGCACTGTTCCCCACTATCCAATTTTACATTTACAATTAAATGATAACTTCTTTCAGTATCAATTTTATTTTTTATTTTATTTTCTAAATAACTAACACTATTTAGCGAAATTATTAAATTAAATAATAATAATAAAGAAACTGTTAATTGAAATATCATTAGTATTACAACAATCTTTTTTTTTAACATAGACTTTAAAATTAACTTCATTTTATCCATATTATTAAACTATCATAAAATTTAATTATAACTCTACTTCTAATAAATTTATAATAGTATTACTCACCTCACTTTAAGTTTATAAAGTTTCTATAATTTAAGCGCTTCTATAGGTTGTACTTTAATAGATTTAATTATTGGAATTATTGCAGTTATAACTCCACTAAAAATAGAAATAGCTATAGCTACAATAAAATTATTAATAGTTAAACTTAAAGGAATTTTTATTAAGTTCTCTAATAATAAACTTAATATTAACTGTACTATTAATGCAATTATTGTTGTAATTAACGTAAGCTCAATAAACTCTGTAATTATTAACTTACTTATATTTTTATTACTTATACCAAAAGATTTTCTTATGGCTATTTCCTTTCTTTTATCATTAACCCAGTAAAAGGATAAATTGATCATATTAATTATTGAAATAAGATAAATTAAAAGTGATGAAAATAAAATTGGATTAGATTTTAAATCTAACCTAACGTTATTTTTTAAAGAACTATTATCTCCATAACTAACATTTATATTATCAAGTTCAAATTTACTTTTTAATTTCTGTACTATATCAGTAGGATACATCTCAAAGTTATCTATGTAAATTTCTTTTGGCGAATAATCTTCATCAGAAATAACCTTTTGAGGCAATGAATTAATAGGCATTACTATTTTATCTTCAAAGTTATTTCCGATAATTCCAATAACCTCATATTCTTCATCATCAATATTTAAATATCCTTCTTTTATTAAATCTTCATAATTTTCACTTACTAAAACAACTTTATCTCCGTTTAAAATATTTTCTTTTGAAAAATATCTTCCACTTTTCAAAGGATATTTCCACTCATTATTAAATTGCTCGGCTGTAATTGAATTTATAAGTTCACTACTTCCCTCAATATAACAACTTAAATTTTTAAAAGAAATTCTATTTTCTAATTTTAAATCTTTATTAATTTCATAAAATGATTTAAATATGTCTGAATTCCTACCACTAACATTCAGTATAATTGTATTTTTACTAAAACCCTCACTACTTTGTAGTATCATATTCTTTTCTTGTTCAATGCTACTAATACCTATAGAAATGAGCAATATGGAAATCAAAAATCCTATCAATAAAAAAATAGATGTTATTTTATGTGCTTTTAGTTGCTTAAATGATATATATATTAAATTTTTCATATAGAACTCCTTATAACATAAGAGTTACTAAAACATAAGTTTAGTAACTCTTTTTAATTTAAACTAAGGGGCTTGAGAAATTATTTCTTTATCATACTCAATATCAGTATTAGCCCAATTTACTATGTAATTATATGAGTTAAATGTTTTACAACTCCAAACTTCACCATGTACTGAAGCATATCTTTGCCCTTTATCATACCCCATATTATACATATCATTATACCATAATCTTACCCAAACCCCCTTTTCAGGATCAAATTTTGAAGTCCTATCGATTCTTGCATCAGCAACATTATTAGTTGTATAATTATGAACAGTTGTTAGTTTTGCTGTTGCTTGAAATGATCCTGAATATAAACTAGCTGTATTAGTTTTAGCATACGCTAAAGAACTAATCATACTAACTCCTAAAATAGAACCTAATAAAACTTTTTTAATTTTTTTATTCATAAATTCCCCCCCAATTCTAAATATAACCTGTTAAATTAAACGAACACTGCTCTTCTCAAACTTTGAGAATATAATGAATTTGAAAAGAACTAGTTTTTAAGATATTTTTCATAATAACTCAACAAGTTCCATATATTTCATAATTTTATTGTATTTATCTCATAAATATTTTCAATACATTTTGCATAACTGGTCATGTTTTAATACATAACTGGTCATGTTTTCATAAAAACCTAATCAATATTATTTATTTGTATTCAAATCATATTTAATTTTAAATTTATATTGTATATAGTTTTATTTATTATAAATAATTCTACTTTTCCAATAAATATATAAAGACTATTATTATCATTCTATCTATAGAAATAATATATAATAGTCTCTAAATAAATTTTAAAATCTCATATAAAAATTATTCCAATAATCTCTACTTTGCATCATCATTTCTCTAAGCTCTTCATCATTGCCATACTCATCATACCACTTTTCTAAAATTTCATAAGCAACACCATGATATAATAAACTTCCTATAACAAAAGGTTTAGCTGGTACATCACTTAGAGACATTATGGTTACACCTGTTCCTATGGTTCCATATATAATAGCTCTCTCTGGAGTAACAAAAGATTTCGCTTTCTTTTTAAAGTCAGTATCTCTTATGTATTTCTTTAATCTTTTAGGTGTAGGAATAACTATAGCTTTTATCATTTTTTTCAATCCTTAAAATTACTCTTATTAGAAATATATATTAAATATTATCTTATTATTCTAAAGTACTAATTTATTTTTCTTAAATGCATTTTAAACCTATTGGAAAGCCTAGAATATGTTATAATCTTATAAGAATTATTTTGGAAGGAGCTATTTAAATGGCGAGTAAGTTTTATTTACACAAAGGTAAAAACAAAAAAGCTGAACAAGGCAGACCTTGGATATATATTGATGAAATAAACGAATATGATGGAGATTATGAAAACGGAGATATAGTTGAAGTTTACAATCATAAAGGTTATTTCTTAGGAAAAGGCTATATAAATGACAGAAGTAAAATAACTATAAGAATAATGACTAAAGATATAGATGAAGAAATAGATGAAGATTTCTTCAAGAGAAGATTTAAAACTGCATGGGAATATAGAAAGAAAGTTATAGATACTTCTTCATGTAGATTCATCTTTGGAGAGGCTGATTTCCTTCCTGGTCTAACAGTTGATAAATTTGAAGATTATTATGTAATTCAAATATCAACTCTTGGAATGGATAAATATAGAGATCTAATAGTTAAAATTCTAGTTGAAGAATACGGTGCTAAAGGTGTCTATGAAAGAAGTGATATAAAAACTAGGGAAATAGAAGGTTTAGAGCAAAGAAAAGGCTTCTTAACTGAACCATTTGATACAGATATACAAATAGTTGAAAATGGAGTTAAATACATAGTTGACTTAGAAAATGGTCAAAAAACTGGTTTCTTCTTAGATCAAAAAGAAAACAGGGCTGCAATGCATAGAATATGTAAAGATATGGATGTTTTAGATTGCTTTACTCATACTGGCTCTTTTGCTTTAAATGCTGGTATAGCAGGGGCTAAATCAGTTTTAGGAATAGATGTATCTCAACATGCTGTAGACTGTGCTACTAGAAATGCTGAGCTTAATAACCTTCAAGATAGGGTTAAATTTGAAAAGCATAATGCTTTTGATGTATTAGGAGATTGGTCAAGAGAAGGAAAACAATTTGATGTTGTTATTTTAGATCCACCAGCTTTCACAAAATCAAGAAATACTGTTAAGCAAGCAATAAGAGGATATAAAGAAATAAATCTTAGAGGAATAAAAATGGTTAAAGAAGGTGGTTACTTCGCTACATGCTCTTGTTCACATTATATGGATGAAGAACAATTAAAGAAAACTGTAGCCGAAGCTGCTCATGATGCTAGAAGAACTTTAAGACAAATAGAAGTTAGAACTCAAAGTGCAGACCATCCTATACTTTGGAACTCTGATGAATCATATTATTTAAAATTCTTCATATTCCAAGTATTCTAGAATTTTTTTAATTTAATGCATATTAAAAAATATATTGGTTAATATAATAGTGTAGCAAAAAAGATATAAAGTTAATATCTTAAATTGTAAATAAAGGGGTGCCTTACAAAATCGGCATACACTCTAAAATTTGTATTTAAGGGTTAATCATTAATTTAAATATTAAATATATTATTACTATGAGGTGCTTTACATAAATGGCATACACTCGTTAAATGGTCATAATCAATTTAAATATTTAAATATCTATTTTAAGCTACTCACTAGTTAGGACTGTTTATTCTATCCTAATTAATGTACATATAATATTAGATGTATTAAAAGAGAAAGGTATCTGAAAACTCAGATACCTTTCTTAATTTATTTATGAAACTGTTTTTGCAGAAACTATACTAACACCTGTTCCTAAAACGTCTTCTATAATTACATCTCCAACTTTAATTGGAAGTTTAACAGAAGCCTTGTTAATTTCCTTCATTACATCAAATATCATTCCCTTTGGAATAGGTTCCTCTGTTTTAACTGGTATAACCATATTATCACAACCATCTATTTTAACAGTTGAGGTTACTATTCTAGTTGGATTTTTAACCTCGTTTAATCCATAAATTTCTCCTCTTTTACATGTGTTTCCTGTAACCTTTTCTAACTCTGTATCTACTGTTAAATGACATCCTCTAGGACATACTATGCATATTAATTCTTTTACCATTATTATTCACCATCCTCTAATGAAATTGTTATTGCTCCTTTAGCATTTTTTAGCTTATCTTTAAGAATTGTAATTCTCTCCATTTCTGCAGGAACAACATGAGGTTTCTTAAAGCTTTGAATAACATTTCCTTCTTCATCTCTAACTACTATTTGTTTATTTTTAAATACATTTCTAACTCTCATAAATACATTTAAATTTCCATCTAAAGATTCAATTTCAAATTTTTGAGGAACTGTATAACTTATATTTTCTCCATTTTTTATTTCAGTGAAATGATTTAATCTCTTTTTACCTTTAATATATTTAGCAGCATTTTTTCCTGCATTCTTAGCCTCCTCAGTTACAAAGTCAACTAAGTCATGAACATGGACAACATTACCACAGGCAAATATACCTTCTCTATTTGTTTCCATACTTTCAGAAACTACAAGTCCATTAGTTCTAAGGTCTAATTCAACTCCTGCATTTTTTGAAAGCTCATTTTCTGGTATTAATCCAACTGATAATAATAATGTATCAGCATCAAATTCTATTTCAGTACCTTTTATAGGTTGTCTATTTTCATCAACCTTAGCTATAATAACCTTTTCTAATCTTCCATCACCCTTAACATCAATAACTGTATGAGATAAGTATAGTGGAATTCCATAATCCTCTAAACATTGAACAATATTTCTAGTTAATCCATTTGAATAAGGCATAAGCTCAACAACAGCCTCTACCTTAGCTCCTTCAAGAGTCATTCTTCTAGCCATTATAAGCCCAATGTCTCCTGAGCCTAAGATAACTACTTTTTTACCTACCATGTAGCCTTCCATGTTGATAAATCTTTGAGCAGCCCCTGCAGTGAATATTCCTGATGGTCTATCTCCTGGAATACTTATAGCTCCTCTTGTTCTTTCACGACATCCCATAGCAAGTACTATAGATTCTGCTTCTATTGTTAAATATCCTTTTTCAATATTTATAGCATGTATTATTTTTCCTTCTATTTCTAAAACCATTGTATCTAACATAACTTCTATGTTAGTTCCTTCTACCATATCAATAAATCTTCCAGCATATTCAGGTCCTGTAAGTTCTTCTTTAAAGGTATGAAGACCAAATCCGTTATGAATACATTGATTTAAGATTCCACCTAGTTCTTTATCTCTTTCTATAATTAATATTTTTTCTACTCCATTTTCATGAGCTTCATAAGCTGCTGCTAATCCTGCTGGGCCTCCACCTACAACTACTAAATCATATTTCATAACTAAATCCTCCTACTTTGTTTTTCCACTTATTATATATGAACCATTTTTATCTAAAAGCACTTCTTCTATATTCATACCAGTTTCACGAGATATTATTTCTTGAACTCTAGGTCCACAGAAACCACCTTGACATCTTCCACAACCAGGACGACATCTTCTCTTAACTCCATCAATAGTTCTAGCTCCTAAAGTTCTATTTATACTATCAACAATTTCTCCTTCAGTTATATTTTCACATCTACAAATTATTCTTCCATATCTACTATCTTTTTTAATTAAATTTGCTTTTTCTTCTGGAGAAAGTTCTATAAAGTGTACTTGTTCTCTTTTTTCATTGAAATTATCTTTTTTCTCTAAAGCTAGTCCACTTTCACCAAGCATTTTAACTACATCCACTGCAATAGCTGGTGCTGAACTTAAACCTGGTGATTTTATTCCTGCTACATCAAAGAATCCTTTAACATCTTTAGCTTCTCCGATTATGAAGTCAGGCTTATCGGCTATAGCACGAAGTCCTGCAAAGTTTCTAATATTTTCTCTAAAATTAACTTTGTTAGTTGTTTTTAAGGAAACTTCTCTAACCTTAGCTAATCCATCATACTCTGTAGAAACTGAATCTTTATCACAAGTATCAATAGCATCTGGACCAACTAATAAGTTTCCATGAACTGTTGGAGTAACTAAAACCCCTTTTCCAAGTTTAGTTGGACATTGGAATATTGTCTTTTCAAATAATCTTCCTTGGCTCTTATCTAAAACATAGTATTCACCTTTTCTAGGAGTTATCTTAAAGTCTTCCTCACAAACCATATTGTGAATCTTATCAGCATAAATACCTGCTGCATTTACTACAAATCTAGCTTCTACTACGTCTCCATTTTCAAGTTTTATTTTGAAATTTTCATCTTTTTCAATACTAACAACTTTAGAGTTTAGTCTTAATTCTCCGCCATTATCTATAGCATTTTCTGAAAGAGCTATAGTAAATTCATATGCTCCAACAATTCCTCCTGTTGGGCAGAATAAAGCTCCTTTTACATCTTTATTTAAGTTTGGTTCCATTTCTAAAACTTCTTCTGTTGATAAAAGTTTTACTCCTTCTACTCCATTTTGAATTCCTCTATTATATAAAACCTCTAATTCTTTTTGGTCATCTTCATCAAAACCTATAATTAATGATCCATTTCTCTTAAAAGGAACTGATAAGTCTTTACAAAGCTTATCAAACATCTTATTTCCTTCAACATTGTATTTTGCCATTAATGTTCCTGGTTCAGGATCATATCCTGAATGAACAATTGCTGAATTTGCCTTAGATGCTCCCATAGCAACGTCATTTTCTTTTTCTAATTCTACAACCTTTAAATTATACTTTGTTAATTCTCTAAATATTGCTCCACCTATTACTCCAGATCCTATAATTGCTACATCATAAATCATTAAATATCGCTCCCTTTTTTAAAAATAAAAAAGAACCAAACTCAAAAAAGACATAAGAATATCCTTTTTGTGTCTAGCTCTCTTCTCTCTTACACACAAAATTAAAATTATTTATTAACTTTTATTTAATTATATCATATTTCTGTAAATGTTTCCAGGCTTTTTTTAATCTTCAAGTGCCCATCCCTTTGATCTTTCAACAGCCTTTTTCCACTTCTTATGATATTTATTTCTTCTCTCTTCAGAAATAGTTGGCTCAAATTCTTCACTTGCAAACCATAACTTAGCTATTTCTTCTTTATCACTCCAATATCCAACTGCTAATCCTGCAAGGTAAGCAGCTCCTAAAGCTGTTGTTTCTGTAATTATAGGCTTAATTACCTTTTTACCAACTAGATCTGATTGGAATTGCATTAAGAAATTATTTCTACTAGCTCCTCCATCTACCTTTATACAATTTATATCATATCCAACATCGTTTATCATAGCTTCAAGCACATCTCTTGTTTGATATGCAATTGATTCAAGTGCTGCTCTTATTATATGATTTCTATTAGTTCCACGTGTTAATCCTACTATGGTTCCACGAGCATACATATCCCAATAAGGAGCTCCTAATCCAACGAAGGCAGGAACAACATATACTCCCCCATTATCTTCTACCTTTGTAGCAAAGTATTCAGTATCACTAGAATCACTTATAATTCTTAATTCATCTCTAAGCCATTGAATAACAGCTCCTCCAACAAATACTGATCCTTCTAAAGCATATTGAACTTTTCCGTGTAATCCAATAGCTATTGTTGTTAAAAGTCCTGATTTACTTTGAACAAGTTCTTCTCCTGTATTCATTAGTAAGAAACATCCTGTTCCATAAGTATTTTTTACGTCACCTTTATTAAATGCAGCTTGTCCAAATAAAGCAGCTTGTTGGTCCCCAGCTATACCAGCTATAGGAACTCTTATTCCACCTTTTGCTCCAAGGTTTGCATATCCGTAAATTTCAGATGAATTTTTTACCTCTGGCAACATACTTCTAGGAATATCTAGTTCCTTTAACATTCTTTCATCCCATTGAAGGTTCTTTATGTTAAATATCATAGTTCTAGATGCATTAGTATAATCAGTTACATGAACTTTTCCATTTGTAAGCTTCCAGACAAGCCAACTGTCTACTGTACCAAATAAAAGCTCACCCTTTTCAGCTTTTTCTCTTGCACCTTCAACATTGTCTAATATCCATTTTATTTTTGTTCCTGAAAAATATGCATCAAGTACAAGTCCTGTATTTTCTTTAATATATTCTACAAGGCCATCTCTTTCTTTTAACTCATCACATATATCAGCAGTTCTTCTACATTGCCAAACAATTGCATTGTATATTGGAACCCCTGTATTTTTATCCCAAACTATTGTAGTCTCTCTTTGATTAGTTATTCCAATGGCTGCTATATTTTCTTGAGTTATATTACACTTAGCCATAACTTCTTGAAGTACACTATATTGAGTTGCCCATATTTCCATTGGATCATGCTCAACCCATCCTTCTCTAGGATAAATTTGATTAAATTCCTTTTGGCTTACCCCAATAATATTTTGTTCTCTATCAAAAATTATTGCTCTAGAGCTTGTTGTTCCTTGATCTAATGCTACTATATATTTTTTCATAAAAACTCACCTCTTAATTTTATATCTTCCATATATCCTCTTTTGTTGTTGATATACATGTTGCTCCTGATCTTAAAGCTTCCATAACATCTTCTTTATCTGAAATTAAACCACCTACTATTAATGGCTTATGTATTGTTTTTGATAATTCTTTAATAACTTTAAATAATAATCCTGGTAACATTTCTACTGCATCACATTCATCAACTAAATGATTTTTTGTGCTTTGAAAAGAAAGACTATCTAAAATGAAAACTCTCTGAATAGCTACTAACCCTAATTTTTTTGCACTTTTTACTGTTTGAGCTTTAGTGCTTATTATTCCATGAAATTTAGTTTTCTCTTTCAAATATTCTAAAACTATTTCTCTATTTGTAAGTCCATCAACTAAATCTATATGCAATATTCCAATCTTATTTTTTTCTGATATTTTATTTGAAATTTCTATAATATCTAGAATATTTCCAAATAGAACAAAAATTACATCAACATCAGCTTCTAATGCCTTATTTAATTGGTCCATATCCTTTACAGCTGCCACAATAGGGTTGTCCTCAAGTATTCTTTTAAAATTAATCATTTTATATAGCCTCCTTAAAATTGTCCAAAATTAATATCTCCTTAAAATATATTTGTATATACCATTGCTCCTGCTATAGCTCCAAGTATTGGTCCTACAATTGGAATCCAAGCGTAAGCCCAATCTGAGCCTCCTTTATTTTTCATAGGAAGCAAGAAATGTGCAAGTCTAGGTGAGAAATCTCTAGCTGGATTAATTGCATATCCAGTTGGTCCTCCTAAAGATACTCCTATAACTAAAATTAATAATCCAACGGCTATTGGCATAATTCCATCTGCCATCTTCGCATCACCAAGTCCTAGAATTCCAAACATTAAAACAAAAGTACCTATAAATTCAGTAAAAAAATTCCATTTATAATTTCTAATAGCTGGTATAGTACAAAATGTACCAAGCTTTGCATCATGATCTTCAGTAGATTCAAAATGAGTATAATAAGTTAAATAAACTAGTACAGCACCTATGAAAGCTCCTATAAATTGTGCTATACAAAATACTATAACCTGACTCCATGTTAATCCTCCAGTTATACCTAATGCAATAGTTACTGCTGGATTAAATACAGCTCCACTCACCCTAGAAAAGATATAAACAGGAATAGCAACAGCTATTGCCCATCCTACAGTGACTACAATAAGATCAGCGCCATTACCCTTAGTTTTTTTAAGAGCTATATTTGCAACTACTCCATCCCCTAACAATATCAAAAGCGCAGTTCCAAAAAGCTCAGCCAAGAATTGATTTACCATGACTATCCACCACCTAGTAATTAATATATTTAATTTTAAAAAAGCTTAAAATAAAAAAGAGCTAAACAAAAAAAACTAAATTTTTTTCTCGTGTTTAACTCCAAATACTCTTACACAAGTTGAATATATACGTATATATTTTTGTTGTTTTTTTACAATATTTATTTTAACACCTCTTGAAACTGTTTTCAATAAATTAAAAATTTAACAATCTTTCCATAAAATAAAAAAAGAGGGATATTGCCCTTAATCCCCTCTTTTTCTAATTATTTATCAAATAATAATTGTTTAATTTGAGCTTCTAAATTTTGTATTCCTGTTGGATCTGCACCCTTACCATCTAAGCTATTTTGATATTTATCTATTAACTGTTCTATATCTGCTATAGCTTGATTTATATTCTTATCACTTTCTGGAGTCATTGCTTTAATTTCTTTTAAATCTTTTAAAGCATCTGCTTTCTCCTCATTCCATTCATTCATTTGTTTATTTTGAAGTACTTCTAAATATTCTTCTCTAACATCAAGATAAACCTCAGACACTTCATTAACTAAGCTATCATCATCTACAACTTTACTTTTATTCTCTGTAGTTGCAGCAGGCTTATTATCAGAAGTGGTTTTATTTGATGAATCATTAGAGCTTCCGCATCCAACTAATTGTAATCCCATTATGGCAGAAATAAGAACTACTAATAACTTTTTCTTCATTAAAAACATCTCCTTTTAATATCTCATCCTATAAACATCATATATTCCTCAATACATATTAACAAATTAGTTTTTTTAACTATTTACCAAGAAATCAAACAGAAAATATTAATATTGAAAATTTAATAAATGTTTTAATATATTTTTTTAAGATATTTCTTTTTGTTTTAAAAACATTGCATTAAAAGTAGTTTTTATCTCAGTCATCTTCTTTTTAAAATTTATTCACTTTTTATAAAAATAATTCACAAGACTTTATTATATTGTTACTTTAACCCATGATTCTATAGTCTTTATTTCACCATTTTTGAACTGAAAAACTAAATCTATTAAATTCTTTGTAGAACAATACTTTAAATCCTCTTCTAGTCCTAAATTTTTAAGAATATTATAGTGTTTAGCACCTTTTATAAATTCTTCTATTCCTTCACTGCTTTCATAAACATATTTAGCTGTTTTGGCTATATCAGTAAGCTCAGCCTCTTTATTTTTGCATAACTCACTTATTATATAACCTGCACACATAAAGTCATCACTTGAAAACTCACCGTTTGTTCCAGAATTAACAAAGACTATTTCTTTTTCTTCGTTTTCTAAATATTTAGCCACTGCTTGTCCGTTTAATACAGAGGCAACTATAACTTTATCAGCCTTACTGCATAAATTTAAAGCTCTAGTTCCATTTGTAGTAGACATTATAACATTTTTTCCTTCTACTATTTCTCTTTTGTATTCTAATGGAGAATTAGAGAAATCAAACCCATCTATTTTTAAAGCCTTTCTCTCTCCTCCAAGTAAAACTTCTTCACTTAAAAATTTTAATTCTTTTGCTTTTTCAAAAGCCTCTTCAACACTAACTACTGGTATAACCTTTTTAGCACCATTATAAAGTGCTGTTGTAATTACAGATGTAGCTCTTAGCATATCTATAACCACAGCTATCTTTCCTTTAAGTGATTCACTATCTATGTAATTTGCAGAAATTATAACATCAATTTTCATAAATTTCCCCCACATTATTTTAAAAATTATTCTTCAAAATTCTTTCCTTGATAAATATCATTATCTTCAAGAGCCTTATCAATAGCATTTAAAACTTCCCACTTTTTTAAACTCCACATAGGTCCTATAAGAAGTTGTCTAGGAGCATCACCTGTTAATCTATGTATAACCATATTTTGAGGTATTCTACTTATGGCCGTACAAATTAAATCAACGTATTCTTCTTGAGTTAAGAATTTTAATCTACCTTCTTCATAGTCCTTAACCATTCTTGTTCCTTCCATTAGATGAAGTAAGTGTAATTTTATTCCTTGTGCTCCACATCTAGAAACATAATCAACAGTTTCTAACATTTGCTCTTTACTTTCTCCAGGAAGTCCAAATATGCAGTGAACTACAGTATCTATTCCTCTTCTTTTTAATCCTTCCATAGCCTTATCAAATACTTCTAAGTCATATCCTCTATTAAAACTTCTAGCAGTATCATCATGGATTGTTTGAAGTCCTAACTCAACCCAAGTATACACCTTTTTATTCATTTCATCTAATAAATCTAAAACTTCTTCATTTATACAATCTGGTCTTGTACCTATAGCAAGAGCAACTACGCCTTCTTTATTAATTGCTTCCTCATATTTTCTTCTTAGTTCTTCAGCAGGAGCATATGTATTAGTGTAAGCTTGAAAATATGCTATGTACTTTCCTTCTTTCCACTTCTTATTCATCATCTCTTTAACATTATCAAACTGAGTACCAATACTTAAGGTTCTTTGTCCAGCATAGTCTCCTGACCCCTTTGAACTACAAAAAGTACATCCTCCCTTAGCAACTTTTCCGTCTCTATTAGGACATGTAAAACCACCATCTAAACTTATTTTAAATACTTTTTCTCCAAACTTTTCTCTTAAAAATCTATTTAAAGTATTATATCTCTTGTCTCCCCATGTTTTTCTTTTTTCCATTTATATCACCTTTTCATTAAAATCAAAATTTCTTTAAAATAAAAAAGTTAATCATAAATTTAATGGTTATGATTAACTTATTTTATATTATACTATAGTTTTTCAAGTTTAAAATCTTTTAAAGATATTTTATATCTTCCAATTAAGCCACTTTCAGTATTATTTGATTTTATTATTGGAGTAACATTCATAATTATATTGTTATCCTGTATTCTTTCATAAATAAGATTATATTCCTCTTCTGCAAATATATCATCTAATTCTAGTGATACTATACTTCCACCACTTTGATAAACCTTAAATCTTGTTCCATTACCTTTAATATAATTTACAACAACATATCCGTCATCATCTGAAAAATTCAAGCTAGAAATTTTACATCCATTTAATACATCTAATGAAGTTATCTTTTTTCCTAAAGTTTTATCATCATTCTTTTCATCTTCTTTTCCACCTTCATCTTCCCCTTCTTTAGCCGCAGTTTCTTGTGCATCATCAACATCAACCACTCCTATATAAGAATCCTCACCTTTATATGTTGAAATTGCTACCTTATCTCCTGAAAATGAAATTTCTACAGCTGAAAAAGCATCTTTAGGCACATCAACTTTGGCTACATCTATAACATTAACCTTTGGATAAATTTTATCTGGTATGCTTTTTAAATCTATTAATGTGTTAATCTCAACATCATCATCTTTTCTAATCTTTAATTTTTCCTTATCTAAAAAAACGCTATAAATCTGAGTTGATTTCAGTTCTGATACCTTATATTCTCCCTCTTCAGTTTTTCTAACCTCTAAATAATATTGCTCTAAATCAGCCTTAGGCTCTCCCTTCTTAGTTCTAGTTACATAGAATCTAAACATAGATTTACTTCCTAATTGAGCTGCTCCAACCTGCTTTATTCCTGTTATTTCAAGCTCTTTACTAGGACTAATTATTATATTTTTATCAACCTCTTTATCAGATAACCTTTTTATCTTTTCTAAATCATTGCCTTTAAGAGCCTCCATATATTCCTCTGCAATTGATATTGCTATCTTATTATTAAAATATATACTTTCAACACTTTCCTTTAGCTCCTTATTATCATTGACCGTATTACTTATTCTATTACAGCCCATGAAAAAAAATAAAGATACAATAATCAAGGATGCCATAATCTTTTTAATCATTTATAATCATTCCTCCCTTAGAATAAGTCCTATTTTAGGTTTTCCAAATAGCTTAAAAGTATTAATAAAATAATAAATATCCTAAACTTAATTTTTACTTTTTTATTTTAAGAATAAACTTTCTTTACAACTTATATATTTAGTTAGGGAGGTGATTTAATGAAAAGTATTATAAAAGTTTTTCAAGTAGCTTTTGTTTTTATAGGAACTATAGTAGGAGCTGGACTTGCCTCTGGAAAGGAAATAACAAATTTCTTTACAGTATATGGATACAAAAGCTTTTTTACTATTATAATGACTGGATTATTTTATATTTTTCTTTGCAACATAATTTCAAGAATAAGTATTAAACATAGCTTAAATTCCTATAGTGAAGTCATAAATACAGTTAGTCCTAATATTTTAGGAAAACTCACTGGAATAATAACAACCTTTTACTTAATATCTAGTGCGTCCATAATTCTAGCTGGTAGCGGAGCTTTGTTGAATCAATACTTTGGAATTCCTAAGATTATAGGTTCAATATTTATGGCTATTATTGCTTCACTGATTCTTATGAGAGAAACTGAAGGGTTAGTAGAGATAAATTCTATTATTGTTCCATCCTTAATAATAGTAACAACTACACTTATGATTCTTTATGTTGCATTTGCTAATGACCCAATTACTATAAATTCTCTTGTTTCTTCTACTCCAAAACTTTCTAAGGGAGTTTTTACTTCTGGAATACTTTATTGTGGTTATAATATTCTTTGCTGCTGCGGGGTTATTGTTCCTTTAAGTAATGAAGTGAAGAGTAAAAAAATAATGACATGGGGAATTATATTAGGTTCAGTTCTTCTAACAATAATATGTATTTTTATTAATTCAATGCTTATGGTTAATCAGCCACAAATATTCCAATACGAAATTCCTCTACTTTATATTGCTGATAGATTTGGAAAGCCTATTCAAATAATGCTTTTAATAATAATATTAGCCGAAATGTTTTCTACAGAGGTTTCTGATGTATATTCCATAAGTAAAACACTTACCAAAAGCTTCAAAGTAAAATATAAACATGCTATATTTGCAGTTTTAATAGTGGCAATTCCAATTTCATTAATAGGATTTTCAAACTTAATCTCCACATTATACCCAATGTTTGGAGTTTTAAGCTTAGTATTTATAGTTCAATGTATTTACTTCTACTTTTTTAAATTAAAAAAACAAAGATAAATATAAAAAGTAAAAGCTGAGTAATTTTATATAAATTGCTCAGCTTTAATATTTAATAAATTATCTTTGGTACATTTTCACGTCTATCCATTATTGTTGGTGGATAAAACACCTTCTTCTCAACACTTGATCTAAGTTCCGCTATTTTTGTTACTGCAACATAAACATCTGATATTTTATACCATGTTGCATAATCTACCTCTCCTGTTTGAGGAAGATTAAATACCTTTTGAAAAGTTCTAACAGAATCTCTAGTTTTCTCACCATATTTTCCGTCTACAGCAATCTTAGGTATTAAAGGATACGCCTTTGAAATAGCATTTAATTGTTCTTGTATAACTCTTACAGGTTGACCTGAAGCTCCGACACCTAATGTATATCCTGGAAATGATCTTGGACTTCCCTGAACTTTTTTAGCAGACTTTAATTCTAAATCATAACCATAAAAAGATGTTAAAATATCATAAGGTGCTTTTCCTTCATCTCCCAAGTATTTACTTCCCCATTGAGTCATCCAACCAGGACACTGTACATTTATTCCATCACAATATTGGGCTAAAAGTGGTTGTTTGGAATTGAATCTTTTTATATATGTTGCAAATATTTCATCTACAATTCTACTTATGTTATCATAAAAATTTCTTCCATAACTAAAAGCATGGTCAAAAGCTGTTGAACTAGTTATATCAAAATTCTTACCTTTTCCCCTATACCATTCAGTATATATTCTGTTTAAAGTAAATGATATTATAGCATAAACATTAGCTCTTATAGTATTCTCAGACCAAGTTGAAAAAATTTCACAACATGCAACATTTTTTATATAATCCTTATAATTAACTTTATAATTTGCTGCTGAATTATCATTTGGTCTACCATTATGAACAACTATATACTCTGGAACTACAGGTTCCGGTAAAACTACTGTTCCTTTTGGTCGTGGAAGTTCCTTTTCCTCTGCTTCAGGTATTTTTGGTGGAAAATTTCCAACTAATCTATTAGGCTGTATATCAATAACTTCTTGTTGCCTATAATATCCTCTAGTTTCAGGTAAATTTATATTTTGGAGAGCAATTCTTGAAGGATAAATTTGTACTCCATTTACTGTTACAGGTAAAAAGCCTTCTCTTTCTACAATAACCTCTGCAAAACTATAAGGAACCATACCTGGCTGACTAGAATTTTCTACTGGTGGTGCATCTAATTCTATAGTGTCAGTACTTCCAGTTTCATCTGTATATAATTCTAAAGTATTTCCTACAGCTACACCATCTTCTCCTGTTGGTGTTATTTTAACCCTACATTTATCAATAGGTATATATCTCCTTTGCTCGCTAAAACACTGAACTTTTAATCCACCTAATGTCATATATTTTCTCCTAATTATAAATTAATACTCTATAGTTTATGAGATTGATACCTATTTTGTTAATAAGTATTTTATAATTAAAATTTAATCAAAATTATTTTTTACTGTGTACTACCAGAAAATCTATTAGTTCTTAAACCATTAAAAACATTAACCATATCTATAGTTCCATATCCCCACTCTTGATTTGGGTATACATCACCCTCTCTGGTATTGGCTCCTCTCATTAAGTATGTTTGGATTTTAGCTACATATAGACTTGGATCATTATTATAAACAATTCCCCATTGAAATAGCATCGCACAACATCCAGTAACTATAGCAGCTGCTACGCTTCCTCCACTAACCAATACTTTTTCACCTTTATTATTTATAGTTAAGGCATTTATTCCACCTGCTGCAATAATGGGTTGAATAATATTATTTCTGGTATATCCCCTTCCTGATGAAGGTAATATAGTATTATTTTCTTGATTATAAGAAGCTACAGTTATCATTTTTTCTGCTGCCCCTGGAATAGTTACAGTTGTGTAGGGAGATGATATTAAAAACTTTGTTCCTTCCGCTAACAATTCTTTTTGTAATATATATGCATCAAATTTTCCAAAGGTTATATGCTCTCCAGTTAGTCTAAATCTCCATATTCCTGGCTTTAAATTTTGTGCTCTTATTACAATTCTCTCTCCTCCAGTAAGTTCATCTGGAGAATCATAAAATATATCCATAGTAGTTCCTTCATATATAAAATCTACTTTATATCCATTTTCAACTGCTAAATTCTTCTTTCCTCCATAATTAGTTAAAGGATTAGCATTTTCAATAATTTCTCCTGATGGTGAAATTATTGAAAGTTTAAACTTATCAGGCTTATAACCTAATATAATCATCATAATACCACTTTGATCTTCTCCAGCTTCGAGTTCTATGGTTTTACTTTGACCAACCTCTGATATTATCCCATCAGCATGTGTATTAGTATTACCTTGATTTCCAGATGAGGCTACTACAGCGATTCCTCTTTTATTAGAAATATTATTTATATATCTTTCTAAAATACTTGATCCATCATGTGCTCCAAAATTACTCCCCATAGGCACATATATAACAACTGGCTTATTATATTGAAATGATAAATTATATAAATACTTCATTGCTAAAAGTATATCCACATTTCTATACTTAATAGCATCGCCCTTTGCAAAGAAATATTCTGTATATTTTTTAAATGCTATATCTAATTTAACTATTGCAATATCACATTCTGGAACTACTCCTGTTAAACTCTCATTCTTTCCACTGCCCGCTATTATACAAGCCATCTCTGTGCCATGTCCCACATCATCTTTAGATTGGACTATGGTATATGGATCTCCTCCATTATTATTAAGTTCTATTGCTTGATTAATCTCTTCTTGACTATATTCAGTTCCATAAAACATATCTTTAGGATACTTATCTGTTTTTAATGATTGATCCCATATTTTTAATATTCTAGTTTTTCCATTACTATCAGTAAATTCAGGATTTAAATAATCTATACCAGTATCAATAATACCTACAATCACATCTTTACCTGTCAATTTTAAATATGGACTCCTATGAAAAACTTCTGCTTTAGATGCCTCTATAGGAGTTGTACTACTTAAAGTATATATTCCTCCTAGCTCTATAAAAACCAAGGAATTTATTCTTTGAATAATACTATCATAGTCAACATTTTTCATTGATAAAACAGCATAAGTGTCATCAATTATATAGACTTCAACATTTTCAATATTTTTCACTTCATTCTCTATATCCCCTCTATATTCAACAAGAAAATTCATGCTTTCAGGGTCAACTAATAGATTTGCTTTGTTGGATAAACTTTCCATAACTATCTCCTATTAATTAATAATTCCATTGTTCTATCTAAACATACAAACCCATATCCTAAGTCTGGATTTGGATAGGCCTCACCAAAGATTGTTCTCTTTGCTCCTTTAATCAAATAATATTTAATTCTTTCCCCATATAAAAAAGGATCATTATTTCTTATAATTCCCCATTCAAAAAGTAATGCACATATTCCAGCAACCTGTGGTGCAGCCATTGATGTTCCACTCTTAGTATCAAATCCTTGCTCCTCAGCAGTTGATAATATATTTTCACCTGGTGCAACTAAATCAGGTTTTATTAACCATTCAGGTCTAACAACTCCTCTTCCAGAGAAAGCTGATAAATTATTATTTAAAAAATTATAACTTCCAACTGAAATAACACCTTCTACAGTAGCTGGTATTCCTAATGTATTATAAACATCTGGTTGCAAAAACCTTGTTCTTTCATTTAACCCTTCCGATATAGGTAACCAAATATCAAAATATCCTTCATAATTATTTAATTTTTTAACTATAATTCTCCATCCTCCAGCTGTTATTGCATCTCCTAAAGGCAAAATGCTTATGGTGGTTTGTCCTTGTATATCAAAAGGTTTAGGTCCTGTACTATATACAATTATTTTCTCCCTTCCAACAAATCTTTCTTTATAAGATTCTGATAATTCCATCGGTCCTGTACTTATTCCAGTTGGTGATATTACTTCAACCGATACATCAACTAATACAGGCTTGAAAAAATCTAACATAATAACTTTTTCTCCATCTCCTATATTTAAGTCTAAATCTTCTTCTTTTTTCATCTTGCCACCTACATGATGAGCACTATTACCTTCATTCCCAGCAGCTACTACAATAACCGCCTTTTGTAATTGAGTAAAAGTTTGAATATACTTTTCTAGTAAACTACTTCCATTATGAGAACCATCATTGGTACTCAAGCTTATATTTACAACTAAAGGTTTATTAATCTCGTTACTTTTATCCATTAAAAATTTTAAACCTCTCATAAGCTGGGTACTTAATGCAGCCCTTAAACTATTTTCACCAGTTATCTTTACCATTGCTATGCTACTTTTATATGCGACTCCATAATTATCAAAGTTTATATTTCCTCCGGCACATGCAATTCCGGCAACATGAGTTCCATGACCTGATAAATCAATTTCAGGCACAACACTAAATGGATCTTCTGATTTTAAGGCTTCATTTATTTTATTCTTATCATATACAATTCTATTTTCAAGATCATATATATATTCTATTCTGGTATTACCATCAGCATCTTTAAAAGCATTATGAGTATAGTCAATTCCAGTATCTAAAAATCCAACCAATATCCCTTCTCCAGTTAAATTATAACTATTCCAAACTGATGGAATGCATGATGCTCTATTACTATCATAAGCTGATGTATATAAAATTTTAGGCAACTCTATATATTGAAGTCCTTCAAGCTCAATTATCCTACTTAAATCATTGACCTTTATTATTAATATTCCAAATCCATATCCTAAATCTTCAACTTTAGCACCTATGGCATCTACTGAATTTTTAAATCTTAAAAAATTATCTCCATATAAAACAACTAGCTCTATCTCTCCATTATTAGGCGAATATTGCTCTATTAAGCTAGTTAGTATTTGCTTTGGTATTGTATTTATAAAATCTATACCAACCTTCCCCTTATTCTCCATATTTAATACTCCTTATTTACTTATTCATTAAACTATTGAAAATTTCTTGCATGTCTAAGATTCCATATCCCCACTGTCTATTTGGATAAATATCACCATCTCTTTTCCTAGCTCCTCTAATAATATAAGCTTGTAATTTAACTGCATACATTTGAGGATCATTTTCATCTACAACAGCCCATTGAAATATCAAAGCACAACATCCTGCTAAAATTGCTCCAGCAACACTTGCACCAGACATAGTTATAACTCCACCACCAGGTTTAGTTGTTATTGCATTTATACCTCCAGCTGTTATTATAGGCTGAATATAATCCTTAGCAGTATATCCTCTTCCTGATTCTGATACTGTTGCACCATTATTTTGATTGTAATATGAAGTATTAATAATAGTCTTAGCAGTTCCTGGTATAGTTAATGTTGTATAAGGTGAAGGCCTCAAAAATTTTGTATCTTCAGCTAATAACTCCCTTTGAAGAATCCAAGCATAATACCTTCCTTCAACTATGTTATTACCAGTTAATATAAACTTCCAAATCCCTTCTGTAATTCCATCCATTCTTATAATAAACTTTTCATCTCCAGTAAATTCATCTGGTGAATCATAAGTAACTTGTACGCTAGTTCCTTCATAAATAAATTTCCAAGGTGGTGAATCATTTATTAATATATGCTTTGTTCTTCTAGGATTAGTATTTTCAAATACCTCTCCTGAAGGAGATATTATACCTAACTTTATCTTGCTTGGTCTTTGTGCATATATTTGTAAAACTAGACCCTGTTGATTCTTACCACAATTAAGTTCAATTATTTGACTTTCATTATTACTTTTTATTTTTCCAGATGTATGAGTATCTGTATTCCCCTCATTCCCTGTTGATGTAACCACAGCCAAGGAATTTTTACTTGATATTCTATTATCAACATAACGTTCCAATATACTTGCACCTGCATGATCTCCTAAATTACTTCCTAAAGGTAAGTATATTATCATTGGTTTATCTAATGTAAATGATAATTCATATAAATATTTAAGAGCCATTATTATATCTGTATTTCTATATTTAGGCTTATCTCCCTTTGCATAATAAAAGTCTACATATTCTTTAGATGCTTCCTGTAATTTTATAATTATGAACTCACAATCTGGAGCTACTCCTACTATTTCTCTATTCATCCCTCTAGCTCCAACTATTCCAGCTATTTTAGTTCCATGTCCATAATCATCTCTTGAAGGTACAATATCATATGGGTTCTGTCCTTGTTTTTTAGCCAATATAGCTTTATTTATATCTTCTTCTGTATACTCACTTCCACTAATAAATCCGTCAGGAGTCTTTCCACTATCTATTGTCTGATCCCAAATCCTTAATATTCTAGTAGTTTCATCTTCTTTCATAAATTCATTATTTAAATAATCTATACCAGTATCAATTATGGCAACCACAACCCCACTTCCTCTAAGATTCAAAAATGGATTTCTATGAAATATCGGAGCCTTTGAATCCTCTACTGGACTTTCACTTAAGGTATATATTCCATTCAATTCTATATAAATTATACTTTTTATACTTTTTATGGTTTCTATATAGTTTTGTAATCTTACAGATACAATTGCAAAACTATCATCAATAAAAAAAATACTAGCATCTCTTATACTATCAATCTCTTTTTGAATATCACCATCATAAGCAACAACGAAATTTATATAATCTTCATCATTATAAAAATTTTTTTTCTCAGTTGATTCCACTAAATACACTTCCTTCTTACCTTCTATATTTTCTTATAGCTATTTTATTCATGATTTCTTCTTTTTGATAACCATGATAAGAAGTATTTAAATATAAAAAGGACAGTTCTAATCTAGAACTGTCCTTTTTATATTTAAATTTATAAATCAAATTCTATTCTATAAAGCTTAGCTATTGCTTTAATTTCTTTTATGTTAGCTGTTTCTGTTCTCATGCTACCATTATTGCTTATTAGTAAAGCTTTAACATTATCTAGCTTTTTAATTTGTCTAATAACTCTTTTTCCATTGAATTCAACTAAACAAATAGAATTATTCTCTATCTCTTTTATTGAATAGCATAAAGCTAAATCATTCTCTTGAATTCTGTATCCAGTCATATCATTATTTTCTATTCTTAAATAAAAAACTTTGTTTGCTGTATGACCATCTATTTTATTTGAAGCAGTAGCAAGTTGTTTATATCCTTTAACCTGAGTTAATGAATAATCATATATTGGAACATTTTTTAAAACTGATCCAAAGGCTTGATTCCAAACTTCATTAACTTCTGCTGGTTTTGTTTGTCTTACTTGCTTTTCAGCTTTAAGTTCTTTTTGAAGCTCTTCATCAGTAACAACCATATTTATATCATTTAAATCAGTATTTAAAACCTTTGATACCTTTGATATAAGTGATTCATTTATAATTTTTCTTCCTGTTTCAACTTCATTTACAAACTTCTCAGCTACACCTAGCTTTTTAGCTAAAGCTTTTTGTGTCATTCCACTTTTTTCTCTAGCCTCTTTTATTCTTTCCCCAACTCTACTCATTTTAAGCTTTTCCTCCTTGCATACTTCTATACCATTCTCTTTCTTCAATTAAATGTTCAACAAGGTAGTTAAATTGCCATTCTTTAGAGGTTTCTGTAACTACAGCCATTATAGGATTTTCTGTAATGACTTTTGCTATTGAAACCATCATTTGTAATTCTTCATCAGGGAAATTACTGAATATAACAACTTTTTCATCAAAGTTTTTGTTTGAAATAACTTCAAATTTTAATCCCTCTAATATGTCTTTAACTTTCATAGAAGCCATTTCATTACTTATATTAATAACCTTGTGCCCTGTTGCTTGAAAATCTTTTGTTTCCTTTTCATTTAAACCATAAGTTAGAATAGCTTTGCTATTATTAAGCATACTCATGCTAATCTCCCTCCCATACATTCATAAATTAAAGTATTTCTGGTTCTTCTATACCCTCTGCATTTTCTACAGTAACTTTTGCCATAACTTGTGGCTCATCTGGCATATCATTGTAATCAGCTTTTACATTTGCTATTTTATCAACAACATCCATACCTTCTATAACTTTACCAAATGAAGCATATTGACCATCTAAATGTGGTGAATTTTCGTGCATTATGAAGAATTGACTTCCTGCTGAATCAAAGTTCATAGCTCTAGCCATTGATATAACTCCTCTTGAATGCTTTAAGTTATTTGGGAATTGATTTCTTGTAAACTCACCTTTTATTCTATATCCTGGGTTACCCATTCCTGTACCTTCTGGGCATCCTCCTTGTATCATAAATCCAGGTATAATTCTGTGGAATGTTAATCCATCATAAAAACCTTTTTTCACTAAACTAACAAAGTTTCTAACTGTATTTGGTGCAATTTCTGGATATAATTCTATTTTGATTTTTTCTCCAGTTGCCATTTCTATTGTAACTATTGGATTCATATTAGTAATTCTCCTTTCAAATTTAACTATTTAGTATTATTTACTTAAACTAAAATGTTAATCCTTCTTTGTATAAAATTATATATTATTTCTCTTAACAATGGAATATTGGGAAAATATTTAAAAATAAAAATAAGACAACATAAAGAATCCTAGTAATACAGATTCTATTATGTTGCCCACCTAGAGTTCAACTTAATATAATACTTTATAGCTTTTATATAATTCATATTTTCATTTTTAAGCAAAAGTAGTTCCAACTACAACTCTTGAATAATCAGTATAGTTTGATAAATTCTTAACATTAATTTTTGAAATAATATTCTCTCTTCCCTTTTTATTTATCATATCAGTAAATAAACAAGTTAAAAAAGTTGTTGAAACTCTATCTATACCATCAAAATCTAATTCTACATTTTCATTTAAATTATTTTCAATATAATCCCTTAAGATTATAGCATCTTCAACGTGTATCTTATCTCCTAAAAATTCTCTTACATTTATCTTCATTGTGAAATCCTCCCTTTTTAAGTAACTCCCATTAATCTTTGTTCAAATTTTCTGAAAATTCTCTTTACATTTATTATAATATCAACCCCCTATTATTTTGTCAACATTTTAACAAACTTTTTTTATAAAAAATTTTGTTAAAATAAAAAATCCACAGCAATACTAAAACAATATATACTAAATTATCATAAATAAAGTTATATGTTTTTTCATATTACTGTAGATTATTAATTTATTATTTCATTTCTATAAGCTTCTTACTTAGCTCTAATATTTTCTTATCTTCTAATGAATTAAATATATCTAAATTACCTTTTTTCTTTGATTCTGATTCAATATTATTTTCTTCTAACCTTCTTTTTAGCTCTCTTACTGTGCCTTCACTTCCATCTATTATGTCTACTCTTTCTCCAACAATATCTTGTATTACTTCTTTTACAAAAGGATAATGAGTACATCCTAAAACTATACTTGAAATCTCTCTATTCATATAAGGATTTAATTTTTCTCTCAAAAAGTTTTTTACATCTTCTCCATTTAAATCTCCTGACTCTATAAACTCAACTAAACCTGGACATGGAAGGGGTATTACTTCTCTATGCTCCCCATATTTATCCATAAGCTTTTTAAATTTTTCTTGAGTTAAGGTTGCCTTTGTTGCCATAACTATTACTGCTCCAGTTTCGTGTAACTTTATAGCGGGTTTTAAAGCAGGTTCTATGCCTATTATAGGTATATCTTTATAATACGCTCTAAGGTCATGAGCTGCTGCTGAAGTTGCAGTATTGCATGCTATTACAATTGCCTTAGCTCCCTTTTTTATTAAATATTCAATAGCATCAAATGAAAGTTCTGTTATCTCTTGTGGAGTCTTTTCTCCATAAGGTGCATGCTTAGAATCCCCATAATATATATAATTTTCATTTGGCATCATTTCTAAGGCTTTTCTTAAAACGCTTAAGCCTCCTAAGCCAGAATCAAAAAAACCTATAGGTGCATTCTTTAAATCATCTTGCATCGCTATCCCTCACTTCTAAGTACTTGATTTAATCTTAAGATAATTTTATAACTTTCTATTAAATAAATCTATTAAAATTCATATTTTACACTTATATTAAAATATAAAATATATTGACAGTAATATTCTATTGTAATAAAATTTTTTTAAGAATATTTTAACGACGAATATTTTTTGTAAAAACTCATATCATTATACGTTTAAAAACAAATAAAATAACCATTAGTCTTAAAAATGAAAGGATGTGAACAGGAGATTATTGCAATTATATTAAATATTATAATTGTATTACTTCTAAATAATTATGAACAAAGATTTATTATTTACAATTTCTAAGAAATATCATAATAAAGAGAGTTTAATCTCTATTTTTGAGGACCACCCAGAAATAAAATTTGTATCTTTAGTTGGAGTTGACTTAGCAGGTAATGATACTGACGAAAAAATTCCTTCTAAGTTATTTTTAAAAGATATAGATTCTTTCCTTCATGGAACTGCAGTACAAACAGATGGGTCATCAGTTGTCCTTCCAGGAATAGCAACTTTAAATAACGCAAAAGTGGATATGATCGCAGATTTAGATTGTAAGTGGTTTGTAGATTACAATTACGACTTCATAGACCATTTAACTAATAGACCAGTAGGAACACTTAGAATCCCTTGCTTCCTAATCCATGAAGATAAACCAGTCGACTCTAGACATATCTTAAAGAACTCAATTGACACATTCAAATCAAACATATTCTCATTATTAAAAAAACATCCAGAAACACTAAATGATTTAAATATAAAATTTGATGATATAGATGACCTTTTATTAACATCTGCAACAGAATTAGAATTTTGGGTTAAAACACCAAATGATAAAGCTTTAATTGAAGAACTTTCAACTTCTGAAGTTTTACAAGAACAATATTGGACAAGAACTAAGGGTAATGTTCGAACAGCCTTAGAACAAAGTTTATTATATATGGATGAGTATGGATTTGAACCTGAAATGGGACACAAAGAAGTTGGTGGAGTTAAAGCTAAGCTTACTTCTTCAGGTCAATTTGATCACATAATGGAACAATTAGAAATAGACTGGAAATTCTCAGATGCTATGCAAGCTGCAGATAATGAATTATTTATAAGAACATTAGTTAAAGAAACCTTTAGAAGAAACGGATTAGAAGTAACCTTCCTTGCTAAACCAATATCAGGAGTTGCTGGTAGTGGAGAACACACTCATTTAAGCTTAAGCTTAAAACTAAAAGATGGAAGAATTATAAACCTATTTAATCCAACTAAAAATCATTTCTTAAGTAAAATAGGATATGGTTCTATAATGGGTATATTAAAGAACTACGAGGTAATGAACCCATTTATCTCAGCTACAACAGACTCATTAAAAAGATTAAAACCAGGATTTGAAGCTCCTGTTTGTATAGTTACATCATTAGGTCAAAGCCCTGAAGTTCCATCTAGAAATAGAACTATATTAGCTGGATTAATAAGAGATCCTCATAATCCTTTAGCAACTAGATTTGAGCTTAGATCACCGAATCCATTTACAAATACTTATCTTTGCATAGCATCAAGCTATATGGCTATGTTAGATGGTATTAAGTATGCTTTAGAAAATAATAAAACAGAAGATGATCTTTTAGCTGAATTATCTAAAAAACCAGGTGAAGAAGCAGATTACTTAGAAAAATCTAGAGCATATAGAAGTGAAGAGGATGTATTTGAAGATTTCACAGATTCACAAAGAAATGAATACTTTGGTATAGCTCCTGCTACTGTTTTTGAAAACTTAAGCGCATTTGATAAATACCCTGAAAAGGTAGAGGTATTAAAAGTAAATTCAGTATTTACAGACAAGCTTATAAATAGTTTCAAAATGGCTACTACTAAGAGATGGACTACAGAAATAACTTCAAGAATAATTCCTTCTTACACAAAAGATATAAGAGCCGCTAAACAACTTCATTGTTGTGATAAAGCCTTAGATCTTGACGTATCAACTTGGATGACAATAAATGAATTAAGACATATAACAATGAAAGATTCTTATCACAGAAGAAGCTTATTTACTCAAATAAAGAATGCTATAAATGAATCTGATTTTGAAAAAGCTTCTGATTTACAAATAAAACTTGATAAAAACATGAGTGAATTAAATGAGCTTTACTCAACTTACAAGAAAAATTTATTAGATATATAATAAAAAAGAAACCAATACTTTAAATTGATTTCTCATACTTTAGATAAAATGACCTTTGTTAATTTCAAAGGCCATTTTATCTTTTTATATTAATGATATGTATTTCCTAAACTAATTGAATTTTTACTTAATATTTCAAATGAATAGTCTTCATAAAAAACAAATGGATTATTATTTATAATTTCTTCTGCTTCTTTAAAATTATTAGCATGGAATATTATAGTTCCTCTATTTCTGAAATATGACCCACCACATAATACATACTTGCTTACAGCTGTATCTTTATACATTTTTGCTTTATGCTCACCTTGGAATCTATTATCTCCATTAATTTTATAATTTATTTTTACAAACATACCGCTGCTCTTAGTCATATAAATTAACCCCCTAAAATTTGTTATATGCTATTATATTATGTTAATGTCCTATATATTCCTAAGCTGTCTAAAAAAATATAAGAACTTATGTTCCCTCATCTTTTTTAATTTTATAAAACATATGTTCGCTTGTCAAGAAAAAAAAGGGATGTAATCATTAATATTACATCCTTTTTTCTATAAAATTCTTTATTTATATGTATATTTCTCTATTTTTTTACTTATAATGATTCTTATCTATGCACCCTCTTCTATCTCATCATCTCTTCTAGAAAAGCTATCCTTAATAAAGTAAGCTATTTTACAAATAAAATAAGCAATGAATATACCAACTAAATTTATAAATATATCTCCTAAATCAAAGAATCCTCTTTTAAATACATATTGAGCAAGTTCTATATTAAACTCTATAGATGCAGATAATATAAAGGCTAATACAAAGTTATATTTTCTTAGTACATATCCTATAGGCATAAAGAATATTATATTCCCTATTAAATATAACTGCCCTGTTCTATCCCCTCGTAGGCCATGTAAAACTGCAAAAGGATCTAACTGGAATCCCCTAGACATTTTAGGTCTAGCAAATAATAGTATAAACATTGTTCCTATATATAAGCCAAATAAGAATAATTTAAATAGTTTTGAAGTTTTCATTCTAGTTGTTGTTAAGAAAACTTGGTATATAAGCATAACACTTGTTAACTTAAAAAAGTTATATATTACAAAACCTTTTTTACCACTCAAATCTATTTTTATAAAAACATCTATACATTCCTTTACTATTAACTTATAAAATACCATTGCTAAAATTACTGAAATTATAAGCAAGATACTTTTTATAAAAAAATTCTTTAATACTCTTTTAGCTGTCTCCATAAAAATCACCCCCAATAATTTATAAATTTTATATTGAATATTAATATTTTTATAGTATAATAACTAAGTGCTTTTTAAAACAAGCCCCTTATAATTATTATACTTTAATTTAATCACATGTCTAAAATTAAAAATTTATCCACAGAATTATTTTTTAAAATTTATCCACAACAATTCAAAATCTTTTTTATCCACAAAATAAATAAGTTATATTTTTTCACAGTATTTTTCTTTCAAAACAAATTTTAATATACTTTATCCACAAAAATACTACAATTAGATTACCATTTAAATTTATATTTGATTTATCAAAATATTTTCTTATTTTAAAAGGGTAATCATGAAATTTTTAGCGCCAAAGGGCTCAGTTAGAATAAATAAATTACTTTTATTAAAATTTATCCACAAAGAAATTATTTCTCTTAACAAATTTAAAAACCTAACTGAGCCTAACTAAAAGGCAAATTTCAAACAACACATAACTAAAAAGTATATTTTAAAAATAATAAAAATATAAAATAAAATTAAAAGCCCTATTTAGCTTCAGTTAACCTAAAACTAAATAGGACTTATTTTATGTGATTAGTATCTTATATTAAGTTAAATACTTCTAAATCTCTATTGTGTGCTCCTTCTTTTTGTAAATCTACTAGAGCTTTAAGAGTATCTAATGAAGTCATAACTCCTATATTTCTTTCTATAGCCGCTCTTCTTATATGGAATCCATCTCTCTTAGAATCGTTAGCTTTAGTTGGAGTATTTACAACTAAATCTATTTCTTTATTCTTTATTAAATCCATGATGTTTGGAGATTCTTCTCCTATTCTTCTAACTTCCTTAGCGTCTATTCCAGCCTCTCTTAACTCCTTAGCTGTTCCTGTTGTTGCTATAAAATTATATCCTAATTTATCTAAAGCCTTAGCAAGTTCCATAAATTCTTTTTTATCATGTTTCTTAATAGTAGCTAAGATAGTTTTACCCTTATCTCCAGTGTACATTGAAGCTCCCACAAAGCCTTTATATAATGCTTCCCAAACATTTCTACCAACTCCTAAAACTTCTCCTGTAGATCTCATTTCTGGTCCTAAACTTACTTCAACATTAGGAAGTTTTTGAGTTGAGAATACTGGAACCTTAACTGATACTAAATCAGGCTCTTTATAAACCCCTGTTCCATATCCTAAATCTTTTAATTTTTCTCCAAGCATTATTCTAGTAGCTATATCTACTATCGGAACTCCACTTACCTTTGATATATAAGGCACTGTTCTTGAAGCTCTTGGATTAACTTCTATTACATAAAGCTTTCCTTCAAACTCAATAAACTGAATATTTATCATTCCCTTTATTCCTATGCTTAAAGCTAATTTCTTAGTGTAATCTAGAACATCTTCCTTTATCTTATCTGAAATATTTTGAGCTGGGTACATAGTAATACTATCTCCTGAGTGAACTCCTGCTCTTTCTAAATGCTCCATAATTCCTGGAACTAGAACATCTTCACCATCAGATATGGCATCAACTTCTATTTCTCTACCCATTAAGTATTTGTCTATAAGTATTGGATTCTTGGAATCTTTCTCAAAAGCATTTGTCAAATAGTATGTTAACTCTTCTTCATCATGAGTTATTTCCATACCTTGACCACCTAAAACGAAGGAAGGTCTAACTAAGATTGGGAATCCTAATCTTCTTGCTTCCTCTAAGCCTTCTTCTAAGCTCCAAACTCCTTTTCCCTTTGGTCTAGCTATATTAAGTCTTTCTAATAAATCATCAAATTGTTCTCTATCCTCAGCTAGGTCTATTTGATCTGAAGTAGTTCCTAATGTAGGAATGTTCTTCTCTTTTAAGAACTTAGCAAGCTTAATAGCTGTCTGACCACCAAATTGAAGTATAACTCCATCTGGATTTTCTTTATCTATTATGTTTAAAACATCTTCTTCAGTTAATGGCTCAAAGTAAAGCTTATCTGAAATACTGAAGTCTGTACTTACTGTCTCTGGGTTATTATTTATAACTATTGTTTCAATTCCTTGCTTTCTAAGTGCCATTACACAGTGAACTGAAGCATAGTCAAACTCTATTCCTTGACCTATTCTTATAGGACCTGACCCTATAACTACAACTTTCTTATTATCAGAAACAACTACTTCGTCATATTGTTCATATGTTGAATAATAGTATGGTGATAAAGCTTCAAACTCTCCACCACAAGTATCAACCATTTTATAAGCAGGCTTTATATGCCATATATCTCTTAATCTGTAGATTTCATCTGGTGAAACCTTTAGCATATCAGCTATTGCCTTATCTGAGAAACCTCTTCTCTTTAATTTTAATAACCACTCTCTATTTAAATCATCTATTGTACTTTGCTTAAGCTTTTGTTCTTCTTCAACTAACCATCTGAATTTTTCTAAGAAGAATATATCTATTCCAGTTATTTTTGAAACCATATCTATTCTGTATCCTCTTCTTAGCATTTCAGCTAAAGCAAATATTCTCTCATCATCTGGAGAAACTACCCTTTCTCTTAACTCATACATTGAAAGATCTTTAAATTTTTTATGTTCTAATGAATACTTACCTATTTCTAATGATCTTATACCCTTTAAAAATGCTGCCTCAAAATTACTTCCTATGGCCATTATTTCCCCAGTAGCCATCATCTTAGTTCCTAAAGCTCTATCAGCTCCTTGGAATTTATCAAAAGGCCATTTAGGAATTTTTACAACTACATAGTCTAATGAAGGCTCAAAACAAGCATATGTCATTCCTGTTACTGCATTTTTTATTTCATCTAATCCATATCCTAAAGCTATTTTAGCTGCCACCTTGGCTATTGGATAACCAGTTGCCTTTGAAGCTAAAGCTGAAGATCTTGAAACCCTTGGATTGATTTCTATTACTGCATATTCAAAGGAATGTGGATTTAAAGCAAACTGAACATTACATCCACCTTCAATTCCTACAGCATTTATTATATCTATTGATGCACTTCTAAGCATTTGATACTCTTTATCTGATAATGTCTGGCTAGGAGCTACAACTATTGAATCCCCAGTGTGTATTCCTACAGGGTCAATGTTTTCCATGTTACAAACTGTTATACAGTTACCAAAGGAGTCTCTCATTACTTCGTACTCAATTTCTTTCCATCCCTTAACACTCTTCTCTAAAAGAACCTGTCCAATTGTACTTAATTGTAATCCTGATGTTAATGTTTCTATTAATTCTTCTTCATTATTAGCTATTCCTCCACCAGTTCCTCCAAGAGTATATGCTGGTCTAACTATTACTGGATATCCAATCTTTCTAGCAAAGGCAATACCAGAATCTAAATCAGTTATTATTTCACTTTGAATAACAGGTTGATTGATTCTATTCATCATATCTCTGAATAGTTCTCTATCTTCCCCTTCTTTAATAGATTCTATGGAAGTACCTATTACTTTTACATTATATTTATCTAAAATTCCCTTTTCATAAAGCTCAACAGCAAGGTTTAATCCTGTTTGTCCACCCATTCCTGCTAAAAGGGAATCTGGTCTTTCTTTCTCTATTACTTTTTCTACAAATTCAACTGTTAAAGGCTCAAGATAAACCTTATCTGCTATTTCCTTATCAGTCATTATTGTAGCTGGGTTTGAGTTTACAAGTACAACTTCAATCCCTTCTTCTTTAAGAGCTTGGCAAGCTTGAGTACCTGAGTAATCAAACTCCGCTGCTTGTCCTATTATTATTGGACCTGAACCTATTACTAAAACTTTTTTTATATCTTTATTTAATGGCATATTACTTCCTCCTTATAGTGCATACTTCATAAACTCATCAAAAATGTATTCGCTATCCTTTGGTCCTGGACATGCTTCTGGGTGAAATTGAACTGAGAATATTGGTAATTCTTTATGTTTCATTCCCTCAACTGTTCCATCATTCATACTTACATGAGTTATTTCCATATTTTCTGGTAAAGTAGCAACATAGTATCCATGATTTTGTGATGTTATATGAACTCTGTTATTTATTAAATCTTTAACTGGATGGTTACATCCTCTATGACCAAACTTAAGCTTCTTAGTTTCTCCACCTAAGGTTAAAGCTAATAATTGATGTCCTAAACAAATTCCTACTATTGGTTTCTTTCCAACTATTTTCTTTATCTCATTTACTGCTTCTCCCATATCCTCTGGATCTCCAGGTCCATTTGATAAAAATACTAAGTCTGGATTTATTCCTAAAACTTCTTCTGCCTTAAAGTCATAAGGGAATACTGTAACATTACATCCTCTTTTTACAAAGTTTCTAATAATGTTTTGCTTTATTCCAAAGTCGATTATAGCTACATTCTTTCCTTCTCCTGAGATCTCATATTTTTCATTAGTTGAAACTATTGAAACTGCATCTCTATTTGAAAAAGCTTCTAACTTATCTTTAACATCTTCTAAGCTTGAATTATCTAAAACTATAATTCCCTTCATTGTCCCATTATTTCTTAAGATTTTTGTTAAGGCTCTTGTGTCTATACCATCTAAACCTAAAATCTTATTTTGAGCTAAGTAAGTTTCAAGCTCTAATTCACATCTAAAATTGTTTGGATACTGACATTTTTCTCTAACTATGAATCCCCTTACTTTAGGCTCCTTAGATTCTAAATCCTCTAAGTTAATTCCATAGTTACCTATTAAGGGATAAGTCATAGTTACTATTTGTCCATAATAAGAAGGATCAGTTAAAACCTCCTGATATCCTGTCATTCCGGTGTTGAAAACTACCTCTCCAACACACTCCTTTAAATATCCAAAGGCTTTACCTTCAAATATTATGCCATTTTCTAATATAAGCTTTGCTTTCATTTCTAGACCTCCTATTTTAAATCATATTTAAAAAACACACTTTAAAAGGTCTTAATTCCATTGCCATCATTCTAAATGTTATTTAATTAAAAGAAAGAGGTACTAGAGCGATTGCGTAAAAAATCAATCACTCTAATACCTCTTTTTCTCTTTTATATGGAATTGTATTAAAATACAAAGCTATTTCATTTTTTAATTTCATCTGTTTTTTTGTACAACAAAAAATTCTATTTAACATAATTATACCTCTTTCTGGCCTCACGGGACCAATTTAAAGTGTATTTTTATCTTATTGATAAATTCTTATTATCAATTTTAGTTTATTAAATTTATATAGTCAAGTCCATTTTATAAATTTAACAAGTTTTAACAATAAAATTTATTTTTACACAAAAAGTTAAGGTGCTAGATGTAAAACACCTAGCACCTTAACTTAATTTCAAACCTATACCTACTTCATTGTCCTATTGAAGCAATTATAATTATTATACATATAGAGCATTTTGTCAATGGAATTCATTGAAATTCTATAATTATTTCGTCACTTCTCTACAATTTTTATGATTATTAATTTTTATTAAAGTGTTTATAAAATTCACCTTTATATAGTAAAAAGCATAGTTTAATACTAAATAAAAATTTTATAGGAGATACTTATGGAAATAATTTATCCAAATGATTTTGTTAGATTCTTTAATGAAGATGAAGAAGTAGATGAAGTTGGTGAGTTTGAAGTCTTACCTGAGGATACAGAAAACTCCTTTGAAAGATACTACACTGGTAATGAAGATACATTTAATGATGACTATCCTATGAATTATAGAAATTCTGATTCAGATTCTAAATTCTCAGTAATACCACCAGTTATTAAAAATATTCCTGATAATATTGCAAATGTACCTGCTGTTATACAAGACTTACCTTATGCAATAAAGGATATGGGGCATGATTTAATGCATAGCGCACCTGTTGGATATATGGCTAATATGCTTCCTACACCAACTAATTGGCAAAGTCCTCAATCCCCTTCACCAATGGGACCACCTCCATCTTATATACCATCAAAAAAAGATGCAGGTGTTCAAAATTTTGGTCAAGGAAGTGGAAATCCAAATGCAAAAAATGTTAGTTCTGGCTCTATAAGATTTTGTCTATATAGATTCACTTATATTTGGCAAACTAACGGCAGAAGCTATTGGGCTTACTTAACTAGAGTTGATAGACGATCAGTTTCTGGCTGGCGTTGGGCTGGCTTTAGATGGGTTTACTTCGGAGTTGATTTAAGAAGAATTGATTCCTTTATTTGTTACTAAATAAATAAAATATTATTTATTGCAAACTTATATCACTTAATCCACTAAAATCTATTTAATTTATTATTTTTCTAAACTAAAAGCCTTTACTAATTAACCTAAATAAATAAAATGTCCTTAAATACCACTATAAGAATAATTTTACAGTTAATTAGTTAAAGGCCTAATTTTATTTTCTTAGTATGTTTATAATTTTATATAAACATACTTCTATAATCTATTTTTAAACTTTTATATTTTAAGTCATCATTAAATTTATATATTACTCATTTTTAGATAAATTTAAATCTTCAAATTTAATATCAGCTAAAGTATCATTTATCTTCTCAGAAGAAGATAATTCACCGTATTTATCAACCTCTTTACTATTCTTGATGTCATGATTTAAGGAGCCTGGCCCATTTATACATCCACCTTTACAAGCCATTCCTTCTAAAAAGTTCCCCTGCGCTCTTTTTAATTTTGCTAGCCTAAGTTTTATGTCGCAATCCTTAATTCCATCTCCAAGTATAGGTCTAAAATCTACCTTTATTCCTTCGCTATCTATAAGATGTTTAACTGATTCAGTAACTCCTCCACTTCTAGCAAAAAGTCTTCCATAAAATGAACCATGCTTAGTATCACTTTCTTCACATTCGTCGATTTTAATATTCCTAGAATCAAGTAAAGCTAAAAGCTCCTCAAAGGTTAATACATAATCAACATCTCCACTAACCTCACTTCTCTTAGCTTCAGTCTTCTTTGCAATACAAGGTCCTATAAATACAGTTTTAACATCTTTATTTTGAGATTTTATTAATCTTGCCATAGCTACCATAGGAGATACAGTATTAGATATACACTCCTTAAGCTCTGGATAATTTTTTTCTATATAGGAGACAAAGGCAGGGCAACAACTAGTTGTCATGAAATCTGATCCACCTTTTTCTTTAAATTCATTACATTCATGAACAGCTACCAAATCTGCTCCTAAAGCCGCTTCAAACACATCTTCAAAACCTAATTTTTTTATAGCTGTAATCACTTTACCGATCTTACTATGATTAAATTGAGATGATATAGCTGGTGCCACAATGGCATAAACTTTCTTATCATCTTTAAGTAATCTTATAACATCTACTAAATAAGATTTGTCCATTATAGCTCCAAAAGGACAATCAACTACGCAGGCTCCACATTGAATACATTTTGAATCATCTATTACAGCTTTTTTACTATCAACATCATAAGATAATGCTTTTGGAATACAAGCTCTCATACAAGGTCTCTTCACCTCAGCTATTGCATTATAAGGACAAACTTCTTTACATTTTCCACATTCTTTACACTTTTCATAATCAATTTTACATTTTCTATTGTCAAAACTTATAGCTCCAAAATTACAACTATCTCTACATTTCTTAGCTAGGCATCCTCTACATGCATCAGTAACTATAAATCTATTAACAGGACATTCATCACATGCTATGTCTATTACTTCTATCATGTTTTCTCTATTTTCATGTCCACCTAAAGCTAGTTTCATTCTTTCTTCAACTATAGCTCTTTCCTTATATATGCAACATCTTACATTAGGTTTTAAATCATCTACAATTTCTTTTGCTACATTAAGCTTCTCCTTTTCTAAAGTTCCATCAAATTCTTTCTCTGCTATTCTTTTTAAAACCTCATATTTAAGAACTTGAACAGCAGTGTCAAACTTTATATATTGCTTGTTAGCATCCTTTATAGCCATAAAAACTCCCCCACAAAATAACTATTGTAGCGTAGATATTATATTAAGATTTAAAGAAAATGCTATTTATTATTTTTTAGAGATAAATTTATTATCCTTAATATAGAATCTCCATAAAAAATCTCTAGCTTCCTCAGCATAATCTATACCTATTCTCTTTGCTTCAACAATAGAAAAATCCTTTTTAATTGAGGAATCATCTTCAACATAAATCTCTTCGCTACTAATAGTATTTATGCCATTCTCCCCCTTATCTATTCCTAAAGCCATACATAATTTTGATGGACCATTAGAAAAATTTTTCTTTTCGTAGTTTGATAACTCTTCATAACTCTTCTTATATCTTAAATTGCTCATTACTTCTATTCCCTCTAAAGGCTCAATTCCTCTTATGAGTACTCCTCCTGCCACATCTTTTTCTTCACTTATTAGATTTAAGCAGTTATACATTCCATAAATTATATAAACATATACAGTTCCTGGATCTGCATAAAGAGTTTCTGTTCTATTAGTTCTTTTGCCACCATAAGCATGAGAAGCTTTGTCTATGGCTCCTATATAAGCTTCCGTCTCAACAATCTTTCCTTTTAAAGTAACTCCATTAATCTTTCTAACTAAAACTTTTCCTAAAAGTTCTTTAGCTACAGTTAATGTATCTCTATTATAAAAATCTCTTCCTAATCTCATAAAGCACCTCTTCCATAATTCTCTTTTATAAAACTATTAGTTATACAATTTTATCTTTACTTACTAATTATAATTCTATACAATAACTTCTTAGTTTTATAAATTATTTAAATTTAATAGTAAAAAATATATCTTTTTACTGTTAATAAATTGAATATTAAACCTAAAAAAATATTGAATTAACATAAAATTCTTAATAACCAAAATAAAAAGCACTTTAACAAAAGTTTAAGTGCTTTTTATTTATAATATCTCTTTTTATTTGATTTTACATAATAATAAAATATTAAAATTTATTTATAATACTTATTACTAAAAATTTTTTTGATTTAATTTTTCATACAAATCTATTATTTCATTTGCTAAATCTTTTAATGTCATAGTAGTCATCAATTGATCCTGTGCATGAATTAATAGCATGGATATTTCTATTTTATTGTCACTAGCCTCGTCTTGAATCAAAGCTGTTTGTGATTTATGAGCTTTACCTAATTGCATTGATGCTTTTTCTATTAAGCTTCTACCCCCTTCTACATCTCCTGCTTTAGCAAGCTGAATAGCTTCCATAGCATAACTTCTAGCTTCTCCACTATGAATTATTAAATCCATGATTATTTCTTTCATTTTCCCATACTTCCTTTTTTCATAAATTAAAATCTCTTTACCCTTAAACACCTAAAATATTTCTTTAATATATGAAATTTAATTTTATAAGATTATATAATTTATCTAATTTGACCATTTCCATAAATTATATACTTATTTGTTGTTAATTCCTTAAGTCCCATTGGTCCTCTAGCATGTAACTTTTGTGTACTTATTCCAATTTCAGCACCAAATCCAAATTCTCCACCATCAGTAAATCTTGTTGAAGCATTTACATATACAGCAGCTGCATCAACTCTTTGAAGAAATTTCTCTGAGTTAAAATAATTTTTAGTTACTATTGTTTCTGAATGTTTTGTCCCATATTTATTTATATGAGAGATAGCCTCATCTAAATCTTTAACAACCTTAACTCCAAGGATATAGTCTAAATATTCTTTTCCCCAATCCTCTTCAGTTGCTAAGTTTATATCATTCACAATTGCCTTAGTTTTTTCACAACCTCTTATTTCAACGCCTTTTTCTTTTAAAACTTTTATTGCTACTGGTAAGAATTCCTCTGCTATTTTTTCATTAACTAATAGTTTTTCAGCAGCATTACATACAGCAGGTCTTGATGTTTTAGCATTTACTATTATATCTACACCCATATTTATATCAGCTTCATCATCTATGTATATATGGCAATTTCCAACTCCAGTCTCTATTACAGGTACTGTAGCATTATTTACTACGGCCTTTATAAGTCCTGCTCCACCTCTTGGAATTAAAACATCTAAATAGTCATTTAATCTCATAAAATCTGTAGCAGTTTCTCTTGAAGTATCCTCTAATATTTGAACTGATCCCTCTGGAAGACCTGCTTCCTTTAAGGCATCACTAATAATTTCAACTATTTTCAAGTTAGAATTTATAGCCTCACTGCCTCCTCTTAAAATAACAGCGTTTCCTGTTTTTAAACATAGGGCAGCAGCATCAGCAGTTACATTAGGTCTTGCTTCATATATTATTCCAACTACTCCTAATGGAACTCTTTGTACACCTATTCTAAGACCATTAGGTCTCTTAAACATAGATGTCACTTCTCCTATTGGATCATCTAATTTAACAACATCTGCTACGGCATTTGCTATAGATTTTACTCTTTCCTCATCTAATTTTAATCTATCAAGCATTGCATTAGATGTTCCCTTTTCAATCGCCTTTTCAAGATCTTTTTTATTTTCTTCTAATATCTCATCACATCTTTTTATTAAGAATTCACTTATTTTTAATAATCCATTATTTTTTTCATTAGTAGATGCAAATGAAAGTGTGTAAGAAGCTTCTTTTGCTTTTTTACCTTTTATAATAAGTTCATTATTCATTTTTATTCCCCCTTCTTAGCTACAAACATAGTTCCTATATCTTCACCATTTAATATGTCAATTAATATTTCTGGATTTTCTCCATTAGCTAAAATCATATCTATTCCATTACTTGTTGCTACCTTAGCTGCTGAAAGTTTAGTTACCATTCCGCCTGTTCCTCTATTACTTCCAGCTCCCCCTGCACATTCTTCTATTTCAGGAGTTATTTCATAAACTTCTTTAAGCATCTTACTATCCTCATTAGTTCTTGGATCTGAATCATAGAAACCATCTATATCAGATAATATTATTAAAGTATCTGCATTTACTAAAGTAGAAACTATAGCTGAAAGATTATCATTATCTCCAAAATTTAATATGTTTTGTATCTCATCTATTGATATAGCATCATTTTCATTAACTATAGGTATGATTCCTTTTTCTAATAAAGTATCAAATGTATTACATACGTTATTTTTCATTCTTTCATTTTCTAGTACATCTCTAGTTAAAAGAACCTGTGCCACAACATGACTATATTCTCCAAAAAATTTATTATATATATGCATTAAAGCACATTGTCCAACAGCAGCTACAGCTTGCTTTTCTCTTATAGTCTCTGGTTTTTTCTCAAGTCTAAGTTTTCCAACTCCAACCCCAATTGCTCCTGATGAAACAAGAACAACTTCTTTTCCCATATTACATATATCTGAAATTACTCTAGATAACTTTTCTATTCTCATTAAGTTTACACTTCCATTTTCATAAGTTAATGTAGAAGTTCCAACTTTAACAACTATTCTTTTACTATCTTTTAATGCTTTTCTCATTTGTAGGTTTCCCCCTTTTTATTTATAAAAATTATTTTTCCATTAAATCATAAGTATATTATATTCTAATACGTTAAATCATGAAACTACCCATTTATAATTTCTCCACCATTTACGTGTATTGTTATACCTGATATATATGATGCCTCATTACAAGCTAAGAAAACATAAGCCCCAGCAAGCTCTACTGGTTGACCAGCTCTTCCCATAGGTGAATTAACTCCAAATTCAGAAACTTTCTTTTTATTCATTGAAGATGGTATAAGAGGTGTCCATATAGGTCCTGGTGCTACAGCATTAACTCTAATTCCATTCTTAACTAGCATCGTTGCTAAAGTTCTTGTCATTGTGGTTAAAGCACCCTTAGTACATGAATAATCAAAAAGTATCTCATTTCCTCTATAAGCTGTAATAGAAGTTGTATTTATTATTGAACTTCCACATTCCATGTATTTAACTGCTGCCTTTGTCATATAGAAAGTTCCAAAAACATTTATTTTAAAAGTATTTTCTATTTGCTCTGGTCCAATATCATCTAAAGTTTTAGAATCATGTTGAACTGCTGCATTGTTAACTAATATATCAAGTTTTCCCCACTTTTCAATGACTTTCTTTACACTTGAGTTACAAAAATCCATATTAGAAATATCTCCTTTTATAACTAAAGCCTCAGAACCAGCACCTTCTATAAGTTCCTTAGTCTTATTAGCATCCTTATCCTCTTCATCTGATAAATATATTATACAAACTTTAGCCCCTTCTCTTGCATAAGCTAAGGCTATAGCTCTTCCTATCCCACTATCCCCACCAGTTATTATGGCTACCTTATTCTTAAGTCTTTTCCCATCATTTATATACTGTGGTAAATCATATATTGGTAATGGATTCATTTCATCCTCTACTCCAGGATGAATACTTTGATTTTGAACTGGAAATGTTGTTGGGAATAATTTTTCATTGCTCATAAATAATTTCCTCCTTAAAAACTTTATTTTAAATTTAATTATTCATAAGCTTATTATTCTCAATTATTTTTTACTTATAGCTTTATTTTGTATTTTCTTTACTATCTTTGCATTTAAAGTTGTGGGAGACAATTTAGATAAAAATACTAATACCTTATTCATAAATCCAGGAATACATATTGCCTTATTGTTCATCAAAGCCTTATAACCATATTCAGCCACTTCTTTGGCACTCATTGCTACATCTAAATCTCCCTTTCCAGCTCTCTTAGAAAAGTTCGTCTTAGTAGCTCCCGGGCAAAGGGTAACCACATTAATTCCTTTATCCTTAACTTCTTCTCTTAATGCCTGAGAAAATGATAAAACATATGCTTTACTAGCGTAATAAACTGATATTAATGGGCCTGGTTGATATGCTCCAGTAGAAGCAACATTTAAAATTCTCCCTTCCTTTTGATCTAGCATATCTTTTAAAATAAGCTTAGTTAATTTGGTTAAACTTATAATATTTACATTGATTATATCTAATTGCTTTTGCCAATCTATTTCATTAAATTCTCCATTTAATCCTATACCAGCATTATTTATTAATATATCTACTCTTCCTACCTCAGTTTTAATTTTCTCATATAAGATATCTATGTTTTCACTTAAACTAAAATCAACTTTATATATGTAAGCACTTACATATTTTTTCTTTGAAAGCTCTTCTAACTCTATTAATTTTTCTAAATTTCTTCCTACCAATATTACATTATAATGATTTTCCATAAATATTTTTGAAAATTCATATCCAATTCCACTAGTAGCCCCTGTTATTAAAACTGTTTTTTTCATAAAAATTCCCCTCTTAAAATAAATCCTTAATAAAACATTTATTATGTTTTCTTCTAATATGTCAAGTTTTTTCTGTAAACCTTTATTTAAAAAGCCTTTATTAAACGTTTAACATGTGATATAATAACATTTGCATCGATTGATGTGGGAGGGTGAGGGAGATATTTTAGAAAAGGAGAAAGGATGAAAAACTTTTTTAAACTTAAAGAACATGAAACAAATATAAGAACAGAATTACTTGCTGGTCTTACCTCATTTTTTGCTGCAGTTTATATAATTGTAGTAAATGCTAGCATACTTAGTGATGGTGGAGTATCTATGGAACCACTTATAATCGCTACAGTATTAGCATCATTAATTGGATGTGTACTCGTTGCACTTTTGAGTAATGCTCCTCTTATTATAATGCCTGGTATGGGTATTAATGCACTATTTACTTATACCATAGTAAATACTATGGGACTTACATTCCAACAAGCTTTAGCAGCTGTTATAGTAGCTGGTATTTTGTTTATTGTGGTAGCGGTTACACCTTTAGCTGATATGTTAACTAGTTCAATACCAACTTCATTAAAGGAAGCAATCACAGTTGGAATTGGTATTTTTATTACTTTCTTAGGATTACAAAAAGCTGGATTAATAGTAGGAGATGCTTCAACACTTGTTAAATTAGGTGATATTTCATCTAAGGAAGTTATAGTATTCTTTATCACTATGATACTAATGCTAGTTTTATTTATAAAAGATGTACCTGGTTCATTCCTAATAGGAATTTTATCTGGAACAGTTATATCAATGTTATTTGGAATTGTTGATTTATCAAGTTTTCAATTCTCATTACCTAATTTCAGTGAATATAAACAAGTTTTCTTATCAGCTAATTTTAGTGGAATAGCTTCAATTTCATTTTGGATTGCAACATTCTCTCTAACTTTAGTATTAGTATTTGAAAACATTGGTTTACTTCATGGACAAATTGATGGTATGTTAAAACAACCAAGTAAAAGACAAAGAGCTCTTAACGCTGTTGCCTTTACTACTATAATTTGTGGTATCTGTGGTACTAGTCCTTCAGTTTCAACTGTAGAAGGTAGTGCCGGAATAGCAGCTGGTGGTAAAACAGGATTAACTTCTATATTTGCAGGATTCTTATTTTTAATATCAATCTTCTTTATACCAGTTATATCACTTATTCCAAACTCAGCAATAGCTCCAGTCTTAATAATAATTGGAGGATTAATGATTCAAAATATAGTTTCAATAAACTTTGAAGACTTCACTGAATCATTCCCAGCGTTTCTTACTTTAACTATAATACCTTTAACATTTAGTATAGTTGATGGTATTGCTTTTGGATTTATAGCTTATCCTATTTGTAAGTTAGCAACAAAGAAGTATAAAGATGTATCTATCCCTATGTACGTTATATCAGCAATCTTTTTAATATATTTTGTACTTCATGCTACACAAATATAGCTTTAAATTATAAATTAAACTCCCTTTTTTATATCAATAAGGGAGTTTTTTTATATACTGATTATATATATTAAATTAGGAGTTAATTTTATGGAACTATTTAACTTACCTCCTGACCAACTGAATCTTCTTTGTATTTTAATAGCAAAAGATTACTCTACTAGATATAATGCTGATGAACTCAATGTTTTAGGTGATTTTCTTATTGCCTTAGGTTCTAACATAGTTGTATACTCTGCTAGCTTTTCCTATTTTGATAATTTAAGAGCTCAATCAAATAACTCAATTAATAATTCAAACAATATAAATAAAGACTAACACAGCTGTGTTAGTCTTCATTTATATAATTAATAATATATCCAAATTCTATATATTATTTACTATTATTCTCCTAAGAACATTTTCATATCATCTTCTACATTTGTAATTCCACCAATTCCAAAGTTCTCAACTAAAACTTTAGCTACGTTTGGTGATAAGAATGCTGGTAAAGTTGGTCCTAAATGAATGTTTTTAACACCTAAGTGTAATAATGATAATAATACTATTACAGCTTTTTGTTCATACCATGCTATGTTGTAGCTTATTGGTAATTCATTTACACTATCTGTTCCAAATACTTCAGCAAGTTTTAAAGCTATTACAACTAATGAGTATGAATCATTACATTGTCCCGCATCTAAAACTCTTGGAATTCCATTGATATCTCCAAGTGGTAATTTATTATATTTATATTTAGCACATCCAGCTGTTAATATAACAGTGTCTTTTGGTAATTTTTCAGCAAATTCTCTATAGTAATCTCTTGATTTAGCTCTTCCATCACATCCAGCCATTACGAAGAATCTTCTTATTGCACCTGATTTAACAGCATCAACTACTTGGTCAGCTAAAGCAAGTACTTGGTTATGAGCAAATCCACCTACTATTTCTCCTGTTTCAATTTCTGTTGGAGCGTTGCAAGTCTTAGCTAACTCTATTATTTGTGAGAAATCTTTGTGTCCATTTTCATCAGCTGTTATATGAGTACATCCTTCATATCCTACAGCACCTGTTGTGAATATTCTTCCTCTATATGAGTCTTGAACTGGTGTTATACAGTTTGTTGTCATTAATATTGGTCCATTAAATGATGCAAATTCTTTATTTTGTAACCACCATGCATTACCATAGTTTCCTGCAAAGTGAGTATATTTCTTGAATTTTGGATAGTAATGTCCTGGTAACATTTCACCATGAGTATAAACATCTACTCCTGTTCCTTCTGTTTGCTCTAATAACATTTCTAAGTCTTTTAAATCATGTCCTGATATTAATATTCCTGGGTTATTTCTAACTCCTATATTAACTTTTGTTATTTCTGGATGACCATAAGTTGAAGTGTTAGCTTCATCTAATAATGCCATTCCATCAACACCGAATTTTCCTGTTTCTAATGCTAAAGCTGTTAATTCATCTGCACTTAATGAATCATCTAATATTTTAACTAAAGTTTCTGCCATAAATGCATGAACTTCTTCTTTATCATGTCCTAAATTCATAGCATGCTCCATGTATGCTGCTAATCCTTTTAATCCATACATAATAAGCTCTCTTAAGCTTCTTATATCTTCATTTTCTGTAGCTAAAACTCCTACTTGTGAAGCTTTTTCCATCATTTCTTCACTAGTTGTAGCTGTCCAAGTTGCACATCCTTTGAAGTCTGATCCAACTGGATTTCCACCCTTAGCTTGTACTCTTTCTTTTAGCTCTTCTCTTGCTACTAAAGTATCTTTAACTCTTTTTTCTATTGCTTTAAAATCAAAGTTTGCATTAGTAATAGTAATAAATAAGTTATCTATTATCATTCTGTTTACTTTTTTATCTACTATTCCTACTTTTCTTCCTTCATTAGCTACTGTAGCTAATCCTTTAGTAACAAAAATTAAAAGGTCTTGTATTTTTGCTACATCTTCAGTTTTTCCACAAACTCCTCTTACAGTACAGCCTTTGCATCCTGCTGTTTCTTGACATTGAAAACAAAACATACTCATTTTAAATTCCTCCATGTTCTTTATTTTTATATGTAAAATTCTTTTAAGATTCTTTTTTATTAGCAACTCTCTCGGTCACCTTACATCTACGATTATACACAGGGTTTTTAATTAACTCGGTAACTAAAGTTACCTATTTAATAAATTTATTTCACTTTATAAAATTATGTATATAAAGCTTAATTTATTGAATATTTATACATTATTCATTATTTTTATGCAATTTTTCATTGATTTTATACATTTTATTGTGTATAATAGGCTTTGTACTAATTGATTTGTTTATTAAAAAGGGGGACTAAATTTGAAAACTAAATATAAATCGTCTGATTTATTAAAGTTTATAATTCCATCTTTATTAGGAGTAATTTTATTTATGGTTCCTATAAATGATGGTGGAAATATAACAATACCAGTAGCCTTTTTCACAACTAGACTTAAGGATTTAATAGGTGATTATTTACCTATTTTATCAATGATAGTTGTTGTAATAGCTGCTTCATTAACGATAATAACTAAAGCATTTAAGCCAAAATTTATAATAGAAAATAACTTTTTAAATTCATTATTAAATGTTAATTGGATTTGGACAATTGGAAGAATCTTAGGTGGATTATTTATAATATCAGCATTTACTGGATTTGGACCTGAAATAATAAAGTCTGATTTAACTGGGGCGTTTATATTAAATGATCTACTACCAACACTTATAGTGGTATTCTTCTTTGCAGGATTATTCCTGCCGCTTCTTTTAAACTTTGGTTTATTAGAATTCTGTGGTGCCTTACTAACTAAGATAATGAGACCATTATTTAAACTGCCTGGACGTTCATCAATAGACTGTATGACTTCTTGGTTAGGTGATGGAACTATTGGGGTATTACTTACCTCAAAACAATATGAAGAAGGATTTTATACTGAGAGAGAAGCTTGTATAGTTAGTACAATGTTCTCAGTTGTTTCAATAACTTTTAGCTTTGTTGTTTTATCACAGGTTGGATTAGAGAATATGTTTATTCCATTCTATTTAACTGTTACTTTTGCTGGAATAGTTGCTGCTATAATTCTTCCAAGAGTTTGGCCTCTTAGCAAAAAACCTGATGCTTATTTCAACAATGCAGAACCTAAAAATGTAGAAGATGTTCCTGAAGGATTTACTCCTTTCACTTTTGGAGTTTTTAAAGCAGTTGAAAAAGCCCAAAATGAAAGTAGCTTAAAAAAATTCTTCGCTGATGGAATTAAAAACGTACTTGAAATGTGGATAGGAGTTTTACCTGTAGTTATGGCAATGGGTACATTAGCTCTTATGATAGCTGAATATACTCCTGTATTCCAATGGCTTGGTGTTCCTTTTATTCCTTTATTTAAGATTTTAGGAATTCCAGAAGCTTCTGCAGCTTCTCAAACTGTTATAGTTGGATTTGCAGATATGTTCTTACCATCAGTTATAGCATCAAAAACTATTCTTAGTGATATGACTAAATTTGTAGTTGCTTGTGTATCAGTAACTCAACTTATATATTTATCAGAAGTTGGAAGTGTTATTTTAGGATCAAAAATACCACTAAACTTAAAAGAATTATTTATGATATTCTTAATGAGAACATTAGTTACTCTACCAGTTATAGCACTTATAGCACACTTATTATTCTAAAAAGTAAAAGAGATTGTTTTAATAACAATCTCTTTTTTTATTTACCTTGGATTTTTTACACTTAAAGTGCTTACTGTATTTGGAGTTACTAAAAACTCAATTATAAGGTTATTATATGCAGGTGGCATAGTTCCTACCTTAACTCCAACATAAATCTTATAGTTAAATTCACATTCATTATCTGCCTTAGCCTTAAACACCTCTAATACTTGCACATCTTTTAAACAATAATACATATCATTGTTATATAACTTTGTTATTTCAGCTTTAATATATGGATTTAATAAAGTGATTATAAAATTATTTACTAAAGGGTCATTATCATTTAAAATACTCTCTTCCATGTAAATATTATTATTATTTTTTTGTACATTTTCCATGCGATTATTAATATAATCCTTAAGTGTTCCATAATTTTCAATCTTATTAAGCTCTTCATAAGCAGATATAAATCTAACTATTATATTGCTATTTAACAAATCATCATTATTATTTAAAAACTTTCTATCTCCATATGCTATGGCAGTTAAGGCTAAAGGCAACTCTTTTCTAAACATGCTATCTCTCTTTATTGCTTCTTCTCTTCCTCCCTTTCCATCAACATATAAGTATATCTTTAAAATAAATCTATTGTTTACTCTTTTCCAAACCCCAAACACTTCATCTCTTGCTGACAAATTTATTTTGTCATAAGCATATGCCAACGCTACTGTCAGAAATAACTCTCCAGTATCATCATTATGAGTTAATGTATACTTTCTTCCTTCTATAGGTTTTTCATCTGTAATTCCATTCCTAAATTCAACATTTAACATTTTAGGATCAAACATAACTTAACACCTCAAAAATAATAATATTAGCTATTCATTATATGAAATTTTAATTATTTCTATAACTAATCTGATGAAATATATATATGTTACTGATAAAATAAGTGTGAGAATAAATATTGGAGGATTTTTTATGGCTATGACAGAAAAAGAAAAAATGATAGCAGGTCTGCCTTATAACCCTGCTGATCCAGAATTAACTAAAGGTAGAATTAGAGCTAGAATTTTATTTCAAAAGTTTAACAACCTAAATTTATCAGATAATGAAGAAGATGCTGATAAGACTTTTAAAGAAAGAAGTAATATATTAAAAGAACTTTTAGGTTCAACAGGTGAAAGTATATATATGGAACCTAACTTCAAATGTGATTATGGTTATAACATATCAGTTGGTAATAACTTTTACGCAAATTTTGATTGTGTAATGCTTGATGTTTGTAAAATCGCAATAGGAGAAAACTGTTTTTTTGCTCCTGGAGTTCACATTTATACAGCTACTCATCCAATTGATCCTATTGAAAGACTTAATTATGAATTTGGTAAGCCTGTAACCATAGGTAATAATGTTTGGATTGGAGGACATGCTACAATAAACCCAGGTGTAACTATAGGAAATAATGTAGTGGTGGCATCTGGATCAGTTGTAACTAAGGATGTGCCTGATAATGTAGTGGTAGGTGGAAATCCAGCAAAAATAATAAAAAAAGTTGAGACTAAATAATCATAATTATTTTATAAATAGGAAAGCTAAAACTTATAAGGAGGGTTCATTATGAAAAAAATTGTATTAGCAGGTGGTTGTTTTTGGGGTGTAGAAGAATTTCTTTCTAGAATCAATGGTGTACTAAGCACTGAAGTTGGATATGCTAATGGGCGTACTGAAAATCCTACTTATGAAGATATATGCACTAAAAATACTTACTTTGCTGAAGTCTGTCTTGTAAATTATGATGAAAACATAATATCTCTTAAAGAATTATTAGCTAAGTTTTGGACAATAATAGATCCAACATCATTAAATAAACAAGGCAATGATGTTGGTAGCCAATATAGAACTGGCATTTACTATGTAGATCATTCAGATTTACAAGAGATTTTACATAGTAAAGAAGAACTTCAAAAGTCTTATTCAAAGAAAATAGTGACAGAGGTTAAGCCCTTAGAAAACTATTATAAAGCTGAAGAATATCATCAAAAATATCTTAAAAAGAATCCTAATGGGTACTGTCACATAAAGTTAGATTAAACTAAGTAACTTCAACTAAGTACTTTTTAAAATTAGAAATTAGATTTTTAGACTCATTTGAAATTTTAGCAACATGATTAACAATATTGTCTATATGACATAACTCAGTTTCTATACTAGAATTTTGTTTTCTCAAATTATAAGCTCTTTTAGCTAAATAAGAAAGTTTGGCTTTTTCATCTTTAGAGAAGCTTAAAAGTGGTATTCTAGATACATATCCTGAAGTTATCATGTTGCTTCTTATTAATGCTCCCCTAACAAGATAAGTTACTAGGGATGAATTTAAATAAGCTAGTAACCACCAAACCTCTTCTGATTCACATATTATATTAGGATTAACTCCAAAGGTAGAGTTTTTAGGCAATATACATGCATTAAAGGAAACTCCCATAGATGAACATGTTATTCCATTTTTATAAAGAACCTTTTTATTTCTAACATTAAAATTTTTATTAACCTTTTCTATTTCTAAAAAATCTTTATGTAAATAAATTACTCTATCTGTATAAAACTTATCTTTCCCTGGGTTTTTGTAAAAAGGAATAATAAATTCATTGCTTTTTTCTTTAGATAAAAACTCTTTATCATTACCTGTTGATATGCCTGTTACGCATTTAAACTTTTCTCCAAGCCTAATATTATTAAATAAAATTCTTATATCCTCAGGACATTCTATTAAAAACTCTAAATTATCCTTTTTATTTTGCAATACAATCTCTTGTAAATTATAAAGTTTTTCCTTATCATTATCTTTTATCCTATTTAATAACTCTTTAAATTCTTCTATGGACTTTGGTCTATTATTTACAACTATCTTTTCTTGATACTCTTTTCCCTTTCTTAAAATAAGTATGCTTGTCCTAACATCTGCCCCTTGATTATGAAAAAGTCCTCTAGGACACATAGTTATTTCATGTATAGAACATTCCCTAAGAATTTTATCTCTAAGCCTCTTATGATTTTTCGCTGTAAAAAATGAATCATTAGTAATAAATCCAATAACAGCGCCATTCTTTGCCTTATCTATTATGGCAGCTATAAACATGCTGTACATATTATGTAATCCAACCTCATTGAAATAATTCTTAAGCCTCTCCTTATTCTCCTTTATGAAATTAACCTCATGACAATTATATGGTGGATTAGCAATGTAATAATCATAGTCCCATGTTTTTTTATTTTTTTGAGAGCAATAATAATTTATAAAATTGCCTTTTTTAAACTCACATCTGTAATTGTTTTTATATTTTATTAAATCCATACCTATGGTTTTTATTCCCAAGTCACTAAAGTAATCAGTTAGTTCCTCTTTTCCACAACATGGATCAAATAAAGTTTCCCCTTTACTATTTATATCTATGATTCTTTTTCCTATATATCTTGCAACAAATGGAGGTGTAGCATAATATCCAATCTCTCTAACATCAATAATTTCCTTATGCTTTATATCAACTGCTTTATATAAGTTTTTCTCTTTTCTTCCCATAAAACACCCCACATTAACAAGAAATATTTACTCATTATATTTTACCACATATTTCTATTAATTATAATTTTAAGAAGCTTTTATAAAACAAAAAGAGTAAAGAATTAATCTTTACTCTTTTCTTTATTTTATAATCCTGATTCTCTGAATTTATGCTCCACAAACTCAGTAAGTCTATGGAATGGCTTTTTAAGAATACATAGTAATAAGAATATTAATAAGAATATTCCTAAAGCTTTCATATCCTTAGAGACAGCATCCCATATTGGTCCAGCTATTGCCTCTCTAAATCCATCTATAGAATAAGTAAATGGCCATAAAGGTTGTAGAACCTCAAATATTTTTGGATTTGTTTGTATTGGATAAATTCCTCCAGCTCCAGCTACTTGGAATACCATTATAACAATGGCTATTGCTTTACCTATGTTTCCAAATAATGATACTAAGGTAAATATCATTACCGTAAATACAATAGAACTAACTATTGCGAATCCAAACATCAATGGCATATTTGCAGGATTTACTCCTAATATATATATATCCCCTAAAACTACTATTACTGTTTGAATTAATGATATAGTCAAGAATAATAACATTTTACCAAAGTGCTTTTGAATAAGATTTAATTTTGTTCCATCTTCAAAATCCTCACACTCTGCTGTTAATAATGATGTAAGTAATAATGAACCAACCCAAATTGCTAAAGTTGTATAAAATGGTGTAAGTCCTACTCCAAATATACCTGCATCATAAACCTGTTCCTCTTTTACTGTTATAGGAGAGGATATAAATGATGCTATTTCTTCTGGATTTTTGCTCATTACATCTATTAAATTATTTAAATTCTCTTCAGTTAATCCTGAAGTTTTTTCTATTAATTGACTAATTGCATCTTGGAACTCAGTAAGTTTACTTGTTACTTGATCAGCTTGTTGACTAGCCACATCACTGCTAGCTATGCCAAAAGTAGTTAAAGCATTTAATTGTGGAACAACTACCTTTGTTGTTTCTAATACTGAGTTAGCAGTATCTAATCCACCTTTTAATGAATTTCCAATAGTATTTAAAGCTGGTGCTCCATCATTATAAAAATTATTTGAAACATTTATTAAAGCCGAACTTGTTTCAGTACTTATTGTAGAAACCGCCTCTATAGCTTTAGCTATATCTTCCTTACTCGCATTATTTGATAATGCTGTTTTTAAAGCAGCTAATTGTTCTCTTTCTTTAGATACTAAATCTTTTGCAGCATTTAACTTATCTATTAAATTACCTATTTTATTATTTGGTATTACTGAATTTATTTTCTCTAAAGCTTTAATATTATTATCTATAATCTTATTTAATGAATCTGTTAAATTTATTAACTTATCTATAGTTTCAACCATCTTAGTTGTATCCATAGCATTATTTAATTCTTTAAGCTTTGAAAGTAAATTTTGTAATTCCTGATTTGTTGATTGCATTGTTACAACATCACTGCTAAAACTATTTGATACAGCATTAACTGTTTGTTGTGTTGAATTTATTAAACTTTTACTTGCCTCAACAGTAGTTTGTAAATTATTTATTTGGTCTGTTACCTTTGGTAAATCATTTCTTACACTAGAAAGATAATTACTTAAACTTTTTGAATCTCCATTCGCTTTCTGAACAAAATCTTGAATTTCCTTTAAACTACTATTAGCACTCTGTAACGTATCTCTCACTTTTAATATTTCTGGTTTATTAGTTTCTAACTTTCCACCTAATTGATTTAAAATATCAAAAGCTTCTTTATTTACAGTATCAACAAAGTTAGATTTTATTTCATCTGTAACTTTATTTTTTGCAACATTTGTTATTTTGTTTGCTATAGCATTAGATTTTTCATTTACTTTATAAATTATATCCGGCTTTTGAGGACTTCCTGTAGTTAAACTTGTTAATCCTTCTGAGAAATCTGAAGGTATTTCAATCATTGCATAATACTTACCTTCATTTAATCCATAATTTCCTTGCCATGCATCTACAAACTGCCATCCTATAGCATCATTCTTTTTAAGTTCATCAATTACTTCCTTACCTACATTTATCTCTTTACCATTTACCTCAGCGCCTTTGTCATTATTGACAACAGCAACTGGTAAATTTCCTGTATTAACATAAGGGTCCCAACATGCCTTAATGTTAATCCAAGCATAAAGAGATGGTATTATACATAAACCAATGACTATTGCTAAAGCCGCTGGATTTTTCCTTATATTTCTTAAATCTCTTCGAAAGACTTTAAAAATTTTCTTCATAATTCACCTCTTAAAATACAGCCTATTCTGCTATTCCAGATTCTTCAAACATATCTTCAAATTTTCTAACTCTAGGATTTAAAGGTCCTTTTAATAAATATCCTAGAAGTATAAATACCAATCCCATTATGGTTAAAATAGCAAAATCTAAAATCACAGTGCTTACTAAAGGTCCTGCTATAGCTTCCCTATACCCTGATATAGCATAAGTAAATGGGAAAGTTGGTTGAATTATTCTAAAGAATAATGGATCTACTTGTATAGGATATGATCCACCACTACCTGCTAATTGTAAAACCATAAGTATAATAGCTAAGGCTTTACCTAGGTTTCCAAAGACAGACATAAGCGTAAATACAATTATAGTGAATACAGCTGAAGCAAACATTGATACAAAAATTAATAATGCTGTATTTACTGTTTGAACTCCTAAAAGGAATTTATCTCCAAAGGCTACTATAAACCCTTGTATTATTCCTAAACTTACGAAAGTTAACATCTTTCCAAAATGTCTTTCTCTTAAATTTATATTCTCACTACCTTCAAATTCAGCTGATTCTGTTTTTAATAATGATATTAAGATTAATGAACCAACCCATAATGCTAAGACTGAATATATTGGCGCCATTCCTGATCCATAGTTAGCTACTTTGTATATTGCATCTACCTCTATATTAAATGGATTTGCAATAAAATCTCCCATAAATTCAGGATTACTTTGTAGTATTCCAACTATTTTTCCAAGATCATCATCACTAACATCTTGAAGTTTTGAACTTAATTCACTTATAACACCTGAAAATTCTTCTAAACTATTTTTTAATTTTTCTGATGTTGAATTTGCAAGCTGAGATCCTTGATTAGCTGTACTTAATAAATTATTTATTTGATCAACTAAACCATTTGCTTTTCCTAATAAATCTGATGCACCTTTAGTAGCAGTAACAAGTCCATCAGCAATTGTATTTAAAGCAGGTCTTGTATCATTATCAAATCTATTTAAAGAATTATCTACTTGCCCTTCTATTTTCTTAGTTAAATCACTTATTGAACTAAGAAGTCCTTTATCTACATTTTGACCACTATTAACTTTGCTTTGTAAATCATTAAGCTTAGTTTTCTCTTCTGCTAATGAATTTTGAACATTTTTTAATGAAGTTATCATATTAGCTATCTTTTCATTAGCAATTTTTTTATTAATAGCATCTAAAAAGTTAATTACAGCTGTAACACTATTATCAACTTTATCTATTTCATTAATAGATTTGCTTATTAGTGCATTAATCTTGGCAGAACTTGCATCACTAGCCATTGAAGATAATTCATCTAAATTACTTTGTACCTTATCTAATGATGTCTGTGATTCACTTAAGTTTAATCTTATATTATCAAAGGTACTATTTAAAGATTCTTTAGAAGTATTTATTAAACTACCAGTATTCTCAGCATTCTGAGATATATTGTTTAAACCACTTGTTATTGATGGCATGGTACTTTGAACTTCTTTTAAATATGTGCTTAAATTTGATGAGTTACTATTTATATTATTAAGCATATTTTTAATAGAACTCATATTTTTATCTATAGCTATTATAGAATTTTTTAACTTAATAATATTATCTTTATTTTTATCTACATCATATCCTAAATCATTTAATGAAGAAAATGCTGTTTCATTGACAGTAGTTATAAAATTTGATGTTATTTGATTTACAAGAGTACTTTGTGCAACTCCTGTTATTTTACCTGCAACAGGGTTAGCTTTTGTGTTAACCTTGTATATTATTTCAGGTTTTGTAGGCTTTTCAGATAAAACACTAGTTAAATCCTCCGAAAAATCTTCTGGAATCTCTATCATTGCATAATAGGTCCCATCTATTAATCCCCTATCTGCTTGTTTCGTATCAACAAATTTCCATCCAATTGCATGATTATTCTTCAACTCATCAATAACTTCATTACCTATATTCATTTCTTTCCCATTGAATGAAGCTCCTTTGTCATTATTTACTACAGCAATTGGAACACTACTAGTATTTTCATAAGGATCCCAACATGCTGCTATATTTACCCATGCGTAAAGTGATGGTATAAAGCATATTCCACCTATTATTAAAAGTGCTATCGGATTTTTTATTATTGCTTTCATATCTCTCTTAAACACTTTTAAAATGTTACTCCACTTCATTTAAACACCTCCATTTAATAAAGCTAAAATAAACACATCCCCCTATGTCTTATCTTAAAATTATAAATTTAAAAAGACTTAAAAACTCTTAATTACTATAGTATCAAAAATTAGTTTACAAATAAACCTTTTTAATAGTATTTTATAGATTTTTCTTAATTTATCGTTTTCAAATTACATTGTCTTAATTAATTTATTAAATCATTATGTTCTTATTATATATCAATATAATTAATTGATTCCTTTTATTAAACATTAATTGTTTAAGTTGAAATAGGATTAAACCTAATTATATTAGTTAAAGTTCAAAATAAAAAGGAACATACTAATATGTTCCTTTTTGGTGTTTAATTAAATTTTTTTAACGAATTCTGATTTTAAGCTCATAGCTCCAAATCCATCTATTTTACAATCTATGTTGTGATCTCCTTCAACTAGACGTATGTTCTTAACTTTTGTACCCTTTTTTAAAGCTGATGAAGCACCTTTTACTTTAAGGTCTTTTATTATAGTTACAGTATCTCCATCTTGAAGTATATTTCCGTTTGAGTCTTTAACTACTAATACATCCTCATCTGCATTTTCACTTCCTGGAGTCCACTCATAAGCACATTCTGGGCAAACTAAAAGACTTCCATCTTCATAAGTGTATTCTGAATTACATTTAGGGCAATTTGGTAATTTATCCATTATACATATCCTCCGTTCATTAACTAAATTCTCCTTAGTATAAATATTTATTTATACATATAGGGATTTACTTATAGGCTTATATAATATCATAGTCTAATAATAATGACAAATTTTAAGCTTTTTAAAGATAAATTGCTATAATCTTCTAAAATATTGACTAATAATAAAATATATTATAATTTGCTAAATTTTAAAGTTTTTATTCTTATTTTAAGATCCTGATAAAACACTTCCATCTGAGCTAACTACAAAAAGTTCTGAGTTATTACTATCCCCATTCTTTTTAACAATTACTTGATAAACCTTTGCCCCATTTATATCTGTATATTCTTGAAAATTTTCATATGTATTATTAGGATTATCTCCTATTTCTTTTTTTACAAGTTCAACAGCCTTCTCAAAAGTAAAGTCTCCATTTACCTTTTCCACTTCTTCCTTTGTAACTTTTGAACTAGCTTCTTCATATATTTTATTAGCTCTAGCTTCTTGATCAGGTAACATATAATTTCCTCTAATTAACTTGCTCATAAATACTTTTGCTTCAAAGTATTTACCTGAATCATAAAGTTTTTGTCCTTCATTTATCTCATCATTTATTTTTTTCGCAAAGTAAAATCTATCTTTCTCATATTCAACCTTGGCTAAAACATCTTTATCTGTTATGGTTTCATATAATCTTATGGCTTCATCAAAATCTTCTCTATTATAAGCATCACGAGCTTTATAGAATATTGTATATTTATCATTTACTTCTTGTTCTTCTGGCTTTTTATTACTATCTTCTTTATTAGAACTATCTTTTTCATTATTTTCTTTGCTTCCTTCTAAATCGCCTGTATTATTTTCTTCTTTTTCCTCTTTATTATTTTGATCTTTTTCACTACTAATATGCTCTTCATTTTCAGCAACACTCTCTTGTTTTTCCTTAAAATAGTTATTATTTAAAACTATTCCTGTAGTTGTTCCTCCAATTAATATTAAACCTATTATAGCTGTAATTATTAGCTTTTTCCTCATTTTTCCCCCTAAACCAACTTATTTATATTACAAATTATTACCTTAAATTATACTATTAGCAATATAAAAAAACTATAAAAAAATTAAGTTGAATTTGTAAAAAATAGAGGATTACTTAATTAGTAATCCTCTATTTTTAAGCCTTTACAGCTACTATTAAATTTCTGTTTATTGATTGATCTACTCTATGTAAATAATTATGATAAGGTGTTTCATCAAGAACTTTAAATCCATTTTCCTCTAAAACAATAGCTACCTCATCATATTTCATAGTAAATTCATTGTATGAAAGTACTAAACTTCCTTTAGTTTTTAATGCGTTATGCCATGCTGGAATTGCTTCTTTTAAAAGCCCTAGTGGACTTCTTTCCATAAGGGAATTTCTATCATTCTTACTTCCATGCTGAACCCCATAAGGTAAATCAGATATTATAATATCACAAGATTTTTTCTTAATAAGAAGATCTGCTTTTCTAGTATCTGAATTAAATAACTGCAATAATTGAACATCTCCTGAATTAAAAGCATTCTTCTCTGCTGCAGCAGTTAAATTAAACACATTAGCGATCTTCTTCTTTTTAGAATCTGATACCTTAGATTTTTCAACTTTATGCTTAAACTTTCCTTCTTTTAAAAATCTAACAACATAAGTTTGAATCTCTTGAGCCCATTGCTCATTTATCTCTATTCCTTTAACATCAAACCCTCTTATGAATCCTTCATATAAAGTTGTACCTTTACCACACATAGGATCTAATAAAGTTATCTTTTTACTTCCTGTTTTACAAGCACTTAAAGCTAAATTTACCATAAGTCTAGTAAATTGCTCATTTGTCTTTCCATTATATTTTAATATTTGAACCATACTTTCAGGGAATGTATGAAAATCTGGGACACTAATAGGTCTTAAAAGATTTCCCTCTACTATTTCAAATAAGGCATAATAAATTGATGAAAAACTTAATGCTTTAAAGTCTTCTTCCTTAAGCTCTCTATTAGTACTAAAGCATATTGATGCTGGAAGACCTAAATTTCCTTCTCCAATCTCCTTTATCTCCATATCATAAGCATCTGCAATTGCTTGTAATTCTGAAACTGCAATCTTAAGCGCTGTATCAAAATAAATACGATTATGACCTGGATTTGCAAGTATCGCATATTTGCTCATAAAAAAATCCTCACTTATTCTTATCTTTTAATTCTATTTTTTATCCATAATATTATAACATCACATACTTTAAATATTAATAAAAAAATAGAGCGCTTTTATTAAAAGCACTCTATTTTAAAAGTTTTACATAATTTTATTTGGAATTACAGCATCTATTATTCCTATAACTACAGCAGCTAGTAATGCTCCTATAATTGAAACTCCCATGTTTGGAACTAAGAATTGAGTTAAATATATTATTATTGCAGCTATTATAAAACCTTTTATTCCTTTCCCAAATGGTGATGCATCAACACCCATAAATAATTCTACTAAATAATCTAACACTGATATTACGACAGCAGCTAATAAAAATGACCATAGTCCATGTATTGAAAATCCTGGAGTTACAAATGATGTTATTACTAATACTATGGCAACTAAAATAAATCTTCCTATCCACTTTAATATGCTACCATCACTATTTTTCTTTTTATAACTTTCATTTCCCATAAGATTACCTCCTTTAATAATTTGATCCTTTGTAAAGTGCTACTCATTTTTAAACTTATCAGCTTTCTTTACACTTATATATTGACCACTATATGAAATAATATTCCTAATAAAACTTAAATTTAATTATAAAGCCCTAAATTATAAAATAATTTTTATAATAAATCGTTTTATTTTAATTATAAAAAAGTTGAAATTCTTTATATAAAATCACAAATATAATTATTTATTCATAAAATAACTAGTATTATAAATACCTAAGGAGCGTCTAATGAATCCATATTGTGATAATAGTATAAACTTTGAAAAGTTACCAAAGAAATTCCCACCCCAACATCAATCAGTTCAACCTGGAATAGAATCAATAATGGTTCCTAGTCCTATATTTGATAATCCTGATTATAAGGGCAGTGGAAAATTAAAAGGAAAATCAGTTCTTATTACTGGTGGTGATAGTGGAATTGGTAGAGCAGTTTCTATAGCCTTGGCAAAAGAAGGAGCAAATATTGTAACCTCTTATCTTTATGAAAATGATGACGCTGAAACCACAAAGAAATATGTAGAAAAGTATGGTGGAAAATGCTACTTAGTTCCTGGTGATATATCTAATAAAAACTTCTGTGAAAAATTAGTTCTATTTACAGTAGAAACTTTAGGTGGAATAGATGTTTTAATAAATAATGCTGGGGTTCAATTCCCTCAAAATAATATAAACTGTATTTCACAAGAGCAACTTGAATTAACCTTTAAAATAAATATTTTCCCTATGTTCTATCTTACACAAGAAGCTTTAAAATACATGAAAAGAGGAAGTACAATAGTAAATACTACCTCTGTTACTGCTTACCAAGGTAAAGAAAATCTTATAGATTACTCATCAACAAAAGGTGCTGTAGTTACATTTACAAGATCACTTTCACAATCACTTGCTAAAAGTGGAATAAGAGTCAATGCAGTAGCTCCAGGACCTATTTGGACTCCTCTTATAGTATCAAGTTTTTCAGAGGAAGAAGTAGCTAACTTTGGATCTGATGTTCCAATGAAACGTGCTGGTCAACCTTTTGAACTTGCACCAGCATATGTCTACTTAGCATCTGATGATTCCTCCTACGTAACAGGACAAGTTCTTCATGTAAATGGTGGAACTATGGTAGATAGTTAAAAACTTTATTTATGGTACAGTTTTCCGTCTTATTTTTAAGTTATATTTTATATCTTATCACTAATAAACATACTTAATAGTATCTTTATATAAGCTAAACCTTATTTCCTCTGTCTTCTTAGACTTAGCATTAGTATCTTTATTGACTACATTATTCTTAATTATAATATATATTTATATTTTAGATTTATTTCGTAATAGATTAAAATTATTCATTAAATATACTCTATTTAGCGTTCCAACATATTAAATACCTTATTAATAGAAATACATTTAGCATATCTATCATTCCACATAAATTCATTATAATACTTATAACTTTGCTCTCCACTAAAGAAGTCATTATCAACAGTTGAGTTAGCATAGCTTGGTACAATCATATTAAGTCCATGTTCAAAACCACACTTTATGGTAGCATCAATACATTTATCAGTTTGAAGTCCAACAACAATTATATCTTTTTCACCCTTTTCTCTTAAATATTCTAACAAACCAGTTCCTCTAAATGAACTATTTACACTTTTTACAAACACTTTTTCTTGTTCCATAGGCTTAAATTCTTCGTAAACTTCAAATCCATCTTTTCCTTTTGTTAAATCACTTTCTACTCCATCATCATGTATTACATATAATACTTCAATGTTATTTTTTCTTGATATATTAATTAATTCCCTAATATTTTTAATAAAATTTTCAAAATTATATAATTTACTATTTACTAATAATTTTTGTGTATCAACGACTAATAAAACCATTTATGTACTCCTCCATTATTTCATCAAATTCCCATTTATCTATATATTATCAGAAAAATTATTAATTAACATTATAATACATTTATTCATTACTTCATATTTTTATTATCTCATATTATTCCATTTTAAATAAATATATTAAGTTGTTATTTTACAATAGCTTAATTACTTTATAAAAAAACTCTTACCTGTATATTTAAATACAAGTAAGAGTCTTAATTACTTATAACTACTTTTTTCATTATCTAATTTTAGTAAAAACCGCACTTATTTATGGTATGGTTCATTCTTCATTATTCTAAATGCTCTATAAACTTGTTCTAATAACATTACCCTAAATAATTGATGTGGGAATGTCATTTTTGAAAAGCATAATTTGTAATCAGCTCTTTTTATTACTTCTTGTGATAAACCAAGGCTTCCTCCAATTACAAAGGTAATATTTGAATTTCCCATAACTCCACAATTCTCTATATACTTTGAAAATTTCTCAGAAGTTATTTCATTACCTTTTAAATCCATAGCAATTACATGCATATTATCCTTTATTTTTGAAAGTATTAACTTACCTTCTTTTTCTTTTATTTGTAGCTCCTCTTTTTCTGAAGCATTATCTGGTGTCTTCTCATCAGGAAGTTCTATTATTTCTAATTTGCAATATCTACTTAATCTCTTTGAATACTCATCTATAGCTTGCTTTAAATACTTCTCCTTTAGTTTCCCTACTGAAATAACTGTTATATTCATCTTTCGCCCTCCTAGTTTTAACTACCAATAATATTACCATAAAGTAAAGCTCTTAGTAATCCTATAAACCATTACATAAATCTTATTAATAACTCTTATATATATAGTGAAATATATATATAAGAATTATTGATTTTTAGTGCATAGTCTTAATCATTTGAAAATATTATAATATTTTCAAACTAACATATAAGTATTCATATCTAAAAAAAGACTATGCAAGATATATTCTTACATAGTCTTTTAAACTTTTTATAGCATATGCATTGCAGCTCCAGTAAAGAATGGTATTAACCAAATTACCCAAACAATTATACTAAATTTGTGGAATTTAGCTATCATATTTTGATCTTTCTTTACTAAAACTACAGTTGCCCAGATAGCATGTACTAACATTAATATTAATGCCGCTCCACCTGTTATTGTGTGGAAACTAAAGTTTATTCCACCTGCTATTTTTTCCATAGCTCCAGTTCCTGTAGTATCACAAATTAGACCTAAATAGAAAAATGCTAAGTGCCATGGTTTTAAAGTTTTTTGAATCTTTTCAGACCAAACACCTATACTATAAAATAATAGTGCTAAATTCATAAATATTATTGCTATAATTAATTCTTTTGACATTACTTTCATCTCCTTTTTTATTTGAACCATGTTCATATTATAATACCATTGCATTCTACTTACAATTTAGTAATATTAATTTCTTAATAAAAAGACTTTATTAATTTTCAAAATTTAATAATTGCAAAGCAATACATTTAATAATAATTATTTACAAATTATAATTCTTTATCAAATTCAGATTTATAAAAAAAGTAAGAACATTTTTACATGTCCTTACTTGTAAATTTTAATATCCTAATTCTTCATTTAAGAATATTACATGTATTCTATTTGAATTACTTTGACTTCTGATTAAAGTATATTCTCTACATATCTTTTCTGGACTCTTACAATCCATGCAATTTCCTACCTTAGCACAAGGTGTTTTCTTATTTAGTCTTTTTGCATTAGCAGGAGCTGAGATGCTTCTATTTCTTTGTATAGCCTCATTTAAACTTTCAACAATTTTATTATATCCTGCTACAATTATGACCTTATCCGGGCCATAAAGCATTGCCGCTACTCTATTTCCGTTACCATCAACATTATATATTTCACCCTCTTCAGTAATTGCATTAGTACTTGTGAAATATACATCCGATGAAAAAGAACCCCTGTAAATCTTTTTTATATCTTCAGGTTTTAACCCCTCTTTATATCTATCTAAAAATTCATATCTTCCACTTCTAAGATGATCTATAACTCCAGCTTCAAATAAGGACATAGAGCCTCCGCAAGCTACTATATCTCCAATATTAGTTAATTCTTCTATCTTACTTATAAGTTCTTCTTTTGAATTTACTAAATATCCATTCATATTATTTTCTTCTAAAGCTTTTATAACTTTATTAATTCTACATTCTCTTAACCACATAATATTCTTATCCATAATATAACCCCCCCCAAAATAATTAATACTTAAATTATATCATATCAAAACCTTAAAAAAGCACATAAAAAAATAGGTAGACTAAGCCTACCTATTTTAAAAAACAATTATTTTCCACAACACTTTTTATATTTCTTTCCACTTCCACATGGGCATGGTTCATTTCTCCCAACTTTAACTTCTTCATTTCTTACAGTTTTTGAATCTCTGTATCTGAATTGGATTTCTCTTCTCTTTTCTCCTGAGAATATAGCATCCCATTGAGGTAAGTTAAATAAGTAATCTGCTTTTGCATCTAACATATTGTAGTATAAATTTTCAAAGTCTATATCAAATGATAATTCTGTATTGCTTTCAACTTTTTCTAAGTCATATGGAGTTTTTAAACTATCGTTTATTCCATCTACGAATCCCATTACAAACTCTTCTGTTGTACCATATTCTTTAGCTAAATCTGCAATTGTAGCTTTTTTAACTTCTTTATGATTAGCTAATAAATCTTTGTATATTTTAGTTTCTACATCACTATATTCTTTCCAGAATGCAGCTTCTCCCTTAACCTTAACATATTCTACAACCATGTCTGTCCATTGCTTATATAAACTCATACTTCCTTCTCCTTTTTAATCAACTTTATATCAAAATTATAATAATTTAGACAATATATTTCAATATTTTACTAATTAATAAACATATAAAATATATATTTTTAATACATATGAAATTATTTGTTTACATTTTACAAATTCTCTAATTATTTATCTTTAAATTAGGTATATCTTCTTTTCCGAAAGGTTTACTAATATCAAAATTGCCACCTAATGAATTAACCATTTGATTATCAACAAGTATATTAATCTTATTAATACTTGGTATTTGGGTTATTGTAGCTATTATACCTTCTAAGGTTGCCTGTTCTTTAGTTGCACTCATATTTACAATAGCTTCCTTGCTTAAATTTATAATTGCAATATCATCTTTTATATCAAAAGATAATAATTTAGTATCCTTAGGTAATATAGGCGCTAAACTTCCCTTTTGAGATGGTCCTTGAATAAGAGCTTGTATTAAATACTGCCCTAAAATTTCATCACCATCAACAAGTATTTCTTGTTGCTCTATTTTAGGATTTTGTTCATCCTTAGTTCCATCAAAATATAAAGATAACTCAATATCTCCTATTAAATCATTAGCTATTGTTTTTACCCTCTCATTATTGTTAGCTGCTAACTTATCCATTTTTATACTGTCACATCCAACTAACAAAAAAGATGATAGAATTAATAAAATCATCCCTTTTTTCATATAAATTCCCCTTACTTAAAAACTTATATAACTACTTGGTTTATGTCTATCTGCTAACTTAAGCTCTAAATCTTTCCCTATGTTAATTTTATGTGCATTTAATACATTAATAACAGCTTGTTCGGCTAATTCTGGCACATTATTAGTATTGCTTAAATGACCTAATATTATTTTTCTATGCTTATCATGCTTCATTATATCAACGATAGCTTTTCCGCAATCCTCATTTGATAAATGTCCAACTTCACTAAGCACCCTTCTTTTTAACTCATAAGGGTATGGTCCAAACTTAACCATTTGCACATCATGATTTGATTCTAATAAAATAACTTCAGATTCTCTAATATTTCTTAATATTTCTTCAGTAAATGTTCCAATATCAGTTGCAATACTTGCACTTTTGCCTTTGTGCTTTATAGTATAACCTGTTGAAGCCACAGAATCGTGTGGAGTATTAAATGATGTTATATCTAAATCATTTAAACTCATTGTACTTCTCTTAGGCATAATTTTTATATTTTCTTCTTTTATTTTTCCTAGGGATTTCTCCATGGCTTTCCAAGTAAGCTCATTTGCATATATAGGTATATTAAATTTTCTTGATAATATACCTGCTCCTTTTATATGGTCACTATGCTCATGGGTTATGAAAATACCATCAATCTCATTTGGATTTTGGCCTACTTCTTGTAAGCCATCTATTATTTTCTTGCCTGATAATCCTGCATCGATTAGTATTTTAGTTCTTTCTGAACCTACTAATATGCTATTACCACTGCTTCCACTATATAGTGAGCAAAAAATCATATATTTCCCCCATTTTTTGTTCTTATTTTCTGACTATATCAGCACCAAGCATTCTGAACTTTTCTTCTATATGAGGGTATCCTCTATCTATATGTTCAATACTTGTTATCTCTGTAACTCCATCAGAAATTAAACCTGCAATAACCATTGCAGCTCCTGCTCTTAAGTCAGTAGCCTTAACAACAGCCCCTGTAAGTCTATCTACACCGTCTATAATAGCTGATCTTCCTTCAACTTTTATAGTAGCTCCCATTTTTTTAAGTTCATCTACATGCTTATGTCTATTTTCCCATATAGTTTCAACTATTATACTTCTACCTTTAGCCGTAGATAGTAGAGTACACATTGGTTGTTGAACATCTGTTGGGAATCCTGGATATGGAGCAGTTTTTAAATTTACTCCTTTTAAATCTCCATCAACATAAACTCTAACACTATCGTCTCCTTCTTCTACTTTAGCTCCCATTTCTAAAAGCTTAGCTGAAATTGACTCTAAGTGCTTTGGTATAACATTTTGAATTGTCACATCTCCTCTTGTAGCTGCTGCTGCTATCATAAATGTTCCAGCTTCTATTTGGTCAGGTACAACACTATAATTACATCCTTTTAATTCTTTAACACCTTTGATTCTTATAACATCTGTTCCTGCCCCTTTAACATTAGCTCCCATAGCATTTAAAAAGTTTGCTACGTCTACTACGTGTGGTTCTCTTGCTGCATTCTCTAAAACTGTAGTTCCTTCTGCTAAAGTTGCTGCTATCATAAGATTTATAGTAGCTCCAACACTTACCACATCAAAGAATATATTTGTTCCTATTAATTTTTCTGCCATTATATTTACAGCACCATGCTCTATTGAAACCTTAGCTCCTAGTGCCTCAAATCCTTTTATATGTTGATCAATAGGTCTAACTCCTATTGGGCAACCTCCTGGAAGTTCCACTTTAGCCTCTTTAAAACGTGCTAAAAGTGCTCCTATGAAATAATAAGAAGCTCTCATTTTTCTTACGTCATTTCCACAAGCTTCTACAGTTTTTATTTCTTCAGCATTTATTTTTAATGTGTTATTATCTAATTTTTCAACATTACATCCTAATGATCTAATTATTCTCTCTAAGCAATGTACATCAGCTATATCTGGTACATTATCAATAATACATTCACCTTTGCTAGCTAGTATAGCTGCCGGTAATATAGCTACGGCAGCGTTTTTAGCTCCGTTTATTTCTATAGATCCCTTTAAAGCTTTACCGCCATTTATAATTAATCTATTCATACAATTCACCCTTGCTAATTTTTTATATGTATACAATTACCATTTTCTTCTTTTTTATTCTTATTTAGTTAAAATTTTTATTTCGATTAACCATATTTAAACTGGCTAAACCGTGAAATTTAAAGTATTACTCATAATTTTCATTATATCATAATAAGCTAATATTTAAAGATTTTTTTTACTGTTTACTTTTAAAATTTACCCAATTTATATTGTCTAAAAATACTTTTTATTCTGAAATTTCTTTCTTATTATTTTTTTTAAAAATTCTATATGTTATAATTTATATCAAAGTTTGTATTTATTTGGAACAAACTAATATTCAAGAGAGGTTTTGTTATGAAATATTATTTAGTAGCATTGTTTGATGAGGAGTCTTGTAAATCCCTTGAATCACTTCAAAGAGGTTTATTAAGGAAATACAAATTACCAAGAAATCACATAAGTTTACACATTCCTCTTGAAACAATTGATAACCCCAATCTAGATAAACTAGATGAAGTGGTCCTTAAATTAATCAAACCTTATAAGAAATTTAAGATAGAGTTAACTGGTAGTGCTGAGTTTAATGAGAGCACTAATAAAGCTCTAAACTTACAAATCGAAAATAAAGGTTATATTAAAAAAATTCATAGATTATTCAATGATATGCTAAAGTTACATGGTTTTAATGTTAGAGAGCGTGTTGACTCCCCTCTATACATCCCTATAAACAATCCTAACTTTAAAGAAAATCATAAAAAGAATAATACACAACCTACTATTTTTAACTTACGAGAATCTTCTCAAAAGAACATATTAAAAATTTCTAAAATAGAACTTTGGAGATTTCAAAATAACAAAAGAGAAATCCCTGTAAAATCATATGATCTAAGAAATTACTAAATAATTTATATTGTGTCTATTTATATTAATATTTATAAAGCATATATTCAATTAACTTAGGTTAAAATAATTGTAAATTAAACATTTCGTAACTTTTTAGGTCTGTATTCGTTTTCTAATCTTTTCAATTGTGAAAAGATTCTGTAAAATTAACTAGTAAGCATTTTTTTGCTTAAGAAGATAGGGGGATATACTCATGGAGTTAGATAATTTTTTTATTCAACAAGATAAGTTTAACAAGGAACTTGTTATCGATAGTAATTTAAATAACTATAAAGTTACCACTAGAATGTACTTAGCGCTTCAAGTTAAAATAAGCGAATTAGCTGATGAAACAAAATGCTTTATTTATTGGAATGATAGCAATAAATCTAGAGTTTCAAAACAATTAGTTTTAGAAAAATATATCGATTGTTTAAAACAAATCCTTACTATAGGTTTAAATAAAAATTATACTTGCTTAAAGAAATTAATAGTTAAACCAAATGATTATTGTTTAAGCGATCAATTTTTAACTTTACTTATAGATGTAAATGACTTAATAATATCTCCATCTATTGATCACTATAAAACATTATTTGAAGATTTTATAAGCTTAGGAATAAGCTTAGGTTTTTCAATAAATCAAATAGAAGAAATTTTTTTCAAAAATGATTGTTGTAAGATAGCTCTCTAAAATTTAGAGAGTTATTTTTTTAATTATGGAAATACTAAGCTTGAGGTGATTTATTATGCTTGGTATTATTTTAGCAATTATTTCTGGTGCAGCAATGAGTATCCAAGGAGTTTTTAACACAAGAGTTTCAGAAAAGATAGGTGTTTGGGAAACAAATACCATAGTTCAAGGTTCTGCTTTTGTTTTAGCAATACTTATTATGCTTATGCTAAGAAACGGTAATTACTCTGAACTTCGTTCTGTAAACAAAATATATCTATTAGGAGGAGCACTTGGTGTTGTTATAACCTATACTGTTATGGCTGCTGTGGGAAGCTTAGGACCAACCTTTGGAATATCAATAATCTTAATATCCCAACTCTTAACAGCAGGAATAATAGATGCTTTTGCTCTTTTTGATAGTGAAAAAATCAGATTTGCTGCCCATAATTATTTAGGAATAATATTAATGATAGTTGGAATTATCATTTTTAAATGGAAAAGTTAATACATTGTCAAAATCATACTCCCATTCATATATTATAAAATAATAAATAATATGGGAGTATTTATTATGTTTTCAATAAAACAAAAATTGGATAGCAATCTAAAAATTTATATAAATCGCTCTTATTATACAAATTATAGAGTTCTTATAAAATGCAAAAAATTTATGGAAGATATAACAAAGAAGATACCCAAGCTTAGAGGTACTGTTATAAGAGAAATTAAGTCATTAAATTTGATTTGCGCTATTCTTACACCAAAAGCTATTAATAGGTTAATTGAATATCCTGAGATAGAATTTATTTCTTTTGATGATCATGCTATACTTTGCGGGCTTAGTATAGGTACTGCTAATAGAATTGCCACCAATAAATCTTTTAATTTTACTGGCAAGAATGTATCTATTGGTTTAATTGATAGTGGAGTCTATCCTCATCAAGATTTAATAAATCCTACAAACAAAATAGATATGTTTTTAGATTTATTAAACAACTATTCTTATCCTTATGATGATAATGGACATGGAACTGCCTTAAGTGGAATTATATGTGGAAGTGGATATTCATCAAAGCTTGTTTTTAGAGGTATTGCAGAAAACACCAAAATATCTTGTATAAAGGCCTTTGATGCTAATGGAAAGGGCTATGTTTCAGATATACTTTTCGCCATTGAAACTCTTATAAATCAAGAGAATAATCCTATAAGAGTTCTATGTTTACCTTTTGAACTTACTAGCCATAATATTAAAATATCAGATTACTTTAACGAACTTTTTAAGTTAGCAGTTAGTAAAAATATCATTCCTGTTGTCCCTTCTGGAAGTATAGAAGGAGATAACACTATTCAGGGTTTAGCATTATCTCCTTGGTGTATAACAGTTGGTGGTATAGATTCTACAAAGACACCAACAACAACTTTTAAATTTTCTTCATCTGGAAATTCTAATGTGAAAAAACCAGATTTTTGTGCAGCTTGTGCTAATATAATGTGCTTAAACTCAGATAAAAAATATATTTCTGAAAGAAATGGAATAAAACTATATCCTCATAAATTAGATAGTAGTTACACAGTCTTTCAAGGAACATCCCTAGCCTGTGCCTACATATCTGGAGTATGTGCACTACTTTTAGAGGCCAAGCCAGAACTAAATTACAAGGATTTATGTTCTTTATTAAAAATAGCTTCTAATAATAAATATGAACTACCTTCTGATTCTGTTGGAGAAGGAGTCATAGATTTATCTTTTTTACTTGAAAATATATAAAACTAACTAATATAATTTACAGGATTAATAGGATTACCCTTATATATCAATTCTAAATGTAGGTGAGGCCCCGTACTTCTTCCGGTACTGCCAACTTTGGCAATAGTCTCACCTTTTTTCACTTCTTTTCCAAGCTCAGTTAATATATAACTAGCATGAGCATAAAGAGTTTCTGTATTATCATCGTGTTTTATCTTAACCATATTGCCATATATATCGTCATACCCAACAAAACTTACTACACCATCACAAGCAGCTCCTATTGGTGTTCCACTAGGCACAGCTATATCAACCCCTCTATGGCCTCCTCTACTCTTTTCTCCAAAGACAGATGTTATAACTCCCCCTCTAGTTGGATGAGCTAAAAATGCCATATTTGAGTTAATTGGATTTTTTATTCCCTTATATACCTTTGTACTCTCAGCTTCTTTCAAAACTGATTCAGATATTATTTCACTGTCTGCTTCTTTTCCATTTATAAATATTACTTTCTTTTTAACCTTTTTCTCTCCCCATTTTCCTTCTTCAATAGTATTTTCTCCTAAATACTTGTCTTCTAGTTTTATAACTTCAACTGCTGGCTCTATTGATGCAATTTCATCAATTTCAGCTTCAATAGTTACATCTAATAAAGGTTCTTCTAAAATATCATTAGCAAGCATTATTTTTGAAGTTATATCCTCTACTGAACTTAAATCTTTAGATTGAATCATATTCTTTTTTAAATCTATTTTTGTATCAAAATTTACTTCTTTAACTAAAACTCCTTTTTCAGAAGCCTTATCTATGTATGTTTGTTTTATTTTATTTAAAACAGTTTCAACAGTATCGGGATTTCCTATATATCCTATGACATTATTATTTAGGGATAGTTCATAAGCCTCTACATAAACATTAGCCATACAAGGCATATTTACAAAACTATATTTTCCACTTCCCATTCTTGGATATAAAGAATTAGCAAAAACATTAGTTTTAACTGTACAAAATAAAATAATTAAGGTAATTAGAAAAACTTTAATAGAGTTTCTCCCCTCACCCTCTGAAATATTCATATTCATAATTCTCCTTTTAATAAAAATTTTAGTGTAAATTTAAACACGTAAATTAATGTTCCCACTTAACAAAAAATTATTCATGTAAATAAAATATTTTTTTTGCAATTTATAGAAGCTTACTTTATTGTTATAGAAAAGACACTTTGATATAATTAAACATAGTCTAATTTTTTATTTATATGCATTTTAAAATTTAGACTATTTATAAATCTAGAAAGGTGGTTATTTTTTGAGTACTTTTATGTTAAAAAACTCAGCCACTAAGTTTACTCCTGTTAGTAATATATTCATAGAAGAATACATGCCTAAAGCTCGAGGAGAATTTATTAAGGTTTATTTATTATTGCTAAAGTATAATTTCACTGGAGAACCTGGAGTTAACTCTTCAATTTTAGCAACGAACCTAAACCTTTTAGAATCAGATATAATGAATGCTCTTAATTATTGGCATGACGAAGGTGTTATAAAACTAATTCCTATAGATAAAATGAATAACTTTAAAATAGAATTTTTAGACTTATCAGAAGGTAATCATTCATCAAGTCAAAACTCTGTTGATTTATTATCAGCCCTTGATGAAAATAACACTAAGGATATGCTCAAAGATATAGAAAAGCTTATATGTCGTCCTTTATCCACAAAGGAAATGACAACTTATCTTTCTTGGCAAACAGAGCTTAATTTTTCCTCAGAGCTTATATTAATACTAATAGAGTACTGTGTATCTAAGGGTAAAAAAGATGTTAGATACATAGAGACAGTGGCTCTTGGATGGCATAATGCCGGAATAAAATCAATAGAGGAAGCTCAAGCTTATATAACTAAAACAGAAGATAAATGGGTTAAAATAAGAAAAATTCTTAAGTATTTAGGAATTCAAAATACCGAAATAATGAAGCCACAGGAAACTATGATGGAAAAGTGGCTTTTAACTTATAACTTCTCTGTTGAGTTAATACTTAAGGCTTGTGATATATGCTTTGAACGTTTAAACAGAGCTGATTTTAAATATATAGATGGTATCTTAGGTAAATGGTTTAAAGATGGTATCAAGACTCTTGATGATGTTGCAAAAAAAGATGTTAAAAAGACATCTAGCATTAAAAAGCCATTTAACAAAAATAATTCAGCTCCAATTCAAAAGAAACCAGCTAGAGAAGCAAACTTTACCCAAAGAGATTATGACTATGATTCCTTAGAAAAACAATTGTTAGGATGGGATATTGAATGATTAAAGGTTATAAAAGTCAATTGATGGATATGTATGAAAAAATCCGTCAAAAAGAAAAAACAAATCTAGCTAATAGACAAAAAGAATTGAAAGAAAAACTACCTCAAGTTTTTGAGTATGAAAGAGAAATAAATAAGCTTTCTTTAAAACTTTCAATGCTTGCTTTAAGAAAACATGAAAAAGAAAGTTTTGAAAAATTAAAAAAAGAAATTGAAAATCTTAGAGATGAGAAAGATCAACTTCTTGCTATGAGTGGATATCCAAAAGATTATTTAGATATGCATTATATCTGTCCATCTTGCAAAGATACAGGATATATAGGCACTAAAAAATGTATTTGTTATAAGAAAAAACTTGTAGATATATACTATGAGAATTCTCATATGGCTGATGCTTTAAAGCTAAATAATTTTTCAAAATTTGATATAAATGTTTTTTCTCCTTTAAACAATGGTAATGAAAAGTATTCTCCAAGAGAAAATATGCAAATAATCATTGATAAGATGGTTAATGGATATATCCCTAAATTTGATAAGCATAATGAAAATATACTTTTCTATGGTAGCCCTGGAACTGGAAAAACATTTTTAACTTATTGCATAGCTAAAGAATTATTAGATAATGGATTTCTTGTAGTTTATAGAACATCTGATGAACTTATTAGAAATCTTAGAGAAATAAGATTTAATAATGATCATGAATTAGAAGATTTGCTTATAAATTGTGACTTACTTGTTATAGATGACTTAGGTGCAGAACAAATAACTGATTTCTCTACAACTGAGTTATTTACCCTTCTAAACAAAAAAATATTATTAAATAAAAAGATGATTATATCTACAAATTTAAATCTTCCTGAATTGAAGCAAGCTTATGCAGAAAGAATAACTTCTAGATTGCTAGGAAACTTTCTTCTATTTAAAACTTACGGAGATGACATAAGAATAAAGAAAAATCTTCAAAAAAGAAAAAATACACCTTATCTTACTTAAAAGATAAGGTGTACTTTTTTGCATAAATAAATTAAATGGCGAATTACTCTCTAAAAGAATAAAAAAAAACTTCAGTTTAACTGAAGTTCTTTGGAGCTGATGATCGGACTTGAACCGATAACCTGCTGATTACAAGTCAGCTGCTCTGCCAATTGAGCCACACCAGCATGTGGCGACTCAGAAGGGGCTCGAACCCTCGACCTCCGGCGTGACAGGCCGGCACTCTAACCAACTGAGCTACTGAGCCATTAAAAGTTTTGGTGGTCGCAACAGGGATCGAACCTGTGACCCCCTGCTTGTAAGGCAGGTGCTCTCCCAGCTGAGCTATGCGACCGTAATATGGTGACCCCTAGGGGAATCGAACCCCTGTTACCACCGTGAAAGGGTGGTGTCTTAACCGCTTGACC